>NZ_JACJPV010000005.1 GCF_014696225.1 Anabaena sp. FACHB-1237 | reverse complement strand
TGTAGATGTCTATGTTGCATTGTGCTGTCGAGAGTTTAGTAATTTCTCTCATTCTCCCATACCGATTACTAGACGACCCTTATTTATCAATGCACTATTTTTTTATTCTGTCAATGCGTAAGTCCTAATTTCTTATTAGTCTGATACCAAAAACCACTGATTAATAAAATTAGGATATTGCAGATCATGACCAATTTAGAAGAACGCGGACATCTCCTCACGGAAGAAGTAAATCCCCATAGTCTGAATTTAGACCAACTCAGCGCGTTAGAATTAGTAGAATTATTTAATAGTGAAGACCAAAAAGCTGTAGCTGCTGTAGCTGCTGCTAAATTTGAACTAGCAACCGCTATTGATGCCACTGCCGCTAGATTAGATCAAGGTGGCCGTTTATTTTACATCGGAGCAGGTACAAGTGGCAGATTAGGCGTACTTGATGCCGCCGAATGTCCTCCCACCTTCTGTACACCCCCAGAACTAGTACAGGGCATTATAGCAGGCGGTGCAGGAGCTTTAGTTCGCAGTTCTGAAGACTTAGAAGATCATGCCGAAGATGGCGCAACAGCGATCGCCCAACGCCAAATTACCCAATTAGATGTAGTAATTGGTATTACCGCAGGTGGTACTACTCCTTTCGTTCATGGCGCACTAAACGCAGCTAAACAACGTGGAGCTTTAACAATCTTTATTGCCTGTGTACCCACCAGCCAAGTCAGATTTGAAGCAGACATTGATATTCGCATCTTAACAGGACCAGAAATACTCGCAGGTTCCACTAGATTAAAAGCAGGTACTGTCACTAAACTAGCCTTAAATATACTTTCTACCAGCGTCATGGTAAAATTAGGTAAGGTTTATGGCAATCGTATGGTAGATGTGGCAGTGACTAACCAAAAATTACGCGATCGCGCCCTACGCATCCTACAAGACTTAACAGGATTAAATCGAGAAGGCGCAGGTTTTTTACTAGAAAGCAGTGGTAAATCCGTAAAATTAGCCCTATTAATGTATTGGACAAACTTAGACGCAATCAGTTCTAAACAGCTACTAGATCAACATCACGGCAATCTTCGTACTGCTATAAAATCATTCACTGTTGAAGTTCAGCGATAGCTGCGCTCAGACTGGACATTGCTTTATCAATTACCAATATTTTTTAGTACCTAATGTTAATAAATCAACCATTCTAAATCGTCCAAAAGCCTATACCGTCTTCGTTTTGAATGCATGACTTCCGCCCTGCGGTACTAGAGTTGAAACTTTTACTCTCTGCTCCTAAATCGCTTGTGCGTGAAATCATACTCTTAATCAGGTTAGTTAATAATTTAGGTAGGGTGCGTCATGGCGATAGATTTGGCAGTAACAAATAAGTACCAACACTTGACGCACCAATACAAGAAAAATTAAGCTTGACGTGAATAGTATTCTACAACAAGTAATTCATTAACTTGTAATGCTACCCATTCCCGTTCAACAACACCATTAACCTTACCAACCAACTTATTTTTATCAAATTCCAAATGGTTAGGAAGATTAGCTAAACCAGGATATTGTAAGTTAGCTTCTACTAATTTTTTAGATACTTCCTTATCTCTAACTGAGATAAGTTCACCAGGACGACACTGATAGCTGGCAATATTTACTACCCGTCCATTCACGGTCACGTGACCATGATTTACTAATTGACGGGCTGCTGGTATTGTGGGAGCCATACCCATCCGAAAAACGGTATTATCCAAGCGCATTTCTAACAGTTGTAATAACACTTCTCCGGTAGAACCAGTGACTCGTCTAGCTTTGCGAACATAACGTAACAACTGTTTTTCAGTTAAACCATAATTCATGCGGAGTTTTTGCTTTTCCTCTAAGCGGATAGCATACTCGGAACGCTTTTTACGGTTTTGGCCGTGTTGTCCAGGGGGATAAGCTCGTTTAGCACTTTTACGAGTTAATCCAGGTAATTCACCTAAACGGCGTACAATTCTTAGGCGTGGCCCTCTGTATCGGGACATGAGTTTCCTTAATTTAATCCTTTTTAAAATTTACCAGACTTATTATTATGACATAATTTTGATGATTATGGCTAGTATTTGTTTAGTAGCTATTAGCAGTCAGGAGTTGGGAGCAGGGAGAATTATATTTTACCCAATCACCAGTCACCAATCACTAATTGTCAATTCGATCACAAACATACTTATGAAAAATAGCATCAAAAAAATTAGTCTCTTGGGGAACAAACAACCCAATTATTTCTTCAAAACCTTCAATACAGTTACAGCATCATTTATGACCATTAGTAGTTTATTTGCCAGTATTTTACCTACCATGGCCATTACAGATTCATTTCCCAATGAATATCGAATTTGTGCTAATCAACTAAGAAAAACAGGCCTTACACCAGACCAAGTCGCTCAAAGTTGTGCTAAAACTCTATATCCAACAGACTTATCCGCTTGTGTAGTTAATATTAGTAAACATACGCAAATTTCAGCCTTAGATGCTCTTAATTCCTGCAAACAAGCTCGTCGTCCCCAGGATCTAGCTACTTGTGTGGTGAGTATTAGTAAAGGTGTGAAAGCCGACTCAGCAATAGCCCCAGATGCTCTTGCTTACTGTGGTCGCAGCTTATTACCATTAGACTTTGCCGAATGTGTGATTGCCTTACGTCGAGAGATAGATTTAACTCCTGTGCAATTTTTAGATACTTGTATTAATGCCAGGGAGCGAACTTTTGGTACTGGCGGGATCTAGGCGCACTACAGAATTTTTATCCTCCTTGATGGACTTTGATATTGTAGGTGCAGTTAACAAACTGACCTACATAAAAATAGGTGCACATCATCTGTATTTGATTTTTTTATCTGATTAGGATAGTCTTGATTTTACTTATGTTAATTGGTAAGTGTTTCAATTGATGCTTAAATCATTTCAAGTCAATATTTAACGGCTTTTTATTGATCTTGATCACCAAATACCATTTGTAAAATCATTGGTACTCCTCCCTCTTCGTGGTATTTATCTGCCCAAGCTCGGATAATTTCATCTAACTCTGCTTTGGCTTCTTCGATTTTGTGTTTGGGTATGTCTAGTTCTTCTACACCTCGCATGGTATGAGGTTGACGATCAGCCCAGCATTTCATCAGCCGGAAGTAGCGAGCAGTGTCTTCTACCATAGTGTAAGTGCGTTCTTGATCGTCTGCAGGAGCATAAAACGGACGGGTCAAGGCATAAAAAGGCATTCCCCAAGGACAGTCAATGCGTGTTACCGTACCAGAATACAGTAGACGACGTTTAATATGTTCTGTGAGAGCTTCACTCAGGGGTATCTGATGGGCTGGGGGTAAATCTTCCTGCGATCGCTTATGGAGAAAGTCTATTAATTCCATAAACTCAAAGGAAGTTACTAATTTAGCATCAGGAAGATTTGGCGGTAATTTTTGCTCAATTTGCTTTTTCTCTTCGCTGGTTAAACTAGTTCCCGGAACTCTTGATCTTCCCGGTATCCAAGGAAACTTTTCCATCCACACATAAGGTAATTGAATCAGATAGCGTGGTTCTTGTGAACCTAGCATTTTCAACAGCTTACCTTCTGTCAATGCTTGTCGTACTTCCTCGACAATGATTTTCACTCTTTTTGGTTCAAGATGGTGCAAATGCCCTGTCATTCTCAGGTTTTGCCCCTGTTCCAGATAGGTCATGTAAATTGCACACTTGGCGGCTGTTGCGGCTGCATCTAAAAATGCTCCATGCCTGTGGCCACTAGTACGCATGGCACTAAATGCTAGATATAGCATGATCTGATCCATAGCACTAGGTCCAAGACGCTTAATCAGATCCGTGTCGTTAGTCATATTCACACAGAGAATTAATGGCTCGTTAACAATTGTGGTTTTTTCATCAAACTACTAATTATACACCAAGTGGAAAAATGTTTGCCGGACAACTTAAAAATTTCTGGGAAAATTATTCTGAAATTTACTTGTGAACTTGACAATTTCCGCAAATTTCCCTCAACCGTTAAGTGATTGATTTTCCTTGGGTAATTGTAATTTTCCTTAGTGAATGCTGCTAACCTACCTCCCCTAGTATGAATATGAACATTAAGTCTCAATGTCTAAATCTACAGGGTGTTGGGATTGATTTAGGTAAGTTTTCACTTGGGAAAGCAGGATGTTCTACATTTTTTATTTCAAATAATATTATAACTTTATCTGGAGAAAATATCTATATTTTTGGCAAAAATTTTGGGCAAATTTGGGCAAAATTTTCGCCAATCTGCTATCTTTACTTTCTTGATCTTAAATTTGGGGAGTTATTTGGCATTTTTTTCCAGGCAATACTGGTGGCTCCCACTGTAACAAATAACACTCCTAAAATTTGGATGATATCTAATGATTCTTGTAGTAATATTCCAGCGCAAATTACTGTAATAATAGGCACTGTAGCTCCAATGATAGATGATATTTGTGTGCCAATTTTACGTATACCTAAGTTGTTAAATAAATACCCACAAAGGGTGAGGACTCCCAAAAGAAAAGCACTTAATATCAGTTCGAGAATATTGGATGAGTGAATGGCTAGACCCAGGTTACTGGGTAGGGGAACTATTAAGCAAATAAAACTTAATAGGAGCATGGTGGTAAAGTGAATTAAAGTTAAAGAAACTGGATGAATTTTTAACCTGATGGCGCATATTCTGGTGAGAATAATATAAATTGCAAAAGCAATACCAGAGATAATTGCGGTTATACTACCCAGGGAACTATTATTAAATCCTGCGGGGACACTTAATATTAATATTTCCCCACAAAAAATAGCGGCCATTGCTCCTGCGGCTAAAAAATTGGGACGTTCTTGAAATAAAAACCAGGACAAAAAAACGCTGATGAGTGGATAAATAAAGAAGAGAGCGATCGCTGATCCGGTTTTTACTTCACTCACAGCAATGTAAATTAATACCTGAGATAAAAATAATAAACATCCACTAATTACGGATAATAATAATACTTCTTTTGTCTGTTTTTGTTTGACACTCTTGCTAATACCATTACCCCGTAAGGAATTAAATAAATTTTCCATATCTTGCCACACATCATTATGTAACATAGGAGCTAACATAATCATTAATGGCACAACTACTAGTAGACGCAACATCAAAATTAAAAAAATATTCCCTAATGTTGGTAATATCAATTGTTGTGCTGACAAATTCACCAAAGCATTACTACCTGTGGAAAAAACTGCTTTAATTGCTACATTATAGAGAGAAGAAACTAATGTAGATAAAGCAATTAATATAAATCCTAATTGTAATTTTCCAGGATCAGGAAGTAGAGTTTGTGGCGGCTGTTTTTGTGGAGTTTTGATTTGTTTTCTTGCACTACTCACAACAGCTGAAGATGGAGTAGATGCAGGTACATTAGAACTTACATCTGAACTAACAAGAGTCACAGATTGATGATTTTTTTCCTCTGCATTTGTTAAGTTTATATTTGATATATTGGGATTAATTGCAGTAGAGGTAGTTAAGTTTGGAGTAATAAGAGATTGAGAATTGTGATAATTGTCTATTTCTTCTGAATTTGGTAAATTACCATCAGTAACATTAGAAGTATCAGAAATAATTACAGATGTTTGATTTTCATGATTATTTCCTGAGTTTAAATTTGGTAAATTCCCATCAGATTCAGGAATAATCACAGGTTCGTGATGATTTTGTCGTAATTTTGTAGAATTATCACTAGAGTAAACATCATCATAATTAGTTTCCTCAGAATTTTTCACTTCAGGATCAGGAATAATAACAGAACTACTAGGAGTATCTGTTTTAGCAGGAGGAGGAACTAATATTATTCCAGTAGCGGCTGTAGAATCATTATCTGGTAATGTTTGCGGAATAAAAGCCATTGGTTCCACAATCACTGTTTGTGTAGGCTTTTCTAAGGAGTTTGTAGAACCGTTTTTATAGGGTTCATTTATTTGTAAAACTGTAGGAGATCCGCCTGTAACACCTTTAAGAGAATTTGTTTCTTTGTTTTTTTCTAGTTCGCTACGTAACCGATTTACAAACTCTGCTAAAATAGCTTCACCTTGTTGTTGTTGATTGTACATCCTAGACAACTGTTGAGAAAGATTGCTTTGATAGTTTTTGAGTTCTTGTAATAGGGAACTAAAAGCAATGGTTACAGTATCATCCAGATTATCAATCATGTTACTGAGATTCTGATTAATCTCTGTAACATTATTATGTAGTTTACTAGGATTTAGCGCGTTATTAGTAGTTCTATCCTCTTCTAGGGCTTGTGTAGCGAGGGTTTTTAAGGAAGACTGTAATTGAGAAGAGATATGTTTAGCCAAAACCTCTGCAAGTTGGCGGATTAAAACTTGCTGTTCAGTGATTTGACGTGACTGTTGTAGTTTTTCTTTTTCCTCAATTAACTTTTCAATGTCTTTTGATAGTCTATTTTTTTCAGTTTCCAGACGTTTAACATCTTCTTGTAAAGTCCGCAGCAGGTTTTTTTGAAGATTTTCCAAGTCCTCAACTACATCCCATAGGGCACTTTCTGCGGCTCTGGATAGGTCACCACGAACACGTGGGTTTTCTGGTCGTTTCTCAAATCGCCCCATGAGTTTTAACCTCTAACACCTTGATGATACAGTTATTGAGTAGATAAGTCCTCAAGACACATATTAATTTTCCTGGGAAAATGTAGAAAACGGTAAAAATTTACTAAACTCATATATTTATCTCAAAAAAAAATCCTGATCATACTAAAAATGATAGCACTTAAACCTGCACTCAGAGGAACTGTTATTAACCAAGCCGCAGCAATATTTTTCAGGGTAGAAACCTGTAGGGACTTCCAGTTTTGCGTTAGTCCAATACCAACTACTGCTCCCACAAGTGCGTGAGATGTGGATACGGGTAAGCCTAGACGGGAAGCAATTAAAATTGTGGTGGCCGTGGACAATTCCGCACAAAATCCACTACTGGGCTGTAAACTGATGATGTTTTCGCCGATGGTGCTAATCACTTTTTTGCCCCAAATAGCTAAACCTGTAACAATACCTGTTGCTCCAATTATAAGTATCCAAAAGGGGGTAATCATGTTATTGGTAGTAAGGCTACCAAAATTATTAATGTGGAAAATAACGGCTAAGGGAGCGATCGCATTACCAACATCGTTTGAACCGTGTGCAAATGCAACAAAACAGGCACTTAATACTTGAAATTGGGCAAATATTTTTTCTAGTTGTAGCTGATTGGTGTTTTTATCTATTTGTTTATTTTGACTGATTTTACGCCAACTGACAAATGATAACATTGATATGGATGCTATACAGAATATTATTATTAAATCATGGGCAGGAATATTAATAGTCATCTGCTGGAGGAGATATTGACTCAGGGGTTGAGTTAATTCTGGAAGGACGATAATCCCAAAAACGGTTAATAATAACGTACTGAGCCAGGGAATCCATTCCTGTAATTGGGAGACAGGATCAACTTGGTTAAAAATCCATCGTTGGATGATGCTGTAAAAAAGGGCGGCGATCGCTGCACTGATTACAGGTGTTAAAATCCAACCAATAGTAATTAAACCAATAGATGGCCAATCTATGGCTTGTATGCCTAATGATACGGCAGTAAAACCAGCGATCGCTCCCACTACCGCATGAGAGGAGGAAACGGGTAAACCTTTAGCTGTGGCTATTTGTAACCAGATACCTCCGGTTAATAATACTGTTGCCATGCCTATAGCTAAAATTTGCGGATTATTAGCGAATAATTCGGGATTAGCGATTTTTGTCCCCAGGGTAGAAGTGACTTCTTGTCCGAATAAAACTGCACCTAAAAATTCTAATATTCCCGCAATGATAATTGCTTGTTTTAAGCTAATAGTCCGAGAACCTACGGAAGTTCCCATAGAATTTGCTACATCATTTGCACCCAAGTTACAAGCCAGGTAGAATGCTAAAAAGGCAATAATGGCAATTTCCATACTGATAGTTAAATGATATGACAGATACAACACCAATAAATTCTATTATTATAGGACTTACGCAAGTGTCACAGTAAAAAATCTGTTGTAGGGTGCATCAGACAGTAGAAATCATGTAAATAACCAAATTGTTGCTATCTGACGCACCCTACCAATGTGCCAGTTGCGTAAGTCCTGTATTATTCCAAAAAAAATGTCCATCTGCGTTCAAAATTGCTATAAAATCAAGAATAACATGATATTTTCAGCGATTTTTAGTTATAAGAATATTAACTTACCTTAATGTACATCTTTTGTTTATGTCCGCAAATCTCACAAAATTAGCTTATCAAAGTTTCCACCAAAGCAAAAACTACTTTAGTGTAGCGCATAAAACACTAAGTAAGCAGATTCACAAAATATTGTACCCTGAATTTCAACCGAAAATCACCCCACTGTCAGGGGAAATTGTGGAAGAAGTACAAAAGAGATTAAATGATCTTTTAGAAATTGACTGGGAAGATGCCCAAAAAGGTATTTATCCCCAAAGTTTATTATTTGAAAACTCTTGGGAAGATTTCTTCCAATACTATCCCGTTGTATGTTTTGATTTATTACAAGTTTGGGAACGTATTCACAAGGGAAGATATCAAGAATTTTCTCCAGAAATTCCCAAAGACATCTATCCTAGCTATTACTTACAGAATTTTCATTACCAAACAGATGGTTATTTAAGTGAAATTTCAGCCAATTTATACGACTTACAAGTAGAACTTTTGTTTGGAGGTTCAACCGATGCTATGAGAAGACGTATTCTGGCACCTATGAAACATAAATTGGAGGTTTTCACAGATATTCCCCAAAAACAAATTCGCATTTTAGATGTTGCTTGTGGTACGGGTAGAACTCTGAAATTAATCAGATCCGCTTTACCTCAAGTGTGTTTATATGGTACAGATTTATCACCAAATTATTTAAAAAAAGCCAATTCTTTATTATCGCAAATTCTTGGAGAACTACCACAATTAGCCCAAGCAAATGCGGAGGAACTACCCTATCGAGATGATTATTTTCATGCTACAGTTGCCGTTTTTCTGTTTCATGAATTACCGTCTCATGTCCGCCAAACTGTTATAGAACAATGTTTTCGCGTGACTAAACCCGGTGGAGTTTTCATAATTTGCGATTCTATTCAACTTAGTGACGCACCGCATTTAGCATCAGTAATGAATAACTTTTACCAAACTTTTCATGAACCTTATTATCATCATTATATGACAGATGATTTAAGTGGATATTTAGAAAAGGCCGGTTTTGAAAATGTACAAACACAAGTTCATTTTATGAGCAAATTCTGGGTTGCCCATAAAGCTATTCTTTGTTAACAATTAACAGTTAACAGTTAGCTGGTGATAATAGAGCGGTATACACTTCAATACTAGAGAAACTTATGCATGCAGAAATGCAAAAAGCATATACTAAAGCTGGTAGCTGGTAGCTGATAGCTGATATGTAGTGCTATAACTGTCTTTAGCTCTGTCAGAGATAGGAAAATGCTGATCCTGTAGCGTTAATGTCATCATGCAAAATTGGAAATATGTAGTGCTATAACTGTCTTCATCTCTGTCAGATAAGTGGAAATTCTGCAATTGTGTAGTGCTGTAACTTTCTATCTTGAGATTCCACTATTTAATATGCAAAAAACGAAATATCTCAATTCAATAATATCATTTCTTGTTTGCCAATTAATCTTTCCAGGGGAAAATTAACACCAAACCCTTACACCATAGAATTGATATCATTAACTTAAGCATCCAAACCTTTACGTCCACTTCCTCTATGTCGGCTGGGGTTTTGAGGTTGGTTAGGACTAGGTTTTGTTTGTTGAGCTAATAATTGTGGTGCGTCAATTTTAGCTGTCATCAGTTGAGAAATTTGAGTCTGTACTGCTTGGGAGTTAATGGCTAAGGAGCCACATAACAAACTCGATACTATAATTGAAGTTGCAACGCGCATAATAGTAGATGTCTATTTTAGAACTCTCTACTTCTTTTATACTTAACTTATCTATCTCTATCCGGAAAATTTACAAAAAAGTGTTGCATTTTACTGAATAAAGTTAATTTGATAATTTTTCTAAATGTTCAACAATTAACCATTTTCCAGAGAAGTTAATTCTACACCAAATTTTGATCTTTTCTCCTGATGTACAGTTCTGTAATTGTTGATCTATAAGCGATCGCCTGGTGACAAGTTGCCACTTATTATTTTGATTATCTGGTAAGTTATCTACTAATTTACTTTCTAAATCAGTATTTTCTGTAATATAAAATTGGTAATTTTGCTGATCGGATTTTTGGAAAATTCCTATCAGACAATCTAAATTTGATCTATTGTTAAACTTCTCATTTTTATCCCACAATACACCAGGACAAACACCACTAGCAGGATAGGCTTGTGGGTTGTCTAAATAATAGTTTTGCCAGTATTTCCAATCAGGATGATTAATTGGTAAGTTAAATAAGGGAACTATAGCTGTTGGTGAGTAGTCATTGTTGAGTAACGCCGTTTGTAATGTTCTCACTGGCAACTCTCTAGGCTGACATTCTAACTCAATACATAGCGCGGCGGCCATACCTGCGGCCTGCCCAATTCCCATCACCACAGGTTGCAATCTGGTAGCACCATTAGCAATGTGAGAAACTGAGATGTTTTTTTCGCAAACTAGCAAACCATCTACACTAACAGGTACTAAACTGCGATAGGGAATAGTAAAGGGTGTTCCTGTCCATCTTCCGCCCCAACGAATAGACTTAGGTTTAAGTGGAAATTGCACACCAGGATAGTGATGATCGTTGGCATAGTTGCCTATGGCAATTGTATCATGAAACGATGACAAATGACTACCATTTTTTGATGGTAAAATGTCTTGTTCGCGGATGGTGGTGAGGCCAACTAAACGGCGGCTTTCTCGAAAATAGGGATGGAGCGCGAAAGCGGAAGCCGGAGTGGGAAAAGTTCCTGTTGCTAGTCCGTAGCGTCGGCCAAGGTGGGAGGGAATATTACTTTGAATAAAATGGGCAAAATTTTGACTATGCCAAAAACATTCTTGTAAAAACTCTCGCCTTTGTGTTTCTGATTGTAACAAACGATTAACGTTTTGGCAGTAGTCATTTCCACAAATTGGCCAGTTAATCATAAATTTATTTTCTGGCAGTCGTCCATAGTTCAGAAATGTTTCTGCTCCGTAGTTATCCCAAGCACCCTTAAATAAGGATGGGTCATAATTAGGCGCGGGAGAAATTTCTGGAGGCGTTTGTGATGTATTATTAAAGTCTTCCATGACTACTACCCAGGTGGGAGATTGCACTGGATAGGTTTGAGTAAGTGTATTAAAATCTTCTGGTGCGCTAGGTTCTCCCCATTGTGATTTTAATTCCCAACCCCAACGATAAGGAACTTCTGCTAAGGCTAATAAGTCTCCTAGTTCTGTACCATCAATAATAATTTTGGCGTGAATTGTTAAGTCTGCAAAGCGTACACCTGTAATTTTGTCCTGTTCTCGCAATACTTCTAATGGTACTTTACCAGTGATCCATGTTAAGTATGATAATTTTTTTACCCAGTCTGCGAATATTTCCGCACCTATCCGGGGATGATAGCTAAAAAAACTTACCCAACTATGATCTAGTCCTCCGGGTTGTCTGCGTTGTAGTTCTTGGATGAAGTCTCCCCATAAACCAGTTTGGAAGGCTTCTAATTCATTACCATCGGGTGCAGATACACCTGCGGAGGTTAACATTCCTCCTAACCAGGAAAATTCACTGACAAGAATGGTTTTAATACCTCTACGTGCGGCTTGAATAGCTGCGGCTGTTCCACCTGTACCTCCGCCAACTATGAGAATATCTGTGGTATAGGTTTGTTTTGTCATGTTTCGGAAACTTTGTTGTTGCTGAATTATGATTTTATCTCACGCAGAGCCGCAGAGTCACGGAGAGCGGGATATGCTATTCTTTTATGATGAAATTGTTGCCAAACATCTACAAATATTTGGGCTATTTTACTCATTTCTTCTCTGGTTAGTCCTGATTCTGCTAGTTGTCCATCTTGCCATCTGGCTTTAAGAATATTATTTAACATATTTAGCGCTTTTTCTGGTGTTCCATCTTTTAAACTTCTTAATGCTGCTTCACAGGAGTCTGCTAACATGACTATTCCTGTTTCTCTGGTTTGGGGAATTGGTCCATCATACCTGAAGTCTCCTTCATTAATTTGATATTTTTCGGGGTTATTCTTCGCTATTTCTTGGGCTTGATGATAAAAATATGCTATGGTCATTGTACCTTGATGTTCGGGTATAAATGCTTGAATTGCTGTGGGTAATTTATGTTTTTTGGCCATTTTTAACCCTTCAGTGACGTGCTTTTTAATCATAGCTGCACTTTGCCAAGGATCTTTTATTTGTGTTTCGTGTTTGTTTTCTCCCCCCATTTGATTTTCTATAAATCCTAGTGGGTCGTGCATTTTTCCAATATCATGATATAGTGTTCCGGCTCTAACTAATTCTACGTTACATTTGAGTTGTTTTGCTGCTGCTTCTGCTAGGGTAGCTACTAATAATGTATGTTGAAATGTTCCTGGTGTTTCTGTGGCTAATTTTTTTAATAATGGTAGGTTAGGATTGGCTATTTCTGCTAGTCTAATGGGGGTAATTAAATCAAATACTTTTTCTAAATACGGGCTTATTCCTAATGCTATGATGCTCCATGTTAAACCATATATACCACATAAACTCGCTTCTTGAAAAATTATGTACCAAGGGTTATGAAATATATTACCTGTGCATATTTTTATGATAATTTCTAATAATAAATATGTGCCTCCTTGTATTAGCGCTGTAGCAATTCCTAGTAATGCTAATTCTTCCCGCGATCGCCTTTTATGCGCCATATAACCACTGAATATTCCTCCCACAGTTCCGGCTAATAACGCTATTCTACTAATATCTGTTCCTATGGGTATGATTATTGCTAATAATCCTATTACTGTAATACTAATTGTGGGACTATAAAAACTACCTAATAATAGGCCAATTCCACTCCATGTACTATGGGATAAACCGATGGCTAATGCTCCTGATACAGTTAATGTTAATAGTAAAATGAGAAAGCGATCGCGTTGTCTTAAATAATTTTTACTCTTGCTTTCACACCAGACAAATATACTAATTGCTAGGGTAACACATAACCCTAAAATTGTTAATCTGATCCAGTTTATTCTATGGGTTATTAATTTATAATGTTCTAAAACTTGCAAGTTCCAATTATTAATTTTCTCTCCTTTTTTGACTATTATATCTCCAGCTTTTACTTCTACCATTACAGCTTCAACTTGTTGCGCTGCTTGTTCTGCTTGTTGTTTAGTTTGTATTTCATCTTGTTTTAAGTTCGGTTTTACTACTTCTAATAAAATTCGACTTGCTAAGGGTTCTGCTTCTATAGGTACGGAAGATTGTATTTGTAAATTTATCGCATCTCGACGTATTTGTAAAGGTATTCCTTCAGCTATTCCTTGAGTCAGTATTCTCTGTAAACTTTGACTAATTCCTGTTTGTGTTTTGTCCCAATTATCATCGGTTAATTGTAAAATTAATGTATCTGCATATATTCTTTTAACTTGTGAACTTTCTAATCTTTCTAATTTATTAATTCCCTGTTGATAGCTTTTTCTAGCTTGGTTTATTTCCTTGATAATTTGAGAATATTGATGATCTAATTTGATTATCTGATATGTTTGTAATTGTGTAATAACTTGTTTAAAATTAACTTGGTTATTATTGTTGTGATTCTTATTATTTATACCTAATAAGGGAAAGCTAGATAATGGTTTAATGAAGTTATTTTTCTGCTTTTGCTTATTTGGCAAATTATGTAGTAAGGTTAATTGTATTTTTTGCCATTGTTCATCACTACAAGAACGTAAGTAATTTTGAGTGGGAATTGATAATAAAGAACTATCAAAAAATGGAAATAAACCCACAGTATTCCGCAGATCATTTCCTATTTTAATAATTTCTGCTAAATTTTGATTAATTTGTCCATTTATTTCAGTATCAATAATTAATATAGGTACAGATTTTTTACTAGCTTCCTGACGTTTAATTTCTGTTTCTTCCTTATTTTCAATTTTATCTGTATAGGGAACAACAAAGGTTTCTAATGCTATATTTCCCAGTTGAATTTGTGGTTGATTATATAATTGATATCCTGTTAAACTGGTTAATGATAATATGGCACATACTAAAATTACTAAAGACCGATGTTTATGTATCCAATTGTAAATTATTCTGTCTATTCTATGACTTCTTTGCTGGTTGTCTGTAATTAGTTCAAAATTTAATGTTCTCTGTTTTTGTTGTTGCTGAGTTGTGGTTGAAAATAAACTTAATTTTTTAATAAAGTTTCTATTTATGCTTTTAACTACCTTTGTGATCCTCGTTGTGTGTATTTTATAAAAATATCGTTGAGAAATACAACGAAATAAACCAAAATACTGATTATTATGGCATAATACCTGATAGTGTTGTTGCCATTGTCTCAATCTCTGATGTAAAGATTGTAAAAGTTTATGGGTTTTCATTGAATTAATTTATTTTTTCTTGTTTGTTAAGCTGTTGTGCTTTTAATTTGGATAATAGATACAAGCAAGATGCTTACACTACAGCAATTTTAGGTTTTTTAGTTATACAGTGAGTGCTGCACATCAGCTTAGTAACTGCTAATAATATCAGGTGCAGCAACAATATTATACTCTGTTTCTGAGAAATTACTCACATTATCTTGAATATCTTGATTAACATGATAACAACCAGACCAGACTGCTATCATTGTATCAGCTAATTTTAACATCTGGTTAACATTGTTTAACCCCCACAGGGGTAATTTTTCAGATGTTAGGGAAGTTTGCCAGGTTATAGGTATGCTAATCTTACTATTATATGCTCCTGATAATGCACCAGCGATCGCTCCTGTAATATCTGGGTAGGGAAAATAATTATTTTTACTAGTTCTTAATACCGTAAGTTTAAAGTCTTCTAAGGTACTTAAAAAAGTATATATTGCTAAACTGATATTATTGGTTAATATTTCTGGAGATTTTATTTGACTTTGAACTATTTCTAATCCTGTATTTTCTCTTAAAAGATGATCAACTATCATTAATTTCTCTGGAATTAATGTTGATGTTTCTCCTAAAAAATCTATAATTTCAGGAATGAGTTTCTCTGCTACTAATTTCTCGTTTAAACATTTAGCGATCGCATATCCTATCACTAAACTACCGTCTCTAACTATAGCATCACATCCCCAAGTTTTTACCAATTCTAGGATATTCTCCCGCATTTTTCCCAGGTTCTCATGATAAAATATCGCTAATGGTAAAGTACCGATGATTCTTTGTCCATGACTGTGAATATTATCATTTAATTGATCCTCTAATTCAACGTTTATTTTCCTTGCTTCTAATAACCAATTATCTATATCTAGTTTTCCCGAATTAATTAAACTTTCTGTACCAGCAACCGCAATTTTACCTAAGTTACCAGAATTACTAGTCCCTAATTTTTCTCCTAATACTGCTCCTAAAAATGCACCTCTAACTCTATTAACTAATGAATAACGCATAAACAATTAATAACCAAAAATCAAGCATTTAGCTATAGTCAGTAATTTTCAACTGTTAGTTTTCAATTACCTATCATCTAACTTCTTAAATGATGCACCAGAGCTTGTAAACCTAATATGTAGCTCTGAGAACCAAAACCACTAATTTGGCCTATAACCACTGGTGCTATATAAGAGTGATGACGAAATTCTTCCCGACGATAAATATTACTTAGATGTACTTCCACAGTGGGGATATTAACAGCAGCGATCGCGTCTCGTAAAGCTACACTTGTATGAGTATAAGCTCCCGCATTAATAATTATACCTTGATGCCGCCCTAATGCCCCATGAATATTATCCACTAGCACCCCTTCGTGATTTGATTGTACAGGTGTTAGCTTCACTTGTAGATTCACTGCTTCTGTTTCTAACAAGTGATTAATATTAGCTAAAGTTAGAGATCCATAAATTCCAGGCTCTCTTAAACCCAGCAAATTAAGATTAGGACCATGAAGTACCAGAATACTTAAATTAGTCAAAGTTTTCTCCCGCACCCTTAATAACTCTAACGACGGCGGGAACGTTCATTAACAGGAATAGGAATTAATTCCGCTTCCGGTTCAGCTTCCGGACCTAGTAGGGCTTCAACTAGCTTCCGTGCTAATTCTTTAAGCTTTTCCAGTACCTTTTCTATATAATCCATTGAACGGACTGCTCCTGAGATACTACCTGCTATATTTGAGTGTATGGGGTTTACCAATAACAATTGACAAATTTGGTGTTTTACCTTACTTATTACAATATCACATTTTTTGATTAATTGTTAGTGGTTAATTAAGCAATTGTTAACAATTTTAGTTTTCCAAGAGTGTGGAGTGGGAGGTGTCGGGTTTAGCAGTGATCATTGGTCTGAACTTAACGTGAAACCCATAACCCGACTGGGAATCAATTCCTGTATGTCATAGCAAAAGTCATCAGCAAGATGAATAAAATAGCCCGAAAATTTTTTAAATTGTTTAGTTTACTTTAGTAAACTTGAGCTATTAGCTGTGGAAATATGGCTTGCGCCACGCCTTGCTATCATTTCCACAGCAGGTGCAAAAGCCAGGCAAATAAGCCTCTGTAGCTTAAGTTGACATGAGATCATGCTTTATGCCTACTAACTCCTGACTCTTATTAACCTTCCTTCCTTTTCCTAGTTGTTGACTTAGTTCCTGTTTTGCGAGTTGTTTTTGTACTGGCCTTAGCTGATAATAATTCTAAAGCTTTTGTAAAAGTAATACCTTCTACAGTTTCACCTTCGGGAATACTAACATTGGTTTTACCATGTTTAATATATGGTCCGTAGGGTCCATCATAAATGTTAACATCACCATCGTCATCAGGATGTTTACCTAATTCTCGTAATGCGGCTTTAGTTTTACTCTTTGTAGTGGATCTACCTTTTTTTGGTTCTGCTAATAACTCTAATGCCCGCTCTAAAGAAATTGTTAATACATTATCACTAGATTTTAGAGAACGATAGTCTTTACCTTCCTTACCCTGATCATGAGCTACATAAGGACCAAATCTACCTAAACTCGCTTGGACTTTACCTCCAGTCAGAGGATGAGTTCCCAAATATCTAGGTAAAGATAACAAGCCTACAGCCATCTCCAATGTAACTGTTTCTGGTGTCACACCTTTAGGTAAAGATGCTTGTTTGGGTTTAGGGTTTTCTTCGGTTTTGTCACCTAATTGGATGTAAGGTCCATAAGTACCTATTTTAACGTAAATTGTTTCACCTGTTTCGGGGTGACGACCTAATTCATCAGGTCCGACTGTTTTCTGCTTGAGAAGTATTTCTACTTGTCTAGGGTCAAGATCAGCAGGTGTGACATCTTTAGGAATAGAAGCTGTAACTACAGTATCGCCATTTTCCACTTCTAAATATGGACCAAATTTACCAATACGGACTTTAGCAGCCAGGTTTTCTAATTCTACAGTACGGGCTCTTGTACCATCAATAAGGCTTTCCTGTTCTCTAACTAACGTTTCTAAACCCTGTTCACCAAGATAGAATTTTTGAAGATAAGGCAGCCATTTCACTTCACCCTCAGCAATATCATCGAGGGTTTGTTCCATTTTTGACGTAAAACTTGGATCAACTATATCAGGAAAATGTTTTTCTAGTAAGTCTGTCACAGCAAAAGCTGTAAAGGTAGGAATTAAAGCATTACTAACTAATTGAGTGTAACCTTTGTCAATGATTGTACCAATAATACTGGCGTAGGTACTAGGACGACCAATACCTTCACTTTCTAAAGTTTTGACAAGGGTTGCTTCTGTGTATCTTGCTGGAGGTTGAGTTTCGTGACCAATAGCTTCCAACTCTGTACAATTAGGATGCTCTCCCTGTTTTAATGGAGGAAGAATAATTTCTTGATCTTCTAAAGCTGCTTCAGGATCATCCGAACCTTCTACATAGGCGCGTAAAAATCCAGGAAAGTCAATACGTTTACCAGATGCTCTAAAACCCGCATCTTCAACTTGTAATTGTACTGTAATTTGAGTTTGACGGGAATCAGCCATTTGAGATGCTACTGTACGCTTCCAAATTAAATCATAAACGGCAAATTCTCGGCCACTTAAACCTGTTTCTTGGGGGGTTCTAAAGGTACTACCAGCAGGACGTATGGCTTCATGAGCTTCTTGTGCGCCTTTAGACTTAGTAGTATATTGTCTAGGCTGAGGGCTAAGATATTCTTTGCCATACTTCTGTTCTACACAACTACGAGCTGCGGATATAGCCTGGTCAGATAGATGTACAGAATCAGTTCGCATATAGGTAATATAACCTTGCTCATACAAGTTTTGAGCAATTCGCATTGTATCTCGTGCCGAAAGTCTTAATTTTCGGTTTGATTCTTGTTGTAATGTGGATGTGGTAAATGGTGGTGCAGGTTTGCGAGTTACAGGACGCTCTTCCACATCATTAACCGTCCAATTTTTCCCTTCCAACCTTTCTTTCAGGGCTTGGGCTTGTGCTTCATTTAATAGAACTACATTGCGTCCTGCGGCTATTTGTCCGGTGTTAGGGTCAAAATCGCTGCCTGTCGCTACTTTTGTGCCTGCTAGGGTGATTAAAACCGCGCTAAAGGGGCTTGTTTCTTGGAGTAAACTGGCTTTCAAATCCCAATATGAACCTTCTCGGAAGGCTCGACGTTGACGTTCTTTATTAACTAATAATCGCACTGCTACGGATTGAACTCGACCTGCGGATAGTCCCCAAGCAATTTTTTTCCATAATAAGGGAGATAGGGTATATCCTACTAAACGATCTAAGATGCGGCGAGTTTCTTGAGCGCGAACTAACTGCTCATCAATGTTACGGCAATTTTTTAGTGCTTTTTTAATAGCTTCTTGGGTAATTTCATGGAATACCATCCGCTTTGTAGGAACTTTAGGTTTAAGCAGTTGATATAAGTGCCAACTTATACTTTCACCTTCTCTATCTTCGTCTGTGGCCAGTATTAATTCATCTGCTTCTTTCAAAGCATCTTTTAATTGACTGACAATCTTTTTCTTATCTTTTGGAATAACGTAAATTGGTTCAAATTCACCTTCTACATTAACTCCTAGTTGCGCCCATTTTTCGCCTTTAACGGCTGGTGGAATTTCACTAGCAGACTGTGGTAAATCGCGGACGTGACCCATAGACGCTTCTACTCGATAGTTGTTAGGTAAGTAGTTACGAATGGTACGTGCTTTGGTTGGAGATTCAACAATGACAAGAGTTGACATGGAAATTTCAAGAAAATAATAGCTGTAATGCTAAAAAGTTAAGCTGACAAAAAATTTCAGACTGAACCTTTAATTAACCTTGACACAAGATTATCGAAATCAGATCAGACGGGTTTTATAAAAATCAATATAGAATACACCTAGAATACACCTAATTTATATTTTCCACTATAATCAATCTATCAACTTTATCTTATCTATCATATTTATTTTTTCATGTATCATTCTTACTCGGTTACTACTATATTGCCTTACAGTTATTTTCAGGTACATCAACCACAATTTTTGTCTCGCTTTTATTTTGCCTAAGAGGATGTTTTGAAAGTATTGGGCGAATATACAGCACATTCCATCTACATGAGGTACACTATGAACACAGCAAGATGCCTGTGTTACAAGAGTTTTATCATTAACATCTGTATCTCATAATAACGGAAACTGCTGTAATTTGCTACTACACAAACAAAGTTCACCTGCGTGGACTAATAAAAAATAAATCGGATTTTAACCTGCTTAGAAAAGTTTTATCTTTGTAGACGAGATTTATAATCGCCTATTTTAGTATTAATTTAGACTTTACAAACATCCTCTAAAGGCGAGTTAACGAATTTAAAAATATATACTATATTAGTTTATTGGCAAATATCTATTAGCAAAGTGAAGTATGAAAAAACTCTTTTATAGATTAATATAAAAACCATTGTTTGCATATTTATGATTAAATAAGTTATTTTTTATTTGTCTAGTTAATTCACCAATAACAGCTGAATTGTGATATTAGCCAGGAAATAAATCTCTTGTATAAGAGTATGTTTGTAAAGTAAATGCAATCATAAATTGCAGTTAGTCCTGTTAAAATTCTTTGTTTTTTGATTAGTCCACGCAAGTAGACTTCTCCTGTGTATCTAGGTAATTTACCCAATACTTTTAAAAACATCATCTAAAAGAAGATACTCGGTTAAAAGCGAATAATTGTACTAATTGCTAACTCCTGGCTCGGTGAGTGCTATAAGTGCTATAATATTGTTATTGAGTTTTATGAGAATGATGTTCACGGAAAAATTAGCACAATTAAAGATATTATTTACAGAGATAGATCGGGCTTTAATTGCTTATTCTGGGGGAGTTGATAGTGCATTAGTGGCTAAAATTGCTTATGATGTATTAGGCGATCGCGCATTAGCTGTAACTGCTGTTTCTCCTTCATTATTACCTGAAGAATTAGAAGATGCGAAAATTCAAGCTGCAATGATTGGTATCAAACATGAAGTTGTAGAAACTCAAGAAATGAATAATCCTCATTATACTTCTAATCCTGTGAATAGATGTTATTTTTGTAAAAGTGAATTGCACGATACTCTCAAACCATTAGCGATTAAATTAGGGTATCCTTATGTGGTAGATGGTGTAAATGCTGATGATTTAAAAGATTATCGTCCAGGTATTCAAGCTGCAAAAGAAAGAGGTGCGCGATCGCCTTTAGCAGAAATAGGAATTACTAAAATAGAAGTTAGACAAATTTCCCAACAATTAGGACTTTCTTGGTGGGATAAACCAGCACAACCTTGTTTAAGTTCACGTTTTCCCTATGGTGAAGAAATTACCATAAATAAGTTACAAAGAGTGGGTAGAGCGGAAATTTATTTAAGAAATTTAGGTTGGCAAAATTTGCGGGTACGTTCAGAAAATGATACTGCTAGAATTGAAATTTCACCGGAAAAAATTACGGAATTTGTCACAAATACAGACTTACCTGCTTTAGTTTCTGCATTCCAAAATCTGGGTTTTATGTATGTAACTTTAGATTTAGAAGGTTATAAAAGTGGTAA
The DNA here is from genome assembly GCF_014696225.1 of Anabaena sp. FACHB-1237. Taxonomy (GTDB): domain Bacteria; phylum Cyanobacteriota; class Cyanobacteriia; order Cyanobacteriales; family Nostocaceae; genus FACHB-1237. Next base: position 164,271 of record NZ_JACJPV010000005.1, on the reverse strand, counting down.
ATTAAATCGGGTATTACAAAATAATTGATACTTAAAGCTATCAGCTAAGAATAAAAAAACTGACTCCTCACTCCTTGTACTGGTTTAGCAGTGATAAACACCTGCTGAATGATCTTGCTTATAAAGCTGCTACTCTATATTAAACTTCATACAGTGCTAATTGGAAAACTTTATAACTTGCTTGATAAAGATTTAATCCATCCCTAGTTAATTCCATTTGCATATTTCTATCACCATCGGACAACCAACTATGAATATACTATGAATATTAAGATAATTAACCAATTCTTGACGGGCAATGATATAAAGTTGAGAGTTGATATGACAAATACGACTATTAGCAACTTTTTGATAACGCACAGGTAAAATAGATTGTATAACTATTTGACTTTGCGTATAAGAAAAACATAAATGTTTAATAATATATTGATAGTTTTGTAAAATAGATTGATTAGTAGCAACCTTTCGTAAATCATTAATACCCACCATCAAATAAATTACCTCTGGTTTATTTTGAGAAAAATAGCGCGGAATGTCCTTCTTGCTGACCTAGCGATAGCGATCGCTAGGTCAGTACGAGCAAATTTGGGAAGCTATACCGTTAAGTTGACACCAATGATCACTGCTAAACCCCTACTGACTCTGCACCCAGCACCCAAAACCCAGAACCCAGAACTCCCTCCTAACTTTCCTACTTTTGGCGGATGATAAATAAGATTGTTGAATGATAGGAAAAAATATAAGAAAGTTTAATATAAAATTATTCAGTATTAATATCTGTATTCTTAAATAGACAAAAATAATAGGCCATAAACTTATATAATAACGGTTTTACAATTAATCTATGTTAAATCATAGATATGTTTATTTATGTCATATTTATGAACTACTATCTATAAGTAGCAGCGAATAGTCTTTGTTTTAGTCTGTAAATGTAGCTATCTGTCAACTTTCAATGCAACTCTTAAAGTACTAAAAAGCCTACTATATATAGGCTGAAGCCACTTGCGAGCATCTAAAATTAAAGCTATTTGTACTTTTGCTTAAACAAGTAAAGAATTATAAAAATATAAGCAAATAAGTTCGAGGAATGTTTACTAAGTTTCCTAAAGATGTTACTATTTGTCCGAAGTCGTTAAATGTTTCCTTTTACTCAAGTGGCTAGAGCAAGTACCGCAATCGGCGTAAGTCCCATCATTAAAGAGATTGTGCAAAAACAGGCACATTCCACCCGCTTAACCTTAAAAGAGGTTATCTTGATGGGCATGTTGGCAATTGACAGATTAGATGATCAGGGTCGTCAAGATTTAGCAGATCAAGTTCACCAAAGACAAGTGAACGGTGAAATCTAGCATCTGCTAGTAGTCCAAGGTGTTAAATTCATTTACCAAACAGGTGAATAAAAATCACTTGCCCTGAGAACATTGTTTTGAAAAATCCTCATTCAGTTTATCAACTATCCATCGGTCATTAGTAACTTTGTGTAACAAAATCCGTTGTGTTAGACCACAAAAAGGAATGTCAAATAGATGTTCTGCACTTGTGAAAAATCTCATGAAAACCTACTGAATGAGGTTTAACTTTTGTTTGTAAGTAAAGGCTATTGGACTTACTTATTGGCAATTTCAGCATTTTCTGCTAAATTGCCCCCTGATAATTTTGTTGATAAAAGCTGGATTTTTCGTTTGATTTCTGTTTTGATTTTTGGTTGTTCATGGGAACAAAATAAAGTCTTATAGCCAAAAATGGTTATAAGGCTTTATTTATTAGCAGTCAGCAGTCAGGGGAATTATATTTTACCCAATCACCAACTATCAACTATCAACTATCAACATATACATTAAGGTAAGAGTCAGGATCTCAGGGAGTTAGTAAGCTAATGTGCAGCACTCACTGTATAATTAAAAAACCTGAAGTTGCAGTAGCACAAGCATCTTGCTTATATTAATTATTCAAGTTAAAGGCACAACAGCTTAGTCAGTTTTTTATTCTTAGCTGATAGCTGATAGCTGACGGCTAACAGCTGTATTATAACAAGTAATCCCCAAGCCTTGTCACTCCAAGGGGTTTGGGGGTAAAAATAATTGCAGCAAAAAGTGAATTTAACCAAGTATTAAATAACTAAAAATTTAAGGTTTAAATAAAAATAGGTTAAGTTTAGATGAAGTTATCATCAACAACCAGGATTTTTAGATAAATTGCTTAAAAAATTAAAAACTATTAGTGATCAATAGTCAAAACTTGAGAATCCTATGGTTAAAAATACGACATTTAACAAATAAATGAAAAACCACATTTTTAGGGCATAAATGATTTTTATATCATTTTTTACCACTTGTTGCACGCACAGTGGTAATTTTGCTATTTTGTGTTATAAACCTCAAATAAAGGTAATATCCTAATTTAGCAAACTCTCAGCTTAGATATCTAAACAGGATTTATGCAACTGGAACATTAGTATGGTGCGTCAGATATCAAAAATCTGTTTATTTACATAACTTATGCTGTCTGACGTGGTTGGTGAGTTTGTCGAACCACACCCTACATCAGATTTTTGGTGTGTTGCGTAAGTCCTATGAAATACAGAATAAGCTATTAATTAGCTGATAGCTGACTGCTGATAGCTTTATTAAACAACTTCCAAATTAAAGACTACTCTATGGAACTGGATAAATTAGCAAAATTGAAAGAGTACGGGGAATTTATTCTGCGAAAAATTGACTCTGTACCACATAAACCTTCTCAAGAGGAAGATTGGATACCCACTAACCTTGATGACTGCTTGGTGCGTTTAAGAGAGGCCGCACAGAAAACTGTGGAGTTGGCTTCCTCTCCGGTGAAAATTGGCATTATGGGAGAATTTAGTAGTGGCAAAAGTTTATTATTAGGTAGTTTAATTGGTTATGCTGATGCTTTACCTGTGAGTGAAAATCCTACTACGGGTAATGTGACGGCAATTCATATTAAACCTCAAGATGGTTTTGCCACGACTCAAGTAGATAATTACACGGTGGAATATTTATCTCATGAAGGTGTGAATGAATGTCTACATTTCATGTTAAAAGAAGCTAACCGTCGCGCTAGTGATGTGGGAGTGAGTCCTTTACAAGTTACTAAGATTAAAAGTGGTAAGGATATTAGTAATTGGTGTGAGGAAGTGTGGCGCAGTTCTAATAATTTGGATTTGCGATATTCTATTAGAGAGTTAATATTATTTTTAAGGTCTTATCAGGCCTATGGTGAGGCTTTATGTGGACGATTTTATCAAATTGATGGTATTACTGCCCAACAGGGTTTAGAATTGCCAGAAATGCCTATGGCCATTCAATCTTTATATTTTGATGAGTTACCTCCAGTACATATTCGTTTACCTAATGCACCTCAAAAGTTAGCAAGTCAATTATTACAAAATAGTTTTCCTTTAATTCGTCGTGTGGATATTGAAGTTAAGATATCACGGGAAATTTGGGATGTGACTGGGGCTGAGGAATTTGTACTGTTAGATTTTCCGGGTTTAGGGGCTGCTAATTCTGGTGCGCGAGATACGTTTTTATCATTACGAGAATTGGCACAGGTACAGACAATTTTAGTTTTATTAAATGGTAAGTCACCGGGGAGCGATCGCGCCAATAAAATCTTTACTATGATGCAGCAACAACGCCCTGGACAAGATTTAAAAGATTTAATTTTGGTGGGTATTGGTAGATTTGATCAATTACCATTAGAAAGTGAAGGTGGAGAAAGGGAATTAGATTTATTAATTAATCATAATACCCCTGGTCAACCTTTACAAACTAATATAGTTTTTCAAAGATTAAAAATTTTGAAAACTATACTTGATGCTGGGGAAGCATTTACGAATCAAAAAGATAGAATTGTGTTATTATCTCCCTTATTAGGGTTGGCAGAATTAGCTAAACGTGCTACCCAAATTAAAGCAGGTTCAGAGGAATTTCTAGCAAATTTAGATTATCCTAATTATCTAGAAAGATCAAAAAGATTACAGGAAAAATGGGGTAATTTAAGTGAGGCTTTATTAGCAGTTGATGGCAGAAATCAATTAGGTAGACAATTAGGTTATTTTGCCCAAGATGGTGGTATTAGTAAACTCCGAGATTTGATCCAAAATCATATTACTACTCATGGTTTAAAACAACTTTATGAAGATGCCCGCAGATCGGCAGATATCATTTATCAACAACAACAATATCTTAAAGAAATTATCGCAGAAATTCATCAACAGGGAATACCCATAGCAGATACTCCGCTTTTATTTGAGTTACGTGCCGCAATTGAAAGTTTAGATAAAACCTACAGAAATCTGCAAAAAGATATTACTAAAGAACAACTCAAAGACAGAAGAGGAATACCAGTAAGTGATGTGATTAAAGATGAATTAACATTGAGAATTTTAAATTGGAGTCAGTGGACATTATTATTTAATAAAGTTCAAAATGGTACTATTACCCTAACGGAATCTAAAGGTGCTGCTGGTAAATTATTTGATCGGGGGAATAGAGTTAATAATAGTATGCCCACAAAAAGCGATGATTTCTATGGAATTTTTGAAAAAACTATCAAAGATTTAGAACAGTTTGCTAGTGATCATATTCGGCAAGCAGTGATAGATTTATTAACCAATATAGCCCATAAGATTACATTAGAAAGGGAGAAATTACAAACAATTGTTAAACCAGAGATGGAGGCAGAAATTGAGGATAAATTTGGCACAGAAGAAGCTGATTTATTTTATCATTTGTTGTTAGGATGTGATCCGCGACAATGGAAAGAAGCGATTATTGTGGAGATTAATAACCAAATTCAAAGTATTAATCCAGAACTAATTTTTCCCCTAGCGAGAAAAGATGAAAAACATGGAATGGGGCAAATTTTTGATTGGTCTCCCGAAAGAAATCAATCTGCACCAAAAGCTAATAATCATCAAATTTTTCTTTTAAGATTAAGAGATGAGATTATTGCGAGTGCTAGTTTACATTTAGTCCAATATGTCAATGAAATTAATCAACAGGTAAATCAGGAAATGAAAGGAATTTTAGATCGCATTATTCCAAATTTACAAAATCTGTCTAAGCAAGAAAATTTACTCAGATATATGGCCACAAAAGATGTGGAAACAGAATTAGCTATACCTGCTTGGTTGGAGATTTTAGAAGATATTGCTAACATTAATGAAAAGGATGTCCAAATGTATCTTTAATATTGTAATATTTCAATATTTCAGATCCCGGACTTCTTAAAGAAGTCCGGGATCTTGGGGAATAAAAACATTAGCAAAAATTAGCAAACAAACATCATGAATAGTTCTCAATACGATCAATATCTCAATAATTTAAGTCAACAAATTAGTGAAAAACTTCACGAAAAAGATAAGAATAGATTTCCCGGTTGGTTAGCTGTTGATTTTGGTACTTCTAATTCTACCGTGACACTTTTTGACCCCATAGAAGTACCCATTGCCGAAGTATTGCCAAAAGAACAGGAATTAAGATTAAGAGAACGCATGGCCGAGTGGTTAAATTCTGCTGCTGATGTGGCATTACCAGATGTGACTGCGGCAGAATGGGAGAAATTTCTGGCTGATATTAGCAAGAATTTAGAAATTGAATTAAATCAATTAAGTGAGGTTTTTGAAAGTGATAATAAAGAGGTTTTTTTAGAAGCAATTCGCCAAATAGAATTATGTTTAGGAACTAGTGAGAGATTTAGAAGATCCGTAAGTAAGAAACTTTATCAAATCTATCATGAAGTTTTCAGAGTTCCTACTTTAGAATCACAAAATTTAATTCCTGTGGTTTTAGATATTGATAGACGCAACACAGAAATTCCTAGTGAGATGGAAATTAGTCAATTAATACCTTTAAAATTGCGGATGGGAGTGGTAGCTAGGGATAATAGAAAAAAAGCGATCGCCCAAGGAACAAGTATATCTATTCAAGAAATTATGAGTAGATTTCATCATTCACCAAAACGTTATTTTGGTCAAGATCGAGATTTTTCAGTGATCATTGATAATGAAGAAGAAAATATTAAAGTCAACCGTTTAATTCAAGCAGCTTGGGGACAATTAATAGACTTAACTCAAGATTATCGTCAACGGGCAAGACGCAGATTTTCTGAAGGGGAATTTTTAACCGCAGTTGTTACCTATCCTACTGTTGCCCCTCCTTTAGTTCGTAAGGAAGTTAAACAATTAGTGGAGGAATTAGGCATAGATGATGTACAAACTGCCTATGATGAAGCTGTATCTGTAGCTATCTTTTTCCTCTGGCGGGAATTTGGTGGTAATTTGAATATTGGTATTGAATCTTTTAAAACTCGCTGTCATCAAATCGGTAGTAAATGGTCACAAAATGTCTTAGTTTTAGATATTGGTGGTGGGACAACTGATTTAGCATTAATTGAACTAACTTTAGAAGATAAAACTCCTATTTTTGGGGAAAATGAAGATCGCGGTTTAGGAGGAAGATACTATAAACTCACACCAAAATTATTAGGATCTTCAGGACATTTACAATTAGGAGGTGAATTAATTACATTAAGAATTTTCCGGTTATTAAAAATTGCGATCGCTGATTATTTATTGACTGCTGTTACCAATGGTGACATCGAATGTGATAAATTAGAAGACTTAATTAGTTCGGAATTAAATGAACGCTTTTTAGAAGACAGTAAATTCAAAAGTGGTAGTTTATTAAAATGTATAGATAAAGAAAATCCTGAAGGTGATGTAGCTTTTAAAGATGCCTTAGATACGGCAGAAAAAGTATTACCAACTCGCTGGCAACAAGCGCCCCAAAGATTACAAACTTTTTACACTTTGTGGGATCATGCGGAAGCTGCGAAACTAAAATTAGGACAGAAACATTTTAGCAATACTAGCAATAATAGTTTATTAACTTTCACATTAAATGAACAACAAATTGGAGAATTACTATTACAAAGTGCGGTAAAATTCCAAGTTAGAAGCGGGGAATCAATTTCTGTTTCTATTGATAGTCAACAATTTGAAAAAGCAGCAATTTCACCAATTAAAGAGGCAATTGGTATTGCTAAAGGTTTAATGGAAAGTAGGTTGAAATCTGAAAAAAATCAAAAAGTTGATTGGTTAATACTTTCTGGTAAAACTTGTAATCTCAATTTAGTGCAACAACAAATTTATGAAGAATTTAGTGAATCACCTTATTTTGTTTGGAATCCAGAACGCATTACGTTTGTGTTAGAATTTACTAAATTAGCCACTTCTGCTGGTGCTTGCTATGCGGAAAAATTGCGTCGTTTTAGATTTGATCCTGAAGAGTCAAAAACTTTATTAACTAAAGGTGCAAACCAACTAGAAATTGATGTTAAAAACCTGTTCTATTATCTTCCTTGCAACTTTAAACGCAAAACTCAAAGTAATGATACATTATTAATATTTAGCGCTGGACAGGAACTTTATCAAATTTCTCCCTGGGATACAGTGGCAAAAGTACGCACCTATTGGCAAGGCATACAATTAACTAATATTATCCATCGTCAAGATTATGAACCAGGAACTTTTAGATTATGGGGTAGTTTTGATGGTAAAATCCTCATGGATAAATTAGGCATGGAAGAAGGAGAATTTCTCAGAAAAATTAAAATCCAATTTGAAATAGATCAAACTTTACAATTTAGCGTTTTATTATGTAATGGAAATCCCCATTATTTAATAGATGTCAGTGGTATTGACTTGAATTTATGCCTGGCAAAATCTAGCGATAAAGCTATATTTAGTGATGGTAAATTAAATTGGAATATTGCTGTAGAAAAACAAGATCATAACTTACATGATGGTGATATTGCCATTAATGTTTTAGAGTCAGCAACGGTAGATCATCCTCAAGCATATCATTTAGTATTTGCGGTTGATGCTGATAATGAAAAAGCCTTGAAAACCTTCCATTATTTACAAGATGGTGTTAAACAACCGGGTACTGGTTTAATTAGTAAACCCTTACCTCCTTTCCCCCAAAATGGGCAGCATACATTCTATATTTATCAAACTGATAGTCAAACAAATAGCAAAAAATGGATCAGAATTGGTTCACTAACTAAACCAGATATTGCTACTGATTATCCTTGTCAATATCATGTTACTCTTGATCATAAAGGGGTGTTAAGAATGCACGCTGGTGAAGTTCCTTATTGGACTTCTAATCATGTAGAATCTTTAAAGCAAGAAGGATGTGTTTATCGCACAGAATTGGCATTACAACCCAATGAAGTGGATAAAGAACGTGATCCATTTTGTGGTATTCATTAATTATTAGCTGTCAGTTATCAGCAGTCAGCCTGTAGGGTGCGTCAGATTAGACAATTTTAACAAAAAATTCTAGTTTTAAATTTCTGATGCACCTTACTTACAGCACATCCCATCTACATGAGGTACACTATGAACACAGCAAAATGCCTGTGTTACAGGGGTTTTATCATTAACATCTGTACCTCATAATAACGGGAACTGCTGTAATACTAAGCTGATGTGTAGCACTCTATAACCAAAAAACCTGAAATTACAGTAGCGCAAGCATCTTGCTTGCATTAATTATCCAAATTAAAAGTACAAGAGCTTATATATATTTTTCCAACTGCAAAAATATGCAACACTTACATCAACTTCTTAAAGTAGAAAAATCACAGTTAGCTGAAATATTACGCTTTAATTTACATGGTTTATTAACTACTTTAAATAAAGCTAATGAAGCATATCCACTTGATCCTGGAACTGAAATTTGTCAAGAGTTGATAGCAGAAATTCAGCAAATATTAGAAATCAAAATAGAACCAATATCAGAAATATTAGAATCATTTCCTACACAAGAAGAATTAAAATCTACTAATTTATTAATTAATTTAAAAAAAGAATTTAATGATGATCCTAAATTAAAGGTGTATTTGGGAACTTCTCAAATAGAAAGTGACAATGATCCTGATATTTGGAATGAAATTCACAGAAAATTATTGAGATTTCCTGAAGATATAGCCACATATTGGCAAGAAAAGGCCGTGAAATATGCGGCAGAAGTAGGTGCGAATGCTGATGATCATAACTTAAAAGAATTACCATTTGTTAGAGATGAAATTATTTATCCTGGATTAAATGGTACAATTAAAGTTAAAGGATTATGTTTATCACATAAAGCATTATTAAATTCAGGAATTACTAAGAACTATTCACAAAGTAGTTCAGAGAAATATTTAGCAGATGAGTTGGAATTAATAGCAGGATTTCTATTATTATATATTAAATTTATGGAAATAGAACCAGACTTAAATCACGCTTTAAAAAGTGTATTTACTTTTGATATTATCTCGTTAAATTCTAACTTAGAACAAAAACAACAGTATATAGATACATTCAGCGATCGCTTTTATCGTACTCAAAAATCAGCCGAAAGTGGCGATATTTTATTAAATTTAAACGCCTGGATAGATATAGATGAAGCGATAAATTCTTTAGTATTTATTCCGCCTGCAGAACGTTATTCTTGGTGGGGAAAATTACAAAAAGAATCACGTCGTATTCTCAAAAGAATAGCAGATCAAGCTGTTAAAGCTGGCCATGATGTTAAACTGAAACAATTATCAGGATTGTATGCAGATGTGTGTGAATTTTCCAAAGATGATTTACAATTAGATTCTGGTGGGAATCCTGGAGAAGTGTTAACTTGTTTACGAGTATATGCCAAAATTAATCAAGAGGAATTTCCAGGAAGAGTGATATTTAGAACTTTAAGGTAATTTTGTGATAGTTGTTTTGAGAATTTGACAAAAATTAAATCACAAAAATTAAATATTTAACAAATAGTAACATTTTTGACAAAGTATAGTTAGATTTGCTAAACTATAATATATTCGTTAAATATTTCATTGATTTTTTGAGGTTTAACAATGTTAGGAACACAACTATCTATGTTTGGTGAAGAACCAGAGTATTTTAATCGTAAAAGAACATGGACAGCAACCAAACATAGGATCATGCTGAGATATATACAAAGTTTCTGCTATAAATTGGGTGGTAGCAATACATATCTTAACTATGTTGATGGTTTTGCAGGAAAAGGTAAATATGATGAAGGAATTGGTATTGAGAATTTTGTAGGTGAGTCTAAGTTTTGGCTAAAGTATAAAGATAAAAATATTTTTTCAGATACTGATGGTTCACCTTTAATATCTCTCAAACTAGCGAAAATATTTCTAGATGAACAGCGTGCTAATTTGAGGTGCTTTTTTGCAGAAAAAGATAAGAAACGCAATCAAGAACTCTAAAATCATTGTAGTTTAATTGCTCAAGAAGTATTTTACAAAATTTATAAACCTGGAAACTTTGATAAAGTGTTACCTCAATTAATAAATGAATTAGAAAATTATCCTACATTATTTTTTCTTGACACTTTTGGAGTTAAAGGAGTAACTTTTGATGAAATATGTTATATATCTGATTATGTTAGTAAACATAAAGGTGAATTATTCTTACTATTTCATAATTCATCAGTAGCTCGTTATGCTGGTTTCTATAAAACAAGTTATAAAAGTGATAAAGAGCAAAAAACTGCGGAAACATTTATAGAAAATTTAACTAAACTATTGGGTCATAATTCTGATTTAGATTGGAAACAAAAATGGCTAGAATATCAAAACGAAGAACAGAAATTTGAAAGATGGGCATTGGAATATTTTAAAGATAGACTTAATAAAGAAAGTCGTTTTCGAGGAGTAGCTAGTTTTGAAATTAAAGAAGAGTATAATGATCCTCGTCCACAGTATCATATTGTAGTTGGTAGTAATTATCCTGAAGATGCTTTTGGTGTATTATTAAATGACTTTGTGTATCAGGAAAATGAATTACTCTTTTATAAAGATGACATCACTGGTAAATATCATCAGTTTATGGAACATGAGTTTGATCGTCAAAATAATGAGCGTATTTCCACAATAAAACCTCAAATAATTGACATTTTATGCACCAGAAATCAAGACTGGATAATGTTAAAAGATGCTATAACTTTGATTATTTTAGAAATTAGCAACCTTGGTTACTTAAACAGAGCTAAATATCGAGAAATATTCTTAGATTTGTACGCAGAAAATATCATAGAAGCTAGGAACTTAGGTAAAAAATATCAACTAACCTTGAAAAGTGACATCAGAGTAGTAAAATAATACTAATACAATAAATATACATTTCTTGAGTAAAATTATATGTCAGTATCTTCAACAATTGAATGGACTCAAAGCACATGGAATCCTACCACTGGTTGTCATAAAATTAGTCCTGGTTGCCAGAACTGTTATGCAGAGCGTTTTGCAGAAAGATGGCGTGGTATTCCTGGTCATCCTTATGAACAAGGTTTTGATGTAAAAATTTGGCCTGACAGAATAAAAATGCCTCTTTCATGGAAAAAACCGCGTGTAATTTTCGTTAATTCTATGAGTGATTTATTCCTTGATGAAATTCCTGAAGAATTTATTATCAACGTATTTAATGTCATGAAAGAAGCACATTGGCATCAATTTCAACTATTAACTAAACGTCCAAAAAGGATGTTAGAAATATCTAAAATTTTAAAAGAATGGCCACCTAATGTTTGGGCTGGAGTTAGTGTAGAATCTCAAGTATGGACACATCGCAGTGAGATTTTAAAAGAAATTCCTGCAAAAATTAGATTTTTATCCTGTGAACCATTGTTAAGTTCTTTAAAACTTTCTTTGGATAATCTTCATTGGATTATAGTTGGTGGAGAATCAGGTATAGGTGCTCGTCCTTTAAAAATTGAATGGGTCAGAGATATTAGAGATCAATGTATCCAAGCTAATGTTCCGTTTTTCTTTAAACAGTGGGGAGGAGTACAAAAGAAAAAATTTGGTAGAGAATTGGATGGAAAAACTTGGGATGAATTTCCTAAATTACTAGATTATAAAAAGAATTTATCCCCATTACTTGTTTGACAATTCTTGTAGAGATATTCAAAATAATATCTCTACAATTTTCTTCGTCACAAATTTTTAATGTCAATCTTGTAAATATAGCAGTTTTCGTTATTATCAAATACAGATGTTAATGATCAAACCCTTGTAACACAGGCATCTTGCCTGTAGATAGTGTACCTCATTTACCTCAAATCTGCTTTGACATTCCTTAGCTATGCCATAGATCATAGTATCATAATTACTTATTTTAAGCTGTTGTGCCTTTAACTTGAATAATTAATACAAGCAAGATGCTTGTGCTACTGTAACTTCAGGTTTTTTAATTATACAGTGAGTGCTGCACATTAGCTTACCAACATATACACGAGTTTCAGATGGGATAAAAAGAAGATATCTGTTAATTATATCAGCGTGGTGTAGAGGAATCTTATTACCAAAAACCTGCCAATAGTCATTTTGTGATTTTAAATTTTTTTTTAAATTTTTTTTTAAATTTTTCAGTTCTTCTTCTACCTAAATCTATGAAAAGTCTCGGATTTTTTACAAATCTTGATACTAAGATACCCGACTTTTTAAAGAAGTCGGGTATCTATGAATCTAAATTACTGTAGTGGAAGCATCTTGCTTGCATCTATTATCCAAATTAAAAGCACAACAGCTTATTCACCACTAGCAAAAAATAAAGGTAAAATAAACGCTATTAAAATTCCCCCCAATACTATCACCTCAAAAATTTTCAGTAATAAATTACCTGCCATAAACTGATTAAATTCGGTGCTAATATTATTAGTAAAATTTATCAACCAAGACATGAAACGATTATACCAATTTACAGGACTATCTACCTGACGAAATTGCCATGATAACATGGATAATAATAATGGTGCACCACCGACTTTAGCTGACATTAACAAGTGAGTAGCTAACCCTAAAATCATAATTAACCAAGCTATCAAATGTAGGGAATACCAAATATGATTAAATTCTCCTAAAGGTAGCCATTCCTCCTGCATCATCCGCCCAGAAATCACTGCTAACACCGCAAAAATTAACATTTTAGTATTAACTAAACGTTGTAAATTTACCCACCAAATAGGAGTATTAAATCGCGTCAAATTTTCTAAAAAGTTATCTTGTACTAGGCGGTGTTTACCAGCATGAAAACTATAAATAGCGAAAAATGGTAGAAAAATTAAGAAAAATACGGCAATAGTTCCATGAATGTCCTGAATAGGATTAATTTTAGGAATTGGTAATTTGCCAAATCTACCATCAAAAGTGTTATATACTAAAAATCCACTGATAATTGCACCAATTACTAAAATGGCACTAATACCATGAAAGATTCTTAAAATCAAGGGTTGATAAGGTTGTGAACGGTTCATAATCTTAAGTTGCGAGTTTTTTGCTATTTTTACGTGAATTTTTCTAAATTATAATTTATATTATCATATAAATTATCACATTATTTGATCATTTGTTGTAGTAAATGGCATGAATAACTATAAACAGAAACAAGGCACAAAAGGAGATGAATTATTTATTAGTAATTATGATATGTGATGATCTCAAATAACCTCAATTAAAATTATCAAGTTCTAATATGAAAAATAGAAATTGAACATAGGCATTTTCTGGTAATATAAAAACCAGTGTCATCAATAATAATCACAAATAATCACAATGGATTCTACCACTTGGTCTAACCTCCTTAAACAATTATTAGAACATCAATCATTATCTCGCACTCAAGCAGCAGAATTAATGCACGGCTGGATAAATGAAACCGTTCCTCCAGAATTATCTGGTGCTATATTAATGGCCTTAAACTTCAAAGGTATTTCTGCTGAAGAGTTAACGGGAATGGCTGAAGTATTAAAATCTTTATCTCAAGAAGTACAATCTCATACTATATATCCTTTAGTGGATACCTGTGGTACTGGTGGAGATGGTGCATCAACCTTTAATATATCCACTGCGGTGGCTTTTGTGGTTGCTGCGGCTGGTATATCCGTTGCCAAACATGGTAGTCGTTCAGCATCAAGTTTAACTGGAAGTGCAGATGTTTTAGAAGCGTTAGGAGTTAATTTAGCTGCTACTCCTGAAAAAGTACAAGCAGCAGTTAAGGAGGTAGGAATTACGTTTTTATTCGCTCCAGGTTGGCATCCTGCGCTTAAAGCTGTGGCACCTTTAAGAAGAAATTTAAAGGTCAGGACTGTTTTTAATTTACTTGGACCTTTAGTAAATCCGATGAAACCTTCTGGTCAGGTTATAGGCGTGTTTGATCCTAAGCTGATAGAAATTATGGCACAGGCTTTAAATAACTTGGGAACAGAGAAAGCTATTGTTTTGCATGGTAGGGAAAAATTAGATGAAGTTGGTTTAAGTGATATTACTGATTTAGCTGTATTATCTGATGGTAAGGTTAAGTTAACTACTGTTAATCCTCAAGAGGTAGGAGTTAAAGCAGCACCAATTACTGCTTTAAAGGGTGGAAATTCCCAAGAAAACGCAGAAATACTTAAAAAAGTATTACAAGGTCAAGGTACTCAAGCACAGCTAGATGTAGTTGCAATTAATGCATCTTTAGCGTTGCAAGTAGCTGGAGTAGTACCTTGGTTAAATCATGAACAGGGGGTAAATTTAGCTAAGGAAATTTTAGCTAGTGGTAATGCTTGGACAAAATTAGAACAGTTAGTAAAATGGTTGAGAAATTAGCGTTTTTCCATAGCCAAAAATCATAAAAATTTACTAATTTTTAAGCTATTTTTAAGCTATATTCCATAGATATAGCAATTTTAGCAATAAGATCCCGGACTTCTCTAAGAAGTTAGGGATCTGATGGAATTATATCGGTAATATCACAGTAAAAGTTGAACCAGTTCCAATATTGCTATTAACTGTAATTTCTCCTTGATGAATATTAACACAGTACTTAACAATGGCTAAACCTAAACCATTACCAGGAATACTACCCACATTTTCACCTCGATAAAATGGCTGAAATAGTTGATTTTGATTTTCTAAACTAATACCAATTCCTGTATCTTGAATTTTAAAGATAATGTTCTTTTCTTGATATTGTAATTCAAAAACTATTTGACTACTAGCTAATGAATATTTAACTGCATTACTTAGCAAATTATTCAAAATATGTCTGATTAACTTTTCATCTAATAATAGTTTTTTGGGAGTTCCTAAAGTGGTAAATACTAGATTAACATTTTTTTCTAAGGCTAATATTTTGGTTTGTGCTACTAATTCACAACAAAGATTTTCTATGTTAATTATTTGCGGTTTAAATTGTAATTTACCTATTTCATATCGACTAATAAATGAGGCTTCTTCTAATAGTTGTGTGAGGTTTTTAATTGCAGAACGAATTAATCTTAAATGATTTTTATTATTTTCGGTGATATTTATATCGCTATTTTGAATTAACCCAATACCTACAAGTATGCTATTTAATGGATTTCTAATATCATGGGAAAGCATGGATAGAAATTGTGATTTGAAATGATTAATTTGTTGTGCTTTTAATAATTCTTCTGTTCTTTCTTCAACTTTTGTTTCTAGTGTTTGATTGAATATGCGTAATTGTTCTAAAAGTTGTTTACGTTCTATAGCATAACGTATAGAATGCACTAAAAAATCAGGGGTAATTTGTTTTTTAATCAAATAATCTTGCGCTCCTTTTTTAATTGCTGCTAGTGCAATTTCTTCATCATTGATGTTGGTTAAGATAATAATAGGAATGCTAGAGTTTTTCTCTATAATTGGGGTTATAGATGATAATTCTTGACTATCAGGAAGGGTTAAATCTAATAAGATGATATCATATTTTTCTAATGTTAGTTGTCTGATTGCTTCCTGTAGTCTTTGGACATGAAATAAACTAAATTCTGGTGATTTTGTATGTCGAAGATACTCTTGTAATAACCTAGCTTCTGCTAAGTTATCTTCAATAAGGAGAATTTTTAATAAATAGGTTTTTTCCCTGATATTCTGATGATGAATATCAGAGAAGTTTACTATATTGGGTATGATGGTTTTGTTGATACTCATGGTAAGGTAATGATATTCAAACAAAATTTTTCTATCTCTGTAATTATTTTAATTATTGATTTTATTTTAATTATTGGAAATAGTTGATTGAGTTTGGGAGATTGGTTAATGAAAAATAGTCAATAGTCGAATGTTGGCTTTATTGTCCTCTATTCATCAATAATATGGTTTTGTGTGTTTCTGTGGTTTTTTCTATCATATTCTCGATGAACAATGAATGGGAATCGTAAAATAAAAGGTTGATCCTTGATTTAATTGGGATTCTACCCAGACTTTACCATGATGAGATTCAACGATTTTTTTACAAATTGCTAATCCCATTCCTGTTCCTGGATATTCGTTTCTAGTATGTAAACGTTGGAAAATAACAAATATACGATCGCTGAATTTTGAATCTATTCCTATCCCATTATCTTGCACAGAAAATAACCATTCATCTGCTAATCTTTCGACGCTAATATGAATTTCTGGAGGTTTTTCACTATGGAATTTAATCCCATTCCCAATTAAATTTTGAAACAATTGCATTAATTGTATGCTATCAGCCATGACTTTAGGTAAAGGATCATGGGTAATAATTGCCTTAGTTTCCTTAATGCGTGGTTGGAGGTTGTTTACGGCTTTTTCTAGGGCTATTTCTACGTCTGTCAATTGAAAAGCGATCGCTAATTTATCCACTTTAGAATAGGCTAAAATATCATCTATTAAAGTTTGCATTAAATTTACACCTTCCACAGCATAACCAATAAATTCTTTAGCATCTTCATCCAATTGTGATTGATAATCCATTTCTAACAATTGTAAATAATTAGCTACTTGATTTAATGGTTCTTGTAAATCATGGGAAGCCACATAAGCAAACTTTTTCAATTCTACATTAGATCGAGTAAGTTTCTCCGCCAATTCTGCCAATTCATCGGCTTGTTTAAGTACAATATTCACTAATACTTTTTTCAATTCTAATGCTGATTTAATTTCTGCATTTTGCCAAGGTAATGATGTTAATTGTACTGTTTGTTTCCACAATGTAAATGATTTTCTTGGACATAGCCGAAAATTTCTTTCTGATCTTTCTAAAGAAAATGCTTCTTGAGGGTTTCCTCCCCAGTTTACTGTTTGCACTACTTCTGGTCTAAACCATAATACATAATTTCTTTGAGAAATAGCGATCGCTAATAAACCACTAGCTACATTTTTAAATCCTATTGCATCGGGATAAATATCTGGTAAACAATTGGTAGAAAATGTCTCATCTTGTAGATTATTTTGCAACCATTCCACTAAAAAAATTACTTCTTCTTCTGGTGGTGTCTGACCAATTAAGGTAAACTGACCATTAAAGTATATAGCTGCCCCTTGGGCATTAGTTAAGTCTAACAAATTTGATTGATGTTGAGTTAAACTATCAATAAAATTAGTCTCTGTGGCAATATATTCCACCAATGTTGTTTGAATATTTTTCAATTTCACTTGATAATCATAATCTTCAATTTCTTCCTTGGCTGAAATTTCAGCAAAGATAATTCTTCCTAGAAATTCACAGGCTTTTCTCATTTCATAGGAAACATATTTTGCTTTTTCATGATGACAAGCAATTAATCCCCATAGTTTTTTATCTTTAATTAATGATATTGTTAGAGATGCACCTACTCCCATATTTTGTAAATATTCTATATGACATGGTGCTGGACTTCTCAGGATAGAATTTGTTAAATTAATCGCCTTACCACTTACTGGGTTAAGTTTTGGAAAAATGTTTATTGCTTGATTATTTCTATCTGGTATTACCCGAATTGAGTTTTCTAAAAATAGTTTTCTTGCAGGTAAAGGAATATCAGATTCAGGATATTTTAAACCCAAATAGGATTCTAAGTCTTCTCTTTTCTCTTCTGCAATTACACAACCGTGATTATTTTCATCGAATTTATATAACATCACTCTATCAAATCCAGTGATCTTTCTAACTTCCTCCACAATAACCTGACTCAAATTTGCGTTTTTTCTACTATTTTGTAAGCGATGAATCGCTGCTGAAGCTAAATTATAAAAAGTCAAAAAAGGGATATTATCTTGAGATAAAGCTGGTTCTAATTCTAAGATTAAAAATCCCTCTTTGTTGCGATGAAATACCGCATCAAATACTACATAATCATCACCATTTTGTTTTACCCATACTTTAGTCGGATTAATTAAATCTAAGTTACCTTCTGATAACCAGAACTTAATTTTTTCCATTTGATAAGGATCAAATATTGCTTCTAAATCACATTTAATAATATCCTCGGCCGTAATGCCAAACACATCCCAGGTATTTTCACTCGCTTGTAATATTTGTAAATTTGGTTCCTGTAAGACTAATAAAATGCCATAACTCTGGATTTTACTAGAAAGATGTATAGCTGCTTCTTTCAAGCTGATAATATTGCTGGTCATATTACTAGTAATATTGCTAGTAATCTTCATATTATGAAACTTTAAGTCACTATCCATATCCATTCCTCTCTATAGTTAGCTATTAGTAATTTCGGCGTTGCTGAATTGGGGTATGATATTTATTTCGCGCATCAGCGAAGCGAAGCACTTACATTAGACGCAAAGTTTCAAATTTTGAATTTCTCAATTTCATACCTGAGTTCAGCAACCCTTTAATTTCCAGTGATATTTTTCCCGAAAAATCTTATTTAATCCCGATTTTTAGCAAATATCTAGTTTGATAAATTCCGTTATTTTATTTTTCTACATTTTAACAATCTCTTAAAGAATATACCCATAAGAAATGTAAAATTTTCCTGAGATTGAATACTCAGATTTTATGTATATATATGAAGATTCAGACTCCTAACTTCTTGAAAAAGTTGGGAATCTGATAAGCTGTTGTGCCTTTAACTTGAATAATTAATACAAGCAAGATGCTTGTGCTACTGTAACTTCAGGTTTTTTAATTATACAGTGAGTGCTGCACATTAGCTTATGTATAGTTATATCCAGGATCTAAACCACATTCTTGCTTGATAAGCATCCATCGAGAGAGGTAAACCTAAATAGATGGGTATCCAAAAAATAAAAGCAGCAATAATTACAAAGGTAATGGTAACACCAAAAGCACGAACTATGGGATAATAACTGTTAATTGTCCGATCAACAATCCAAGCGATCGCTATAAATGTAAAGATAATTGCAGTCATATAATGATAGATAAAAACGCATCTTGTAACTTTTACCCAAGGTAATAAATTAGTCACATAATTAATCACCAAATATAACCCTATCCAAACATCTACACTTAAATTGCTAGGAACAAATAAACGGTTTTTTTCTACCATTGGAATAGCAAGTTTAACCATCACAAATCCTAGTAAAAATATGATAGCAGCTAAAGCGAACCACCATAAAAAAGGATTACCCATAGCATGAACATCATACACTATTTTTGCATATCCACCAGGTAAAGCCGGACCAAACACAGGAAGAGGATCATAAATACTTTGACTAGTTTCATAATAATAAGCCATAGGACGAGTTAATAATGGCCATTTATACCATGCTGCACAATAAGGATGAATATTATCACCACCTAATCTTAAATGAAACCCTAAAATTTGTTTATGAACCTCAATAAAATCATATCTTTTATCCAGTTGTAAATGAGGAATCCAGATTAAACTATATACTATACCAGGAATAACTCCTAAATAGCAAATCATCTCAAAAATATTAATTTCTGCTAAATTTACCAATGGTATTTTTAACTGAGAATTAGAATATTTTTCCAGAGTATGAGAACTATTTAACAACCGTAAAAATGGCAATATTGGTATATGATAGGGTTGGAATCTTTCTGATTGTAAAAACTTAATTATCCATACTACTATCCACAGAGAATAAACACCAATCAAAAACCATAAACCATTCCATTTAGTACCAACACAAGCACCAAAAAAGATACCTGATAAAATCAACCAAAACCAACGTTTTTGTTTTGGTTTCTCCAAAGCTAATAATAATAACCAATGTCCTAATAATCCAAAAATGACAATATAAATATTACTGAGTGCATAACGAGATTCTACTAAAAATAATCCATCACAAGCGGTAAAAAATCCTGCTAACAAAGAAAAACTGCGACGGTAACTTAATTGATAAGTTAATAAACTGACGAATAAAGGAATAAATGAACCTGTAAAAGCATTCATCCAACGATAATCCCAGGGAGATAATAAAGAACCTGTTAAACTATTAACTGCATCATGTTTAATAGGAAGATGACTACTAATCCAAATTCCCATACCAATAAGATATTGACTTAAAGGAGGATGAGCATTAAAAAATGGTTTATCAATGAGATAGTTATTACCAAAAACCGCAAAGTATACCTCATCAAAAACCAGAGTATTAAATCTATCTAGTCCCCAAAAACGTAAACTAAAAGACAGTAGAAATATCCCTAATAATCCTAAGCGAAACAGAATTTTATTCATTAGTTAATGTGCGGTTTTGATTAATATGATTAATATTTGTATCAGGCAACTTTTGAAATAATAACACTTCCATACCATAATATTTTTTGGTTGTTCCCAATGCTGTCATTTTTAACCTTTGGGTAACACGAATTGAACGGTAATTTTCTGGTTTAACAACTGCATAAATCACTGGTAACTGCAAAGTATTAAATCCATATTCTAACATACCATCAGCTGCTTCAGTAGCATAACCTTTTCCCCATGCAGAACGTCTTAAATGCCATCCTATTTCAAAATCTTTTGTTAACATCCAATTAGTATCAGGTAATTCTGAAAGGAGAATTTTTCCCACTATCATATTACTAGTTTTTTCCACAATTGCCCAAGAACCGGAACCGTTTTGACGGAATTGCGATCGCTCTAAACTATCTATTAATCTTTGACGTTGTGACTCAATACTAGGAGGACAAGCAGCACTTCCTAAAAAATAGGTAACATCGGGATCATTATACATTGTGAATACCTGTTCTGCATCTTCATCAGGTATCCAATTACGAATAATTAATCTTTTAGTTTCTAGTAAATTCGTCATTTTACTCTACTATTTTTCTCATTTTATAACTTATTGACCATCACCACAAATAATTTACTGATCTGGATATCCCCAACACAATCTATTTACACCTATCTATAAATAATTATATTTTATTAAAATCTACTAAATACAATTAAAATAATTAAAATGAGATATAGCATGGAAAAAGTAAATTCTCAAGTGATGAAAATCATGAAAATTATTGAAAATATTCAGAAAAATTTTAAGAAAATTTGGTGATCTAAATATCCAAATTATTAGGTACAATATTAGGTACAATAAAATATAAGACAATTTTGGTAATTATCCACAAGGTAAAAATATGAAAAACCATGATTATTATGATTATATTTTCAAATCAGCAGCCGAAATTCAAGAATCATTAAATCAAGAAGAAGCAGTAGCAGCTATAGCAGTAATTAGTGCTATTGTGGATAGTGGTATAGAAAATATAGATCCAGAAAGTTTGGCGGGAATTTTATGGGAATTTGATTTATTTGCTGCATATTCAGATGAAGAAATTTTAGAAACAATAGATAGATTAATAGAAATAGCTAAAAAACAAGGATTAGGATCATTATTTAACGCGGCTAATGCCAGTTTAGATGATGAAATAATATTAGATGGTTTTGCTGCTGGGATAATTATGTTGTTGGAACCAGAACAATTAATTATTCCTAAAAACAAACATCCTTATATTGAAGCTCTACAAAAAGCCTTAGAATTAGAAACAGAAGAAGCAGAACAAATCATTGGAGAAATTATTAATATTGTGGCAGAAACAGATACCCAGGAAAACCAAGAAACACCCTATCAACCAATTATTATAGATAAATTAGGTCAAGAAATATATCAATCTCCTTGGGGTAATTTTCGTGTGACTATACCTGTGAATGTAGACCAAGGAGGAAGAGTACACAGTGAAGATAACTTAGTGGAATTTTATAATGATCTTGGTAAATTATTTAGAATAGATTATTATCCACTTTCTTTAGAACAATTAGATCATATAGAAGAGCAAGGAAGTAAAAAATTCTTTGAGGAAATTGTCAGAGATATCTATATTCATGAAATGATCACTGCTAATATACCACAAGCTGAAATTCAATACACAGAATATGTAGAAAATAGATCATTTTCATCATTAAACTATTATTATATATTCCTAAAAATGCCCACAGGTTCTACAAGTTATCAACAGAAAAACAATGGTAAAGCTATTAACATAAATGCTTATAGAGGATTTATAAGTTTTATAAAAGACGAATACCTGTATATAATTAGTATGCAAAATACAGTGGTAGATGGAAAAACTCATGGTTCAATGTCAGAAATAACAGCGATGATGCAACAAAATATTTTAGAATTTATTGCCACCATTGAGTTTACAGATATAGTTATCCTATCCTAATACTAAAGATCCCTGACTTCTTAGAGAAGTCGGAAATCTGACTCGAATTTTCAGGCTAGAATCTGACATAATTAGGAAAATCTCTGAAAATACCTATAACAAAAGGAGCATAATATGGCCTGGACAAAAGTTTTGACAGCCGATAAACTAACCCCTGGAGCAAGAGAAGTCGTTAAAGTGGGCGATCGCAACATTTTACTACTTAACCACGAAAATCAACTTTATGCTGTGGAAAACAACTGTCCCCACCTCAAAGTACCCCTGAAAAGTGGTAAAATCCAAGATGGAGCTATAGTTTGTTCCTTCCATCGCAGTGCTTTCAATCTCAACAATGGAGAAGTAAAAACCTGGTGTCCTTTTCCACCCGTATTTGGTTCATTATTAGGTAAAATCTCGGCAGAAAAACCGCTTCCAGTCTTCCCTATCAAAGAAGAAGACGGCAGTATCTTAATTGACATTGCATAATAAATCACGGTAATATCCCTGACTTCTGCTAGAAGTCGGGGATCTGGATCATATAAAGTAATAATAACTAATAATAAAAAATGTTACTAAAACCGCACTCGAGATCATGAACTATCATTTTTAAGTGATAATGAGAATATCAACTTCCCATATCTAAATTAGTAGGTGGAATATGACTACTCAAGACTTTATCATTCCTCATCCTTATAGATATCTACTCATCAAATTCGGTATAATTCTATTAGCACTATTGCTGTGGTTTATTTTCACAGCAGCACCAGTAGTTTAAGCACAACTACTAATCAAAGTCTTTGTGGAAATTAACATCATTAGTTAACCAACCTCGTCGCCAAAACAAGAATAATAAACTAACGGCAATAGTGGCCATTGTCCCTAAACACAGCGGATAACCCCAGGTAAAATTCAACTCTGGCATATTATAGGGGGACTTTTCAGTGTTAAAATTCATTCCATAAACTCCGGCAATAAAAGTTAAAGGAATAAAAATGGAAGAAACTACCGTGAGTAATTTCATAATTTCATTCATTTTATTACTAACTGCTGACAAATAAACGTCCATCAAACCGCCAACTAACTCGCGGTAAGTTTCCACAATATCCATTACTTGTACCGCATGATCATAACAATCTCTTAAATAAATTCTCACTTCATCACTAATTAAATTACTACCATCCCTAATTAAAACATTAATAGCATCTCTTTGTGGCCAAATTGCCCTTCTTAACTGCAATAACTCCCGTCTAATTTCATAAATTTGTTGTAAGGTTTTCTGACTAGGATTGAGAATTACTTCTTCTTCCAATATATCCAGACGTTCACCATATAATTCTAAAACGGGGAAAAAACCGTCAATAATTGCATCCAATAAAGCATAGGCCAAATAATCACTTTTTTGTCTTCTAATAATACCTTTAGACTTATCAAGTCTATTTCTCACACCTTCAAAACAATCATGTTCTGGTTCTTCTTGAATAGTTAGTAAATAATGTTTTCCTAATACAAAACTAACTTGTTCACTATAAAAACTATAGGTATGAAAATTAGGGACTACCATTTTAGCGATAATCACTAATTGATCTTCATAATCCTCGATTTTAGGACGTTCAGTCATATTAACTACATCTTCTAAAATCAAAGGATGTAAATCAAAAGCCTGTCCTAAACGGTGTAAAATATCTTTATTACCTAAACCTTGCACATCCACCCAAGAAACAGATTCAGTATCTAAATAATTACTACATTCTTCTGGATGAGTAATTTGTTTATGAATTAAATTAGTTTGATTATAGTCAAACAGAAAAATAATAGGTGGTTGGGCATCTTCATCAATAATTAGAGTACCTGGAGGAGTTCCGGGTTCATGGTAAAATTCATCATTGTACGGTTGATTAATAGCCCTTTTTAAACTACGAATTTTTCTCACATTGGGTAAACGGCTAATTTTTCTAACCATAATGTTATCTAGTAGTGTGAATTTTGGCGTTGCTGAATTGGGGTATGATATTTATTTCGCGCATTAGCGAAGCACTTGCGTTAGACGCAAAGTTTCAAATTTTGGATTTCTCAATTTTATACCTGAGTTCACCAACGCCTGAATTTTAAGTTAATTTTGATCTTAAACTATAAGTGGTACGTTGTTTATAGAACATTCTATAGTGATTTGATCCTAACTATCACAGTGTTGTTTAAGACTTAAATAAATTTAACAATCATGTGACATTTTTCCAGTAAATTGTCGAGCTAGATTAAGAATAGAGTGTTATCTTAGTTAAGAAATTATTGACATGATTGATATAGTTTTGGATTGGGCGAATATATACCTGTAGTCATTAAGATTAGGAAGTAGGGGTAAAGTATGAGATTATTGGTGTCAACTTAATGTGAAAGCTATAGCGGTAAATACAATTTGGAATTGTCCATTTTAGTATTCATTTAGACTTTAAAAACATTCTATCGGTATATTGTTATTTATATCTCATTTAGTATTGTTACATAGTATTAGTTTCTGTAACTAACCAATGTAGATAATCTTGATTTCCATTTTCTATTGGTAAAGCTACAATACAAGGGACTTCATAGGAATGCATTAATTTTACTTTTTCCATTAATTGTGTAAATAAATCACGGCGGGATTTCATAATTAAAATTGCTTCCTTTTCTATTTGTAATTCATTGTTCCACCAATAAATACTATCTATACTATCAATTATATTAGCACAGGCAGCAAAACGCGCTGTGACTACAGCTTTACCTATATTAAGGGCTTCGCTACGGTCTTTACAAGTGACGTAAACAAAAATGTATTCCATCTTGATTAAGTATTAGTTAGTTGTTTTGAGGAATTAGGTTGATTTTTCCAGAATTTGATAGTATGGGTAGGCGATCGCCATCAGCTATAGCTATAACTATCACTATTAGGATGTAGGGGTTTAGCAATGCTAAACCCCTACAGGATTCAGGAATAAAACTTGATTTTACCAGCAGTAGGTTATTTATAGGACTTACTCCAGATTCCACTCAAAACCTTATTCTTGCGTAGGGGTAATTCATGAATTACCCCTACTTTCTATTTTGCGTAAGTCCGTGTACTAGTTACTACCAAATTCTTTTTCCGGAACTCGGAAGGCCGCATATTTCCATTCACCGCTTTCTAAATATTCAATTTTAAATTCTCCTTTGGTCAACAAATTTATATCTTTGAGTTCTATGATCCCATTTTCTTTAACTACAACACAATCTAAATTAGTTGTAGTGGTTGGAGTTGTATTTGTATTAATTTGACTCAGGATTTTACTTCGTGAATCTAGATACTCTCGTTCTGTTATCAGTTTAGAATCATACAATTTTTTTAGTTCTCTCAGTTTCGTTTCTGTATCTGATTCACCTGTTTTCTGGACATTATCTACTGTACAAGAATCTGGTTTAAAAGCAATTTTTCTGACAGGATGATCCCACCATTTAGAAAACTGAGTAATCGCATTAGTTGTTCTGGTTGTATGTACTACCCTGACTTGATTGCCGTTTATTTCTAAACGTACCCAATCAGTGGATCTTTTTTGGATTAATCCACCAAATCCCCAAGCGATAACACTACCAACTGAAACACCAGTATCTGATAAACGTAGTTTAATGACTCTGTATCCTATTCCTTGTACTACTTTTATTTGATCCTGAGATATAGTTCTATTAGTTCTATTCTCAGCAATAAAAGCAGTATTTTTTTCTATACCCGGAGAAGCACTACCAACACTTCTGCTTACATACCAGTAATTACTTGCAGACGGTTTAGAATCAATATCACTACTGTTATATATCGATCCTGGGGTATTAATTGGTTGATTGTTATTAGTGTTTTGATCTAATGAATCATTCAAACTATAACTTTGAACCATTAAATCGGATGCCTTGCTAGAAACTTCCTCAGCTTGAGCAGGAGTCGTGACTAAAGTAGCTAATATAGCTAACCCTAAAAAGCACTTGTGTTTATTCATAATGTAGACAATTCTTATGTCAAACCTAATAATCATAAATTTAAAATATTTTCTTATAAGTGTCAACCCAAAACAGGGATTCATATTTTTATAGCACCTAAGTAGATGTCTTGATCGTCTGAGTTAGATAATTTATGTTTCAGTCCCCTTGCGGGGATTATTGGTTTAGAAACGATTGATTCCTTTTTACCTCTTTTGCTTGCTGGATAGGTTTCAGTCCCCTTGCGGGGATTATTGGTTTAGAAACAAGGAAAAAAAAACAATGACAAATCTAACATTCGGAAAAGTTTCAGTCCCCTTGCGGGGATTATTGGTTTAGAAACTATTAATAACGCTAGACAGCCTGGAGGGTTTGTTCTGTTTCAGTCCCCTTGCGGGGATTATTGGTTTAGAAACCGTGAACTTATATCAAATTGGATTAAACAGAAAAAATAAGTATAGTTTCAGTCCCCTTGCGGGGATTATTGGTTTAGAAACCTAGATTTGCTAATCAGCCAGAGGCGCAAATGTACGCTCAATGTTTCAGTCCCCTTGCGGGGATTATTGGTTTAGAAACGAAACTCTGAATTGGCAGGCATTAAACCACCTACCGCAGGTTTCAGTCCCCTTGCGGGGATTATTGGTTTAGAAACCTGACTGGCTGTTTGCACAGTCAGTTCATCGGTCTCTCTAACGTTTCAGTCCCCTTGCGGGGATTATTGGTTTAGAAACCTTGAAAGAAATTAAGAAAACGGTAGTGCGAGATGAGTTTCAGTCCCCTTGCGGGGATTATTGGTTTAGAAACGTTAGTCGCATCATTGCTATCGCTTCATTTCTGAGTTCCTTGTTTCAGTCCCCTTGCGGGGATTATTGGTTTAGAAACCCCCGATACACAATTGTCTCTCCAGAATAGGGTGAACGAATTTGTTTCAGTCCCCTTGCGGGGATTATTGGTTTAGAAACTAGAGGGATTATGAAAATGAAGTACAAAGTAATAGGTTTCAGTCCCCTTGCGGGGATTATTGGTTTAGAAACTGTTAATATAATTATAAACTTATTTAAGAAAATCATGAAAAGTTTCAGTCCCCTTGCGGGGATTATTGGTTTAGAAACATAGGGGTAAATATTACCCCTAAAACAAGTGATGTGTTTCAGTCCCCTTGCGGGGATTATTGGTTTAGAAACCAGCATCAAATTTTTGCATATAAAGCAGTGGGAATTGCTCCAGTTTCAGTCCCCTTGCGGGGATTATTGGTTTAGAAACATGGAACAGTTTTATAAGTAGTATGGAGCAATTCCGTTTCAGTCCCCTTGCGGGGATTATTGGTTTAGAAACGATTGCAGGATTTAATGTTCGAGGGAATTGACTATGCATCGTTTCAGTCCCCTTGCGGGGATTATTGGTTTAGAAACCAGAAATTCCAGAATTATTGACTGATGAGCAAATAGCGTTTCAGTCCCCTTGCGGGGATTATTGGTTTAGAAACCAACACAGAGCTGTGGTTAAAGCTTGATATAGAGAAAGAGCTGTTTCAGTCCCCTTGCGGGGATTATTGGTTTAGAAACCAAGAAAATTAAAAGTTGCAGAGTGTGATAAAATATATAAGTTTCAGTCCCCTTGCGGGGATTATTGGTTTAGAAACGTGGTAAGGCATATCGTGATGCTGAAGGAAATCTAAGTTTCAGTCCCCTTGCGGGGATTATTGGTTTAGAAACCTGTAGTGTCCTTGATTCCACTGACAGCAGTCTTTGGTTGTTTCAGTCCCCTTGCGGGGATTATTGGTTTAGAAACCAGCGTAATTTGAAAATTAGTCAAGTCAGAGAATTATGGTTTCAGTCCCCTTGCGGGGATTATTGGTTTAGAAACCCTTGAGAATGAAGTAAGTCACAAATTATACTCGCTTGTTTCAGTCCCCTTGCGGGGATTATTGGTTTAGAAACTTTTAGGATTAGCAGAATTGCTAGGATCCTTGCTAGTTTCAGTCCCCTTGCGGGGATTATTGGTTTAGAAACTGATGATTCTCATGATGTCTAGCGGGGACGTATCGGTTTCAGTCCCCTTGCGGGGATTATTGGTTTAGAAACAATATATATGTCAGCAATGAGCAAAAAATTTTCCGTGTTTCAGTCCCCTTGCGGGGATTATTGGTTTAGAAACTCTATAGAGAATGTAATCTGTGGACGCGGCTAGGGTTGTGTTTCAGTCCCCTTGCGGGGATTATTGGTTTAGAAACCTTGACAGGATCAGTGGAGGAGAACTATCCTTTGATTGCGTGTTTCAGTCCCCTTGCGGGGATTATTGGTTTAGAAACTCAACCATGACGGATAGGGAATACCACGACAAAAAGTTTGTTTCAGTCCCCTTGCGGGGATTATTGGTTTAGAAACGCTAATTAACGAAGTGGTTGAAAGTCTTGAGGCTGGTTTCAGTCCCCTTGCGGGGATTATTGGTTTAGAAACTATGTACCAACAGAAGAGGACCTGAAAGAAGCTAGTTTCAGTCCCCTTGCGGGGATTATTGGTTTAGAAACAAATAGGCGGCTATGTCGCCGTAGAAGAGGAAGATGGTTTCAGTCCCCTTGCGGGGATTATTGGTTTAGAAACAATTTTTATTAGTGGTGATGCTGTTACTGGTGTTGGGTTTCAGTCCCCTTGCGGGGATTATTGGTTTAGAAACACAACTATCTCAGAACCTAGGAGTAAATATTTAATGTGTTTCAGTCCCCTTGCGGGGATTATTGGTTTAGAAACTTATGGTCAGCTTTCTACCCACCCTTGGGTGGTTAAGGCAACGTTTCAGTCCCCTTGCGGGGATTATTGGTTTAGAAACTTTGATTTAGATGACACGATGAGATATGAACTAACAATGTTTCAGTCCCCTTGCGGGGATTATTGGTTTAGAAACATCCAACCCAATTTTAAAATAGATGGGAAAAGATTGTTTCAGTCCCCTTGCGGGGATTATTGGTTTAGAAACAGGAGTTCATCGCCATCAACACGAGAACTGGTGAACTTAGTTTCAGTCCCCTTGCGGGGATTATTGGTTTAGAAACCTTGGCGAGTTGTCAGATTCCTGTTCAATTCCGGTACGCCCGTGTTTCAGTCCCCTTGCGGGGATTATTGGTTTAGAAACCCCGACCTCTGAAACATAGTCTGGGAGCAGACTGTAGGGGGGAATTTGGCGGACCTCTCAAAAAACCTCATTTCAGGCTTTAGAGTAAGTTCCAACTGAAACTAAAAAAACGCTAAAACTATTCAATTATCAAGGTTCTGGAGATTTGGCGGACCCCCCAGGGTTTTTGACCTCGCTCCAGGTCCGCCAAAAAATTAAGCTGATGTAGTAATTATATAATGATCACTTGTTCTTGTCTAGGGGTTTCGGAACCATAAGTGATAGTTTTTTTCACACTACCAGCATCTAGTACATAAATCCTAATAGAATCTTCATCAGCTTTAATCAACTTCTCCATTTTAGTCTGTAACTGAGCAAATTGTACAGTAGTTAAAAAACATTCAAACACACTATATTGAGTCCATTTTCCGTAGCCGCTCAACATTTTATGTAAACGAGTTCGTCTTTTATTGGCGGGTTTACTATCTGGTAAGTCGTAAATTATGAGATAAAACTGTGTTGTCATCTTAAGATTATCTTAGAATTAAAGGTTTGTAAGGAACTCCTTCTTGTAAGTGCCGACTTAGTAACCTAGCTTGTAACTCTATAGCACGTCTGTAAGTACAACGATAATCAAACACAGGGTGTTTAAATTCATCATTCATTTTTTTGTTGAAAACTTCCAAAAAGGTTTTTTTGGCATTATCTTTCAGTCTATAAGCACCCAAACTTTCATTAAAATCATTTGGTTTAATTTCTTGCTTATTTAAAATAGACAACACTAAACTGTCAGCTATCAAAGCTCGAAATTCCTCCATTAAATCTAAAACCATTGCTGGTTGACCATGATGAACCTCATGTAAATAACCAATATAAGGATCTAATCCAGCCACATTAACAGCTGCCATGACTTGACATTGCAATAAAGCATAGGCGAAACTTAAAAGTGAATTGACAGGGGCGATCGCTGTTTCGGTTTTTCCTGAACCTGTGGGTGCGCGGAGGAGGATATCTTGACGGTGGAGGAGTTTGGTAATAACTTCTCGTTGAAAGTTGCGTGGCTGAAAAGTGGTCAAGGCTTTGAAGTGTGCATCTATCATCAAGTTTGGTAAGTTCTGGCTAAATTAAACGCTTGATAAGTCAACGCTGCTAACATCACTTGTTGATTTAGTTGTTGATCTGTAAATGCTGTATTTTGTTGTAATTGTGAAATTAATAATGTCGGTACTAATGCAGTAACAGAAAAGAATTTAAACCCTAGTTTAGACATTCTTACCTCTCTTCAATATGGTTATTCAATATGGTGTTTAACATCAACTACAAAACTTCCCATCACTCCAGATAGTTGTGTTTTCTGTCTGAATGTACAATAAAATGCACAATATTTGATATCATTTGATCATAGTTATGATACTCAAACAATAGACATTTGGTGAAAAAGAGTGTAGAGACGTTCCATGAAACGTCTCTACACAGGTTAATTAAAAGTTTCAGATGCCTAATATATAATCGAACATCCTCCTCTCTGAAGCTCCGCGCCTCTGCGTGAAATCAAACCATATTTCAATCATACTTATCTTAACCAAACCTAATTTATCTAATCATGCTTAAATTTATCCGTTCAGATTTGTCTCAATTTGATGCTTACAAACCTCATCCTGGTAGTGATACAGCAGCACCAGTTAATATTCAGTTTGATAGATTAGATACTAATGAAAGTCCTTTAGACTTACCAACAGAAATTAAGGAAAAATTAGCTGGGTATTATCAGCAAACTATAGAAACTAATCGTTACCCCGATGGTAGTCATGAAAATCTGAAAAATGCGATCGCTGAATATGTTAACGAATCCGCGAATCTTCCCACCTCTACCTTCACATCTCTAAACATATCCGTTGGTAATGGTTCAGATGAATTAATTAGATCGCTGTTAATTGCCACTTGCTTAAAAGGAGAAGGTTCTATATTAGTAGCTAAACCTACCTTCTCTATGTATGCGATTTTAGCCCAAACATTAGGCATTCCTGTAGTTACAGTTAATAGAAACGAGCAAAATTTTGAAATAAACCTAGAAGCAGCCCAAGCAGCCATTACTAATACACAAAATCCTCCTATTCGTACCGTTTTTGTAGTTCATCCCAACTCACCTACTGCTAACTGCTTAACTAAAGCAGAAATAAACTGGCTCAAAAGTTTATCACCAGAAACATTAGTAGTTATAGATGAAGCCTACTTTGAATTTAGTCAAACAACTTTAGTATCTGAAATATTGCAATATCCTAACTGGGTAGTATTACGGACATTTTCCAAAGCCTTTCGGTTAGCAGCCATGCGCGTAGGTTATTGTATTGGCCACCCCCAAGCGATCGCTATTTTAGAAAAAGTTCGTCTACCCTATAACCTGCCAAGTTTTTCCATCATGGCTGCCTTAACGTCTCTAGAAAACCGCGCTCAACTACTAGACACAATTCCCGAAACCCTAGCAGAAAGAACAAAATTAATCACGTCATTATCAGCACATTCATCCCTAGAAATTACCCCTAGTTCTACCAACTTTGTTTATTTGCGGCTGCAACCTCAACATTCCTCCGCATTACCAGAACTACATCAACAACTCAAAAATCAAGGTACACTGGTCAGACTACTTCCCCAAGCCCTACGTATTACCCTTGGTACACCGGCAGAAAATGCCCATACCCTGGCAAGAATAGAAACTGCATTAACACAAATAGGAATTAAGTGATCCATCTTAATTATCGCCTTCAAGGCCAAGGTTTCCCTATCCTCTGCTTACATGGCCATCCCGGTTCCGCATCTAGCATGGCCATCTTCACAGATCATTTATCTGAAAAATATCAAACCATCGCTCCAGATTTGCGCGGATACGGCAAAAGTCGCTTTTTTGGTGATTTTGCCATGACAGACCATTTAAGCGACCTAGAAACCCTATTAAACCGCTTAGAAATTGATAAATTTATGCTCCTGGGATGGTCGCTAGGAGGCATTTTATCTTTAGAACTCGCCCTGAAACTACCACAACGAGTCACAGGATTAATTTTAGTCGCCAGTGCCGCCCGACCCCAAGGAAATCATCCCCCCATTTCCTGGACAGATAACCTGTATACAGGAATAGCAGGTGTATTGAATTATATTAAACCTAGTTGGCAATGGAATATAGAAACATTTGGCAAGCGATCGCTGTTTCGTTACCTCATCCAACAGCATACGAACATCGCATATCAATATATAGCCAAAGCAGCAGTATCAGCATATTTACAAACATCAGCTAGTGCAACAAAATCTCTTTACAACGCCATCCGGGAAGGTTATAATCGTTTACCGGACTTGCATAAAATTGAATGTCCTACTTTAATACTTGCAGGAGAACAAGACCGTCATATTACAGCCCAATCCAGCTTAGAAACAGCCCAAAATCTGAAAAACTGTCAGTGGCAATGTTACCCCAACACAGCCCATCTTTTCCCCTGGGAAATACCCCACCAAATATTAAAAGATATTGATAAATGGCTACAGAATAAATGTAGCGTGTATTAACGTGGCACAAGATACCAATTACCAATACTAAGAGACATTCGCTCCCAGGACAAGCCCAGGAACGACCCCAGCCTGATGAAAATAGTTAAAATTAAACTTGACCGCTAAAGACTGGCTTTACTTTACGGTCAATCCATTCCCCCAAATCTTCGGCAATAGTTAAAACAGTTGGTTTGCAACGTTTAATGTTAACCGTAATGCGTTGCGCTCCCTCCATTTCTAAATCTTCTATATAGCCTTTACTAGCTATACTTGCTTCCTTTGAACTAACAAATGGACCGAAGTAATAAGTACAATTAGGATTTTGTGTAACTACTTCTACCCACCAAGCTAGTCCTAAACTGTTAAAGGTATTAACTAAACCCTCTTGGAAATTATGCCAAAAATTGTTCATGGTTTCCGCCAATTTATAAAAGAGTGGGTGTGAAAATATGTTGAATTTATCATCTTTACATTTGCTTATTTGGCTATCAGCAGTTACGAGATCCAGGAGTCAGTATAGGCGAACGGCCGTTCGCCCATACAGCAGTCAGAATAAATAATTTTCTCCCTGCACCCTGCACCCCCGACTCCGCACTTCACCAATAAATCATTTGATTATTGACTTGAATTTTACATCCTAACTACCTTTGATCATCACTAGTTATGTCATCAAAGCTTGAACATAATTCAAACTCAAGCACAATAAACATCATCAACAATAGAGACAAAAATAAACACAGTAGTGATCACAATCGATCACAAGATTTATATTTGATCTCAGGATCAGATATTTACATCATAACTAGTACCTGACAGTAGATATCAGGTTAACAGAGACACACAAGAAACATCAAAGATACTTAAAAATAATACTTTTAGCACTTTTTCCAGTTCCCAGTTCCCTATTAATTTTTTCTCCTGACTCCTAACTAACTACTATTTTTTACCAGAAAATGTTTGTAGTTTATCAAGATATAACGTATTTAGTGACTTTTGACGATAAATTTCATAAAGAGCCATCCCCGTAGCAACGGAAGCATTTAAGCTAGGAGTCTTACCCAATAATGGAATAGATACCAAAACATCACAAGAACGCTGTGTCAGCATACTTAAACCTTCACCTTCACCACCTACTACTAAAACCACCGGACCACGAAAGTTCACATTCTGTAACTGCTCACTACCACCAGCAGCAGTTCCATAAATCCAGAAACCCTCTTCTTTTAACTGTTCTAAAGCTCGGCTTAAATTCACCACCCTAGCCACAGGGAAATTCTCTAAAGCTCCAGCAGATACTTTTACCACTGTAGAAGTAATGCCCACCGCCCTTCTTTGGGGAATTACTAAACCTTGCGCTCCAACAGCCTCTGCCGTTCTAATAATAGCACCTAGATTATGGGGATCAGTAATGCCATCGGCCACCACAATCACCGGATCATTGATAGATTTACACTTAGCCAGTAAATCATCTAACTCAGTATAAGCGTAAGGACAAATTTGAGCAGCTATACCTTGATGATTTGCACCGCCAGTAAGCTGATCCAAGCGTTTGGGTTCAACCTCATCAATTACTGTACCATTATCCTTAGCTTGCAAAATCAAATTATGAAATCTAGGATCATAACGCAAACGGGAAGTAATCCACAGGCGATTAAGATTACGTTGATTTTCTAAAGCAGTTAACACTGGATGACGACCATAAATTAAATCGGTATCTTCTGTCACTGTGACTGCTGGCAAAGTTGGTACAAAGTGACGAGGATAACGACGATTATCAGGTAAAGATTTTTCTGTACTAACTTCTGAATCTGAATAATGGGAAGAACGAGGTTTCAAAGAAACAGACTTTCCTGTAGTAACTTCAGAAGATGAATGACGGGATGGACGATGTTTAAAACTAGCAGATTTATCCGTATTTACATCAGCCAAGGAGTGTCCATCATGACGACGAGAACGATGTTTAAAACCAGCAGATTTATCCGTATTTACATCAGCTAAGGAGTGTCCATCATGACGACGTGGATACTTAGAAGCAGATTTGCTCGTATTTACATCAGCCAAGGAGTGTCCATCATGACGAGAGGGGCGCGGTTTACTAACTAAAGACTGACCATCAGTTTTGCCTTGTTTACGAATAGGATGAGGTATAACACGCTTACCTTTGATTTTTACAGGCTGTGCACCTTTAGCATCATGGGCAGAATTGATTTTTTTAGCTTGAGTTTTCATAATCACTAATTAGGTTTTTTGTTAGGTTTTTTTGCGATACAAATTGACAGGCCGACGACATTAATTTAATGAACAATAATGAAGAATCTTCACAGAGATTCCTACCTCCAGCAGTAGCTGATGGCTATTGCTCCAGATGGACTTGTTGTAAAAGTTCTATTAAACGTTCGTTATCGGTCAGGTATAAATAACCAACTAAGGTTTCTAAACTAGTTGCTTGTTGATAAATTTCAGGATTAAGTCGTTTAGGACGATTACTGACAGAGTTACGACCTCTGCGGACTATTTCTAATTCATTACTCCTCAAGTAAGGAGTTAACATTCGCAAATGTAGCGCTTGTGTTTCTGCTCTTACCTGATCCACTACTAGACGATGGTAATTTTCCAGTCGTTTCTGTGGCCACAGATAGAACATTCTAACATATAGTTCATAAATTGCGTCACCCACATAAGCTAAAGCAGAGGGAGAAATTTGTTGAACTTGTGAGAGGGATAGTTTTTGTGGTAATAGTCTCCGATTCAGCAAACATAACTCAAATAAATCATCTGATGAATCTTGGGCAGGGTCATCATCTTCATTTTGGTTTGCTTCTGTTGGTAACTGCACAAATACATCCTTCCTAACAAATCACTACATGAGGAGATAATCTTTACAATAGCTGTAAACTCTGCCCGCAATTGGGTAAACAAGGATTATATCATGAATTAAGTCAATAAACAAAAAAAATTTCCATAGTGAAAATACCTTTTCCGCATAAATTAGCAGATTGGTGCGGAGTGCGGGAGTTGGGAGTGCAGGGAGAAAATTCTTTATTCTGACTCCTTGAACTCCTGACTAGTAAAAATTAAGCTATCCAGACATAACATCGGATAGCTAATTTTTCCTATACAGTTCTTAGGAAGCTTTAATGTTTTCTAAGGCAGCATCAACTGTGACTTGTAGAGAAAGAAATTTTTCCAAGCGTACAAGCTTGACCGTTTGAGTGACGCGGGCATTTGTGACGATTTGTAAAGTACCTCCAGCAGTTTGAGCTTGTTTGGCTAACTGAACTAATGCACCTAATCCAGAACTATCTACAAAGTCAATCTGTGAGAGATCAAGAATAATGTGTGCTGGTCCTTCTTCAAGTTTAGCACCTAAAACTTTACGAAATGTCGGCTCAGAAAATGCGTCTAATAAACCTGTAAGGCGGAATAGCTGACAGTGATCCCGAACTTCTCTATTACCTCTCAGGCTAACGGTGAGATTTAGTGGTTCAGCAATAATTCCCTCCTCATGTTTTTACTTAAAGTAAACATTCTAGTATAGATGATTTTTGGGTGTTTTGTCTAGTGGTAGAAGTCAGCCATCAGTTATCAGCTTATGGCTAACGCTGCGTGCAGGGTACAGCCGTCAGGATCAGGAATTTTCTCCCTGCTGCGGACACTCTGTAACCTGTATTTATAAACAATTGTCAATTGTCAATTGTCAATTTTTAATTACTTGCTTTTACTTTTTGCATTTCTAATACAAATTGCTCAAATAAGTAATCTGCATCATGGGGACCTGGACTCGCTTCTGGGTGATACTGCACAGAAAATATAGGTAAAGTTTTATGACGAACTCCCGCTACAGTCTGATCATTCAGGTTGAAATGACTAATTTCCACTGTTTCCACTGGGAGGGAGTTGGGATCAATCGCAAAACTATGGTTTTGACTAGTAATTTCCACTCGTGTTTGCAGTCCCGCAGGTTGATTTAATCCCCGATGTCCAAATTTTAGTTTAAATGTTTCTGCTCCTAACGCATGACCTAAAATTTGATGTCCCATACAAATCCCAAATATAGGTTTTTCACTTTGTAATAGGGCTTTGGCGGTGGTAATACCTTCTGTGACGGCGGCGGGGTCTCCCGGCCCGTTAGAGAGGAATATACCATCTGGATTGTATTTGAGAATTTCTTCTGCAGTTGTATCTGCACGAACAACTATCACTCGACAACCATAACTGGCTAATCTTCTTAATATATTCCGTTTGACTCCAAAATCTAGGGCTACAACGGTGTAGGTTTCTTTGTTTGTATTGGAGATCGCTTCAAGGTTAAATTCCCAAGGTTCAATGGTACTTTCTGTCCATTCATAGGTGATATCTGTGGTGACTTCTTTAACTAGGTTTAAACCTGTCATGGAAGGAGCAGCTTGTACCATTTCTAGGAGTTCGGTTTCATCGAGAATTGTGGTAGATATGCCTCCATTCATTGCCCCTACTGTCCTAATTTTGCGCGTGAGGGCGCGGGTATCAAGGCCATATATAGCGGGGATGTGATGCTGGTTTAGGTAGTCTGGCAGGGATTGTGTGGAGCGCCAATTGCTGGGTTTATGGCAGATGTTACGAGCGATCGCTCCTTTAACATAAGGTTTAGATGATTCTTCATCTTCTGGGTTAATTCCTGTATTCCCCAATTCTGGATAGGTAAAAATTACGATTTGTCCACAATAACTAGGATCGGTTAACACTTCTTGATATCCAGTCATGCCAGTATTAAAAACTACTTCACCAATGGTTGTACCAATTGCACCAAAGGAAAAACCGCGATAAGTAGTACCATCAGCAAGAACAAGTAAAGCAGGTATTGTTTCAGACATAAATTTAACAGAATAGGTGATAGGTAGAACGGGGCAATGATTTTAAGCAGCAATTTTATATTTTTTTAGACTGCACTACAGTATATTACTAAAATCTAAATCCAGGTAATTGACTAATAGTTACTAAAAATTAGTAATTTTATGGACAAATCTCTTCAAACTACTTACTGACTGCTACAACATCCAGGATTTTAGATTTGTGATTTATTCTCAATCTACAATCTAAAATCCTCCGTTGATTTAGCGATTTGCTGCTGCTGCTTCTCGTGCTGCTGCTGCTTGATCTGGGTGAATATTTAACCGTGTTAAATTAATTCTACCTTTATTATCAATTTCTCTGACTTTGATAATCACTTCTTCACCAACTGCTACCTCATCCTCTACTTTACCAACTCGATAGTCAGCAAGTTGAGAAATGTGAATCATTCCTTCCTTACCCGGTAAAAATTCTACAAAAGCACCAATTGGTATAATCCGTGTCACGCGACCTACATAAACATCACCTTCATGTAGTTTGCGAGTCATACCTTGAACTATGCTCCGCGCACGTTTAGCACGGTTTTCATCCATTGCGGAGATAGTTACAGTACCATCGTCTTCAATGTCAATTTTTGCACCAGTTTCTTCGGTAATACCCTTAATAGTTTTTCCACCAGGTCCTATGACTAAACCAATCATATCAGGATCAATTTTGATGGTTAATAAGCGTGGTGCAAAGGGTGATGTTTCCAGGTTATGGGTAGGAATAACTTCCATCATTTTCCCTAGAATGTGTAATCTTGCTTCTTTAGCTTGATTCACAGCCTGAGCAATCACATCTAAGGATAATCCAGAGATTTTCATATCCATTTGCAATGCTGTGATACCGCTATCTGTTCCAGCAACTTTAAAATCCATGTCGCCTAAGAAATCTTCAATTCCTTGAATATCCGTTAAAACGCGAACTTCATCACCTTCTTTAATTAAACCCATAGCTGCGCCACTTACAGGTTTAATCAGGGGTACACCTGCATCCAGTAAGGATAGAGTTGAACCACAAACTGAACCCATAGAGGTTGAACCATTGGAAGAAAGAACTTCAGAAACTACGCGAATAACGTAGGGAAATTGTTCTTTAGGGGGTAAAACGGGTAATAAAGCGCGTTCTGCTAAAGCACCATGACCCACTTCTCTTCTACCTGGGGCGCGTAATGGTTTTGTTTCACCCACAGAGAAGGGTGGAAAATTATAGTGATGTAGGTAGCGTTTAGCTTGGTCTAATTGCAAATCATCACTAAGATTTTGGGCATCACCAGGAGTTCCCAAAGTGCAACAACTTAATACTTGAGTCAGTCCCCGATTAAATAAACCGCTACCATGTACCCGTCTTGGTAATAATCCAACTTGACAGGATACAGGACGCACTTGATCTAATTTACGACCGTCAACTCGCACATTATCCTCAATGATTTGACGACGCATGAAGTATTTAGTAATATCTTTAAAAGTATTACTAAGGGCTTTGCTGTCGGCATTAGCCGCGATGCGAACGGGGTCTTCTTCTGGTAAAGCCTCAATTTGGGCTTTAATACCATCTTTAACGCTGTCTAAGGCAGAATCTCGCTCAGTTTTGGTAAATTCAAATTTCGCTAAGATGTTTTTAATTTCTTCACTAGCGCGATCGCGGATATAGTTTTCTAATGTTTGGTCTACCTCTGGTGCATCCGTAGACACCATAGTTAAACCCAACTCAGATACTAACTCTTGCTGGGCGGCAATCAAGTCTCTAACAGCCTCATAACCAAAATCAATGGCCTCGATGATATCGCGTTCTGGCAATTGATTTGCTCCCGCTTCCACCATGATCACCCCATCAGGTGAACCAGCGACAACTAAATCCAAATCTCCCGCTTCAATTTCCGCATAAGTAGGATTAATGATAAAATCATCACCAACTAACCCCACTCTTACTGCCGCCATTGGTCCATAAAATGGAATTTGGGCGATAATAGTAGCAATGGAAGCACCCGTAACTGCTAATACATCCGGTGGGACTTGCTCATCCATAGACATAGTTAATGCTACGATTTGCAAATCGTCCCGTAACCATGAAGGGAATAAAGGACGCAAGGGGCGGTCAATAAGACGACTGATTAAAATTGCCTTTTCTGGTGGCCGACCTTCGCGGCGCATAATTCCCCCAGGAATCCTCCCAGCAGCGTACAATCTTTCCTCATAGTCCACAGTCAGGGGTAAAAAATCAATGCCTTCTCTGGCCTCTGATCTTGTGGCTGTTACTAAAACAGCCGTATCCCCTGATTGTATCAAAACAGACCCTCCCGCTTGGGGGGCTAATAAGCCCACCTTTAGTCTAATATCCCGTCCATCAAAGGATATTGACTTTTCAAATTCTGCCATTGAGTTTTTTTTCCTTCTATGCTCGCTATTCTCTCTCTGTGGCAATCCTAACATTTAACCTCTATGGACTGCTGCTCCTAAAACTAAAGATACACCAAAATGGTATCAAATAGGAAATTAGTGGTGGAGAATTGGTTATGAGGTCAAGAAATGTGAAATTCCTGGTTCTCAGTCCTCACCTGAGTTATAACCGCTTGATATTATGACTGCTCATCCCTGGTAATACAAATATACTAATTAATAAACCTTAATAAAATTGGTGAAATTACTTCATGAAACTTAACCTAATTAAACCCTTAGCATTGATTGACTTAGAAACTACAGGAGTAGATGTTACTAAAGATAGAATTGTACAAATTGCCATTCTCAAAGTATTTCCTGATGGTCAAGAAGAGTTAAAAACAGATAAAATTAATCCCACAATTCCTATTCCGCTTCATGCTTCATTGGTACATGGAATTTATGATCATGATGTAAAGGATCTACCTACTTTTGCAGAATTAGCACCAGAATATTTAACTTTTATTAATGATAGTGACTTAGCAGGATTTAACTCTAATAGATTTGATATACCATTATTAATGGAAGAATTTTTAAGGGTGGGTATAGTATGGAAATTACAAGGGAGAAATTTAATTGATGTACAAATAATATTTCATCTGATGGAAAGACGCAATTTAAAAGCAGCTTATAAATTTTATTGTGGAGAAGAATTAATTGATGCCCATGATGCAGTTAGTGATATTAAAGCCACATATCAAGTTTTAAAAGCGCAAATTGCCCGTTATGAAAATGTAGAGCGTAGTAATGATGGTTCAGAAGTTTCTGTATCTATTAAAAATGATATGGATATTTTAAATCAATTCACAAATCAATTAGCAACATTCAATTTTTTAGATCCTACAGGTAAATTAATTTATGATGCCCAAAAACAAGACATAGTATTTAATTTTGGTAAATATAAAGGTGAGAGTTTACAACAAATATTCACCCGAAATCCAGGTTATTATGATTGGATGATGAATAAAGCAGATTTTTCATTATCTACTAAAACAGTGTTAAAAAAAGTCTGGGATCACATTCATAAGAAATAGATAGGAAATAGGATATATTTACAGGAGGAGTAATAAATGGTGACATAGGAACTGCTATAATAATCAAAAGTTAGTCTTATAATATATGGTTAGTATCTAAGAGAAGAAAATCAGAATTATCTCCTAAAATATTTATTTACTGAAAAATGCCTATTTTCTCCTGAAGAAATATTAAATTTTGATTTTTTACTTGAATAGTTTAATATCATGTATAAAAGTAATAAACTAATACTACAAATACTACAAAATTATGAAAGACTCAGCATTTACAATCTTTATCATTTTTGGAATTATTTGGTTTGCGATGGGAATAGTGGGAGTAATTGCCCTTTTCAAAGCAGATGGCAAAGAAATAAAAGTTGGTAAAATAGGTTTAGTAGTTGCTATTCCCATTATATTACCAATTGTTCTGACGTTAGCTTATGCAGCATTTAGAGGCACATTTTAAATAGATACATGAACAGATGCCCGACTTTTTAAAGAAGTCGGGTATGTGAAAACCAATATATTACTAACTAACAAAATTATGACAATTTTACATGGTACTTGGGTAATTAATAGAGAAAATCAAGAAAATAGTGGTTTTTTCATTTGGGGAGAAATTTGGCGATCGCTAGAAAATCAACAAATTAAATTAGATGATGAAATGAATGATATAATTGAATATCCCCAAGGAATGAGCACAACGGAATTAGAAAATTGGTTACAAAAATCTCAATTAATAAATCTTATTAAATCTCATATAACTCAGGAGAAAATATTTAACTTACCTAGTTATTTCATTGAGAATAAAACAGGTAAAATTGCCGAAATTTATCCATTAAACTCTGTTGTAAACCCAGAAAATAACCAAGAAAAATATTTACATCCTTGGAAAATTCCAGGTTTTTATATACCAGCAAAATTAACCACTTACTTTCTCACAAATTTACCATTAAATCCTAACAGTCAACAAGGGGAATTACTAGGAGAAGATATCAAATTTTGGATACATATAGCCAGATGGAGTTTAGATTTAATTGCGAGAGGAAAATTTTTACCAACCATTGAAAAACAAAAAGATGATAAATTCATCAGTAAATGGCAAGCAATTCTAGATAGTTCCATAGATAACCAAAGATTAGAAAAATTTGCCCAAAAAATGCCCCTAGCTTGTTGTAGTTATCAACAAAATAGTAACCTAGCAATTGAATTACCAATATTACCAAGAGAATTAATAATTGACTTTCTAAATCCTATCATAGATAGTCAAATTAGAATTATGATTAATTCTGAATCTCCCATAGAAACTAAATCAATTGTATCCTTATCCACATCCATTCAACAATGGTTATTAAACCTAATTAATAATACAAATACCATCAATCATTTAGATCCTATCCATGGAGAAAGATTACAAACAACCTTAACAGCTTGGATGTTACCATTAGAATCTCAACTAAGAGAAACATCTAAATTTAGAACTTGTTTACAATTATATCCACCAACAGATACAGAAAAAAATTGGAAATTAGGTTATTATTTACAAGCAATAGATAATAGTGAATTTATCATAGATGCTAAGACGATTTGGCAACATCCAATAGAAGAATTAGTATATAGCGATCGCAGTATTTTACAACCACAAGAAACATTTTTAAGAGGTTTAGGTTTAGCATCACGAATATATCCTATTATTAATCAAAGTTTAGAAACAGAAACTCCAGAGTTTTGTTACTTAACTCCTGTGGAAGCATATCAATTTATTAAATCAATTGTGTGGAAATTAGAAGATAGTGGAATAGGGGTAATTTTGCCATCTAGTTTAATGCAAAAAGATGGATTTGCCAATCGTCTAGGATTAAAATTAACATCAGCAAATAACGATCAAAAACAGCAAAGTTTAGGTTTACAAAGTTTATTAAACTTTGAATGGCAATTAACCATAGGAGGACAAATAATTTCTAAAAAACAATTTGATAAACTAGTTGCTTTAAATAGTCCATTAGTAGAAATTAATGGAGAATGGGTAGAATTACGTTCTCAAGATATTAAAACTGCACAAAACTTTTTTGTTTTGCGTCAAGAACAAATGACATTATCATTAGAAGACGCGTTAAGAATTAGTACAGGGGATACTCAAATAATTGAAAAATTGCCAGTAGTGAGTTTTGAAACTTCGGGAATATTACAAGAATTAATATCAACATTAACTAATAATCAAGAAATTCAATCTTTACCAACTCCTGTGAATTTTAAAGGAGAATTACGGCCATATCAACAAAGAGGAGTAGGTTGGTTAACATTTTTAGAAAAATGGGGTTTGGGAGCTTGTCTTGCGGACGATATGGGATTAGGTAAATGTGTAGGACCAGATACATTAGTAAATATTAATGGTAAATTGCTGACAGCAGAAAATATTTGGAATTTTTATGCTGGAGAAACGGTTTTTGATGGTGAAGGTTTTTGGTCTAATACCAATGAAAAATTGTTGGTAAATTCCATCAATGAAAAAACTGGCAAGATTATCCAAGCACCTATTAATAAATTATATCGTCAACAGGTGAGGGAAACATTAAGAAAAGTTACTCTGGAAGATGGTAGTAGTATTACTATTACTCGTCAGCATAAATTATTAACTCATCAAGGATGGAATAATCATTTGAATGTGGGTGATTATGTATGTGTACCAAGTAAAAAAGATAAATTAGATAGAATTTGTCAAAAAATAAATAATACGAATGTAGAAGGTATTCCCGCTTCTGATATTGTAGCCCAAGCA
Source organism: Anabaena sp. FACHB-1237 (assembly GCF_014696225.1). Classification (GTDB taxonomy): domain Bacteria; phylum Cyanobacteriota; class Cyanobacteriia; order Cyanobacteriales; family Nostocaceae; genus FACHB-1237. The sequence continues at coordinate 120,057 of NZ_JACJPV010000005.1, read as the reverse complement.
ATTAAACAAACTGGTTTGCCATTACGTCATTTGGGAATGCACAATACTGTTTACATTAATGGTTCACAGCAATTTTCTAGAGAGAGTTTAGAACGGGTTTTATTCAGTATAAATCAAATAATTAGCGGCGAAACTCAACAAAAATATCAATTATTAAAACCTTCTAAATTGACGGCTAAAACTATAGAAGCATATACTCATTTAGATATGGAACAACTAAAGCTAACACAGCAATATCTACAAAGATTACTAGAACAAGAAGTATATTATTGTAAAATCAAGAGTATAGAAGATGTAGATTATGAAGGGTGGGTTTATGACTTTGAAGTTAGTGAACATCATAATTTTGTTGCTAATAATATTATTTGTCATAACACTGTTCAATTCATCGCTTTTCTACTGCATTTACAACAAGAAAATAAATTAGAAAAACCCACTTTATTAGTATGTCCAACTTCTGTATTAGGTAATTGGGAAAGAGAGGTCAAAAAATTCGCTCCTAATCTCAAAGTTTTACAATATCATGGTGATAAACGTCCTAAAGGTAAGTTATTTTCTACTATTGTCAATAAACATGATTTAGTAATTACTAGTTATTCCTTAGTACATCGAGATTTAGCAGAATTAGAAACTATTAATTGGCAAATAGTAGTATTAGATGAAGCGCAAAATGTCAAAAATCATGAATCTAAACAATCTCAAGCTGTGCGAAAATTAAAAACTACATTTCGTATTGCATTAACTGGAACACCAGTGGAAAATAGACTACAGGAATTATGGTCAATTTTAGAATTTTTAAATCCTGGATATTTAGGGAATAAACAATTTTTTCAACGCCGGTTTGCTATGCCGATTGAAAAATATGGAGATAGTGCTTCTTTAAATCAATTGCGGAGTTTAGTACAACCTTTTATTTTAAGAAGATTAAAAACTGATAAAACAATTATTCAAGACTTGCCAGAAAAGCAAGAAATGAATGTATTTTGTGGTTTGAGTACAGAACAAGCGACATTATACCAGAATTTAGTAGAGGAATCTTTACAGGAAATTGATTCAGCAGCAGGTTTACAACGACGAGGAATGATTTTAGGATTATTGGTAAAATTAAAACAAATTTGTAATCATCCAGCGCAATATTTAAAGTTATCAAGTTTAGAAAAACATCATTCTGCTAAATTACAAAGGTTAGAAGAAATGCTAGAAGAGGTTTTAGCAGCAAAGGATAAAGCGTTAATTTTTACGCAATTTGCAGAATGGGGAAAATTATTAAAACCCCATTTAGAAAAACAGTTAAATAGAGAAATTTTCTTTTTATATGGAAGTACGACGAAAAAACAAAGAGAAGAAATGATAGATAGATTTCAACATGATCCTCAAGGACCACCAATTATGATTTTATCTTTAAAAGCGGGAGGTGTGGGTTTAAATTTAACCAAAGCAAATCATGTATTTCATTTTGATAGATGGTGGAATCCCGCAGTGGAAAATCAAGCAACAGATAGGGTTTTTAGAATTGGCCAAACTCGTAATGTGCAGGTATATAAATTTGTGTGTACAGGCACTTTAGAAGAGAAAATTAATGATATGATTGAGGGGAAAAAACAATTAGCGGAACAAGTGGTTAGTAATGGGGAAGATTGGTTAACAGAAATGGATACTGATCAATTACGTAATTTGTTAATATTAGATCGGGATACGATAATTGATGAGTAATAGGGTAATTTAGTAAAGGAGTGTTAGGACATGATGATATAGAGTTTTATAGTCTAATTACGATAGATAATTATCTGAATTAATATGAGTTTAATTTTTACTTCTTGTACCTTACTTCAATAGGAATTGCTATTTATCAATCTATTTCCTGTGGTTCTATTACCATCAATAAACCTGTAAAGGATGATGGTAATTACATTGGATAGTTAGTTACTTTATTAGCACTTACGCAAGCGTCACATAAAAATCTAATGCAGGGTATGGTTCGACAAGTTCATCAACCACGTCAGACAGCATAAATTATGCAAATAAACAGATTATTGATATCTGACGCACCTTACTAATGTGCCAGTTGTGTAGGTCCTGTTGAAGAATGATTTCTTGTAACTGAGTGCAACATTTTACGGTAAAATAAGTGATTTAACACAACAACAAGAAGGAAAAAAAATGACCCGTGTGATCATCGTGCGTCATGGACAAAGTACCTACAACATAGAAAGACGTATTCAAGGACGTACGGATGCGTCATCTTTAACTGAAAAAGGTAAAAACGACGCTAACCAAACAGGTAAAGCCCTGAGTAATATTCCCTTCCAAGCAATTTACAGCAGTCCATTACAAAGGGCAAAATTAACCGCAGAAATTATTACTAGTCACTTACAAACATCTGCAAATATTCTAACTTCAGAAAATTTAGTAGAAATTGACTTACCTTTATGGGCAGGAATGTTATCTAATGAAGTTAAAGAAAAATTCACCGAAGATTATAGTATTTGGAAACAAAAACCTCACGAATTGAGGATGATAATTAAAGATGGTGAAGCTACAAAAGAACATTTTCCCGTACTTGTATTATATAATCAAGCCCAAAAATTTTGGCAAGAAATATTAACCAAACATCAAGGAGAAACCATATTAATTGTTGGACATAATGGCATAAATCGCGCCTTAATTAGCACAGCATTAGGCATAAATCCCAGTCGTTATCACTGTTTACAACAATCTAATTGTGGCATTAGTATCTTAAACTTTACTGGTAAATTAGGTGAACCAGTTCAGTTAGAATCAATGAATCAAACTCAACATATAGGAGATAAATTACCTACTTTACGTCCTGGACATCAAGGAGTAAGATTATTATTAGTTCGTCATGGTGAAACCGAATGGAATCGTCAAGGGAGATTTCAAGGACAAATTGATATTCCATTAAATGATAATGGTAGAAACCAAGCTGCAAAAGCTGCCGACTTTCTCCAGGATGTAAATATTGATTTTGCTGTTAGTAGTGTCATGTCTCGTCCTAAAGAAACAGCAGAAATAATTTTAAAATATCATCCGCATTTAAACTTAGAATTATTTCCAGGTTTAAGAGAAATTAGTCATGGACTTTGGGAAGGAAAATTTGAATCAGAAATAGAAACAGAATTTCCTGGAGAACTAGAAAGATGGCGCACAATTCCCGCCCAAGTACAAATGCCTGAAGGTGAAAATTTAGAAGAGGTAAAAGAAAGGAGTGTTGCTGATTGGAATACTATTATTAAAAATGCTCAAGATAAGCACCTAAAAATCGGATTAGTAGTAGCCCATGATGCCACAAATAAAACATTATTATGTCATGTATTGGGTTTATCTAATGAGAATTTTTGGAATTTCCGTCAAGGTAATGGTGCTGTCACAGTAATTGATTATCCTGTGGAAAATCAAGGTTATCCGGTATTACAAGCAATGAACATAACCAGTCATTTAAGTAATAGTATTTTGGATAAAACTGCGGCAGGAGCTTTATAATATTGTGGTGATTGGTGATTGGCGATTGGTGATTATCAATCGTCTTCATAACTATCATAAACTTCTAAGGTTTCCACATGGGTAACATGATCAGAAATTTGAAAACTATCATCTGTATAGCTAATAACTTCGCCATAAAAGAATTTTGCTAAATTTTCTGCCGCCCTCATTACCTGTTCACTATCCCAATTATTACTATTATTAGTATTGTTACTATTATTAATAGTTGCTGAAACTGGAGGAGAATTAATATTGTTTATCGGTTGTATTGGTTGTACTGCTTCTATTGGTTGTGATATTTCTGGATTATTTTTAATAACCTCTGGTTCTATTTTATTAACTTGTGGTTGTATTGGTGGATGTTCTACTTGTGGTTGTTCTGTTGGTTGAGAATAATTTGTAGATGGAGATGAAACATAATTTTGAGGTTGTGAATTTTGAGGTTGTGGATTTTGTGAAGGTTGGGAATTTATTCTATTACTTCTATTATTAGTAGTACCAGCAGTAGCTTTTTCTAAGGTAACTTGAATTTGTTTTTGAAATGTTTGTTGAAAAGCTGTATGAAGATTAGGTAAATAGGATTTTACCTTGTCATACCATATTGGTTTTACTCCTACAATAGCCGTTGTGCCATTAAATTCTAGCAGATGACACATTTGATTAAGTAAAGTTTTTGTGGGTAATTGGGGAATATGATTGATTACTTGTTGCCAAGTTTGTGTTAAGTCATTGTTACTATTATTTGCTGTTTGTGTAGCATTAGTTTCTGTATTTGTGGCTGGTTGATTTTGTGGAGGTTGATATTGCGGTTGTTGGTATTGCGGTTGATTTTGTGGAGGTTGATATTGCGGTTGTTGGTATTGCGGTTGATTTTGTGGAGGTTGACTGTAACCAGATAGAGGAATATTAGTATTTGTAGTTTGAATAACTTGAATATTGGCGCTAGGTAATAATCCTAATAATGTCACTTCTAACCATAAACGAGGTTGTGTACTATTTTTTAATTGTACTTCTGCACTGCGGAGATGTTGTTGTCCACGCAGGATGGTAGTAATATCTAATTTATGGGCAAATTCAACTAATGCTTTCCAGGTAGATTGAGTACAAGCAACTAAATCTTGACGCTTGGGAGCAGTTTTAGCTATTAGTAAATCACGATAAGATGAGGCTAAATTTTGCAAAATTATCAAAGGTTCTCGACCACGATCTAGGATTTTTCTGGTAGCATCAAGTACAATTTCTGGGTTATCTTGGGCGATCGCTTCTAACAATGTAAATAAGTCTTTTTCACTCACAGATCCCACTAAGTCCCATACTTGTTCCGGTGTTACCTGATCTGGAAATAATCCCAATTGATCTAATAAACTTTCAGCGTCTCGTAATCCTCCTTGTGATAGTTGAGCGACTAATATTAGTGCATCTTCGGAAATATTAATATTTTCATTAGTAGCAATTTTTCTTAAATGCTTAACCATTGCTTCTAATTGAATCCTTCTAAAATCAAATCTTTGACAGCGTGAGATGATAGTAGGTAGGACTCTTTGGGGATCAGTGGTAGCGAGAATAAAGACAACGTGATTAGGAGGTTCTTCTAAGGTTTTTAGTAGGGCGTTAAATGCTGCGGTACTTAGCATATGACATTCATCAATCACATATACTTTATAACGACATTTAACAGGGGCAAACTGCGCTTTTTCAATAAGTTCACGGATGTTATCTACACCAGTATTACTAGCAGCATCAATTTCAATCACATCCAAAGCAAAACCCTTGCTAATACCTTGACAAATCTGACAAACTCCGCAAGGTTCGGGGGTTGGTTTGTCTGTTTTTTGACAATTAAGAGATTTAGCCAAAATTCTGGCGCTGGATGTTTTTCCTGTTCCTCTAGGTCCTGTTAATAAATAGGCAGGAGCGATTTTTGCTGATAAAATGGCATTAGTAAGAGTAGTAGCGATCGCCTCTTGTCCTACTAGTTCACCAAAACTCTTAGGCCGATATTTATGATGTAAAGGTTCGTAAGACATAGAATTAATACAAATTAAAAATAAAGAGAATAAAAATTAAAGATTGCCAAGAAAATTGCAGAGGTAATATTTTACTAGTTATGGGTTGTGGGTTACAAAGATTTTGAATTGTCAGGTTCAATTGTCAGAAATTAAGCAAGTACCATCGTACAATATTCGTTTTAGTAATAAAACTGTACTACTAAATGGCAAAATTTTCTGGAAAAAACAGGAATTAATGGATGGGGGATGGGAAGTGCGGAGTTTTGCGCTTTAGACTCCACTGACTCGGTGACTCCTGTACAATGTTAGTAGGACTTACGCAAGTGTCACACTAAAAAATCTGTTGCAGGGTGCGTCAGACAGTATAAATTATGTAAATAACCAAATTGTTGATATCTGACGCACCCTACCAATGTGCCAGTTGCGTAAGTCCTGGTTAAATAATCACAGCAAAAAATTTTCATAGTGAAGCACATGATTAAGCGTTTAATTCAGTGGTTTAAAAGATTATTTCAGGGTTTATTTAAAAATAAACGACTTATTGTTTCTACAAGAAATGCTTATAAACAGACTAACGTTGCTAAACCATCCGCACATCCTCTTACTGATACAGACTTAGAATTTCTATTTACAGAACTGTTAGAAGGTGTATATCAAGGTAAACAAGCATCTTGGGTAGAAAAATGGCTCAAAAATCTGGAACACCGTGTTACTCAAGAACAATGGTTAGAATGGTTAAACCGCTTTGGAGAAAGATTATTAGCTTCTTCTCAATCCCATAATGAGTTAGCATCTAGGTTAGTAAGATTAGGTGAATTAGGTGTGGGTGAATTTGGTAATTTAGCTTATCAGTTAGGAATGAAAGTATTAACGCGGACATCGGCACAGCCTATATTTGAATATGATGGACCCGATGCTATGTCCCATACTGCTAACCTCGATCATGAGGATCTTCCTCCAGAAGAATATCAAGCGGTAAGTCTCGATGATTTTTTGATTATGCTAGAACAAGATGAAAACTTGCGTCGTCAGGTTGCCCAGCAATTAGGGATACAATCAGATAATCCAGAGGAAATTATCGCCACCCTTGTCAGTCAAAGTGAACTTTCATAGCTACTTTTTGGCTAGGACTAAAATAAATTCGATGTCACGATCATTTAGCAATGATTTAAGTTGTACACTTACTAATACAGGTAAGAAAAAATCTATTCTTGCGGATCAAGTAAATTTACTCAATAATTGACTGAATAATTTACCTACTCTCGCTAGAAGTTGTACAAGTTTGATTTTGATCATCTATTTCAGTAATTAATGAAATTAATGATCTTTTTGACACAATAATGGTTACAATCTAGGATAAATAAAATCCAATTATTTTGCTTGCATATGTTCAGGTGGCTTTTGCATTTGTTTAACAAGGTTCTCACTTACACCTTTGTCCGACACTGGATGAATCCTCACCAGTCTAATCCAAGTGATATGGTTGATACATTACCAGAACTCAGTAGCTCCGATCTAGAGTTTTTGTTTACTCAATTACTTGAGGGAGTGCATCAAGCACGCGGGCAACAATGGGCTTTAAAATATTTACAACGCATGGAACCACGCATTACTGTGGAGCGTTGGTTGGACTGGTTGTCAGGGTTTCGAGATAAATTATTACTTTCTCCTGCACCTAATACTCAATTAGCTAAACGCCTGATCGAATTAGGTGAGTTAAATATTGGTGCAGTGGGTGATGCTGCTTATGATATTGGTATTCGCCTCACTCAGCGTAATATAGCTCAACAATATCAACAAAACTCTCGTCAGGTTGTCACTTCGGAACCTTCTATTACTGAGCATTTACTTGATGACTCGGATTCGGATAAAGTGATCTGGGAATTTATGAGTCCAGCATCTTTGACTCAACCTCCTGAAGAAAGAAAGGTGTTTGAGGGGGTATTCCATAATTCTGATGCTGATGTTTACATCCATGATGAGAATGTAGCTAATGATCAGTCTTTCTCTGAAGCAACAGTAGATCATTATCTATCCCAGGATAAACAAGATCATGCTTTATCACATCATGATTGTTTGGCTATTGTAGAACCACAAATAGCTGAAGCTCTGGATGAGTTGTCCGTTAGGTTGGAACAAACCACGAGTTTAGTACAACAGTTGGCTTCTAATTTAGGGGTTAGGGATACTAATAAACATAAGTCGGAGATTGTGGTTTTTAATGAGGTTAATCAAGCAGAAATTTTATTTCATCAAGGTTTAGAGGAAACTAAGGCGGGAAATTTATTGGCTGCTTTGGCTTTATATACAGCAGCAATTAAGTTAGATGATCAAGCATATAAATATTGGTATAATCAAGGATTAATACTATTTTATTTACAAAGGTTGCCAGAGGCGATCGCAGCTTATGATAAAGCTCTGGAATTGAAACCAGATTTGTATAAGGCTTGGTATAATCGTGGCGGTATTTTAGGAGAATTAGGAGACTTTAATGGGGCAGTTATTTCTTTTGAAAAGGCAATTATTATTAAATCAGATTATCAACCTGCTTGGGCTAGTAAGGGGTTAGCTTTACTAAAGTTGGGTTTAGTCTCGGAGGCGATTATTAGCTATGATCAGGCTTTGAGTCTTAACGGAGAAGATCCGGAAATTTGGTATTATCGCGGTGTAGCCTTAGCTGTAAGTGAACAATACGCAGAAGCTATTAGCAGTTATGATAAAGCTATTAGCATTAAACCTGATTATTATGAGGTATGGATTGATCGGGGAGTAGTATTATTTAATTTAAAACAGTGGTCAGAAGCGATCGCTTCTTGGGATCGGGCTTTAGCTATTCAGCCTGAGTTATATTTAGCTTGGTATAATCGTGGTGTAGCATTAGAAAATCTGGGAATGGGAGAAGAAGCCATAGGTTCTTATCAACAAGCCATTACTATTAAACCAGACTTTCATCCTGCTTGGTATAATAAGGCGTTAGGACTATTTCATTTAAAACGTTTTCCTCAATCTATTGCTTGTTATGATAGTGCTTTACAAATTAAATTAGATTCTTGGGAAGCATGGTTAGGACGTGGCGCAGCAGCAGCAAGTTTAGGAGAAAATGAAAGTTTAAGTGTAGTCAGTCCTTTTGCGGTATCCAATCCTGCATTAAATTTAGGTGGTTATGAGGGCAAATTAGCAAGTTATCAAGAAGGGTTAAAACATCTGCGGCCAGATACCCATCCCGAAGGTTGGGGAAGATTGTATATAGCGATTGGTAATACATATTATGAACAAGGTAAAAAAGAATTTACACATCGTGATTATTGGCATCAAGCTATTTCTAATTATCAAATAGCACTATCAACACTCACTCCTGAAGATTTTCCTGAATCGCATTTAGAAATTTTACAATCACTAACTAAAGTATTAGTTAATTTAAGAGAAAATGCCACTGGGAAACAATTACAATCCTGGGGAATGCAATTATTGAAAGAGTTGTTAAGTCAATCCTATCGTAGTGATGAAAACAAAAAACAACTAGCTTTAAAATTTATAGGCTTGCAACAATTAGGAGTAGATATTGCAGTTAATAATGGTGATTTAGTAGAAGCATGGGAATTAGCAGAAAAGGGTAAAAATCAATGTTTGCAATGGTTAACCTCTCATGATTATCATGAAGTTAAATCTGCTGAATATAGTCAAATACAAAGATTATTAAATCCCACAACTGCGATTATTTACTGGCATTTTAGTCCAGCATCCTTACAGACATTTATTATTAAGGATCAAGCACCATCTCCCATTTTACTATTTACTCCCATTAAAGATAGTGAAGCAATTCCTGAAGCTGCGTGGAGGTTATTAGAATTTGAAAATTGGTTTGCAGATTGGCAAAACTCACAACCAAGTTTAGAACTGCAAATATTTAATGGTAAACAGTCACAACAATTAGCTATGGAAACTAAATTGTTGAAGTTACAAAAAATCTTGAATATTTCTACAATTCTTCAAGAATTTGAAGGTATAGAAACGATAATTTTAGTTCCCCATCGTGACTTGTACAAATTACCATTACATAGTTTATTTAACTTGCCTAATATATCGGGTTTTAGTTTAAATATCCCAAATTACAAAATCGTTTATCTTCCCACTGTACAGTTAGGAATTGCTTCAGAAAATTATGGAAATAATGGTGTCAATAATGGTTATTCCGGTTTTAAATCTGCTGAATTACCCTTGGATATTGTTGGTGAAATGTTTGGCATTACTGAGGATGTTTTGAGTCATTAGGTTTTCAGCTGTTGTGCCTTTAACTTGAATAATTAATACAAGCAAGATGCTTGTGCTACTGTAACTTCAGGTTTTTTAATTATACAGTGAGTGCTGCACATTAGCTTAATTAGGGTTAAGATTTAGCAGATAATACAGGATACTTCATCCGAGTGAGGTACAATCATAACACGCAAGCTGTAACTTTGATCGTCCTAGGGTGCTTACCATTTTCAGCTAATGTAACCTAATTACAGCAGTTTCGGTTATTATGAGGTACAGATGTTAATCATAAAACCCTTGTAACACAGGCATCTTGCTGTGTTTATAGTGCACCTCATGTAGATGGAATGTGCTGTATATATAAACAACAAGATCCCAAACTTCTTAGGGAAGTGGAGGATCTGACTTGTAGGTATATGACTACTTATCAAAATTTTCACTGAATACTGTGGACAAGAATACCAAATATTTTATTAATATTGGTTAAATAATATTCGCTTAAATCAATTTCTACTAATTGATCAGTTAACCGTAAAAAACGCCAGTTTGTACCTGAAGTAACAGCACCGTAAATACTAGAAATAGAGTTATTTTCTTGTTCATTAAATATTTGGGCTGCTATCATTTCTGCAATACATTGTCCAATTCCTCCTGTGATATTTTCATTTTTAGCTTCTACTAACATCATCACAGGTGCGCTAATAAATAATTGTTCTACAACACTACTAATAATAAAATCACAATACCCATTTAATCCTAATTCTGGATTAACATTAAAGTCAACACCAGAAAATAAGCTGATTTTTGCTTGTAAATGTTTTCTCAGTTCTATTAAAATTGGAGCAATAATCATTTCAGATCGTGCTTTTTCACTATTACTAGCTAAGGCTAAAGGAACATTATAATGTAGGGTTTCCTGTAGATAACCACTACAGTTAATTTCAGGAATATTAGCAAATAAATCAGGTTTTTCTGAGGTAGTTAGGTTAAATATTTTTTTGATTTTTGCTAAACTAAATTCACTGTAAGACATAGTTAATCCTCAATTATCATATTTAATAACCACTGTAAAGCTGTTTCCACATCGGGAACTTGTTCCCCAGAAGGCAAAATAGGACGTTGTACCATAATCACTTTTAAACCTAATTCTCTAGCGGCAATAATTTTAGCATAAGTGGCATTACCTCCACTGTTTTTACTCACAATAGTATCTATCTTATATTCAGTTAAAATTTGTTTTTCATCTTCCAGCGAAAACGGACCGCGATCGCATAAAATCTTCCCTAATGGTATGACACTATTAACATCAGGAAGATCGATCATTCTCATTAAAAACCAGATGTTTTGTAAATGTGCAAAAGTAGAAATTTCCTGTCTACCAATAGTTAAAAATACCCTGTGAATATCATTTTTCTCACTTGCTAAAACTTTAGCTGCTGCTATATTATTTTCCACTTCCAGCCATTGATCATCTGGTAATTTTATCCATGCAGACCGTACTAACATTAAATGGGGAATATTAACTATTTTTGCTGCTGTAGCTGCATTTTCAGAAATTTGACTAGCGAAAGGATGGGTAGCATCAACTAATATATTTATCTGCATTTCTTCAAGATAATTAACTAAACCATCTACACCTCCAAAACCTCCAATTCTGACATTACCAATGGGAGAAAAAGGTGCGCGAGTGCGACCTGCTAAAGAACTGAAAACTTGAGTTTTATCAGCAATTTTAGGCATATTAGCAAGTTGATTAGCTAATTCCTTTGCATCACTTGTTCCCCCTAAAATTAAAATTTTTATCATTGATATTTCACATTTATTTTACTGATTGATTAAGTTGAGATTGAAGAGTTCTTAATTGATTTTCTAATTGTTCCACATTAGCTGAATGGGCTTTATCTAAAGAATAGCTCAACCACACTAAACCACCACTAAACATAGTTATAGTACCCAATAATAAACCAATTAATAACTTAACTTGAAAACTTAAACGTTTAATTTTATGATCTGAAGGTTGATATTCTGGAAGTTCAGGTACAGATATGGCAAGATTATCTAATAATAATTCAGCATTTGTAATATCAGTTCTGGCAAATTCTACCTTGCTTCTTAACCAATTAGTAACTAACTGAGGACAGTTGGCTATAAACCATTGCCAAGCTATGATTTTTAATATAGGTTTGGAAATTTTTGTAGTATTTTTCAGGAGATTATTCCTAATACCATAGTGCAACTTTTGATTAACTAAATTAGTTGTAGCCACATCATAAAGACAACCCAAAATTAATTTTATAGTTATTTCTTCTCTTTGGAATAAATTAGTTAATAGGAGACGAACATCCTCCATTAATTTTTCTTCTTGTTGTTTTTCTAATGTTCTTTTTTGCAGATCACGAGCAAGTTTTTGTTGTTTATTCATAATTTTTTAGTACCTTTAATGGGAGGTATTTTCGCTAAAATCCCATTTTTTAAACTTTCTGGTCTTTCAGCCCAAGGTAAAAAACCATCAGGGTGATGATAATATTTACTAGCACATTGTAATATTTCCTCTGGGCTATTTTCAACTGATAAATCACCAAAAAGATATGTAATTTTATTTTCAGCGATAAACGCAATTACACAAGAGCGGTTACAGGCGCTCATACATTCCACAGCTTGAATAGGGAAGTTGTGATATAAGTCCCAGTTTTCAGCAAGTTGTTGTAATTTTTGCCATAATTTTTCCCCCCCGCTTTCACCTATACGTTTTCCATCTTGCCACACACTAGCGCAGGTTTTACAAATTAATAAATTGTGGTTAGTAGTGTTGTTAGACATTTTTTACCTTATAAAAAAACAAGCCCTGAGTAATTTTATCAGGACTTGGTGATAATTAATTGATTCAGATTCGCGAATTTTCAAAGAAGTCGGGGATCTAGGTAGGATAATAATGAAGAAATAAATTATTAAAGGAACTGATTTATACCATGTTATCCCACGTACTAGACTGCGGAATGTGGGCTAAAATATCATCATAGCAAAAAACACAGCAACAAACCCCATAAGTGAACCAAGATGTGGCAAATTGCTGAAAAAAGGACGGTTAGTAATTTTGCTCAAGAGCAAAATACTCAACGGCAGAATACAAAGCAATATAACTCCTTGGATAAAATTAGCTACATCTGCACTCCATGTCAAGCTTGGTAAATTTAAGCTATGATAACCCAAATTATGGGCAAGAACTGGGAAAATTCTCCCAGATTCAGTGATTAAAGACGGTATATAATATACTAGATTTCCTATCAATGTCATTGGTAAATAGGCATAAACAACCGTTAAATAATCGGGCATTTGAGGATCAATTTTCCGACTCAGATGGTGAGTTAAATAAGTTACTATCCCAGGTAGACTTAACAAAATTATTGCTACCGGTACAGCTACTAATAAATGCTGCGAATCTACTGACAAATCACCTAAACCAAACCAACTGAGAAACCTGTGGGAATTGTGCAGAAACACTCCCCCTAACAGTAACAGCATTAAGGCAACTTCGGCGGGAAAACCTTGATGATTTTCCAATAAATCAGCACCGGGAAAGCGCAAATTTAGCTGTACAGAACGATTAGGGCAAGATTTAAGACATTCCATACATAACACACAATCGCGGTTATTGGACAACTTAGCCGGTACAGTATACAGAGGACAGGCATTACTTGCTTGTCCTTCCGTCGGTAAGGCCTCTGCGAATGTCACTTTTGTAGCTGGAGTTGGTTTTTGACAGGCAAAGGTATTACACTGAGTAGCACAAACTTGCTCGGTAGAACGCAACTCAATCATAGATAGCTTGGCAAACATTCCATTCATACCGCCAATGGGACACAAATAACGACACCACAGACGACGTTCATAGATGAAACTCAAGATTACAGCCCCACTTGTAATCAATAGTAATAAGCAACTTGAAAGATAGGCTGAATGAGGTAAATCCCAGAGTTTTTCCCATAAATAAATCAGAAAGAATCCTCCCCAAACACACCACGCTCCCCATTGATTAAGCCATTTACTCGGCCAGGGGCGCAATTGACGCGGATAAATCCAAAGGGAGATATTTCTGACCCATTCACCCATAATCATAAATGGACAAACTGCACACCAAAGTCTTCCCACTAGGGGAAACAGCAATAAATATAATGGCCACCACCATGCCCAGAATATATTCAGTACAAGGCTTTGATCTCGTGTTGGTGAACCGATAAAACCGAGAATAACCAGGGGGATAAAAATTGTTATATGTAACCACCAGAAAGGGGTTAACCACCAGTTACTCAGAAAAAAACGGCGCAAAGGGGGGATATAGTTTAATAAGTCAATGCGAAAGCTATTTTTATTGGATTCTACCGACCATAATACTTGTTCAGAAATCATCGTTTGGTCGGCAGGAGTCATTAATACTGCCCTTTCCATAATGATTTCTAATTCGGAAAGGTTGTTAGGATATTCATAACTGAGTAACCGCCGTAAAGAGACTTGACTCAGTTGTAAAGGGGGACGATTTTGTTTTTGACAGAATTTTTTTAAGAAATAGTTAGCAAAAATAGGGATGTCTTCTTTTCTTTGGGAAAGGGGAAAAAGTTTGAGTTGATGAACTTCTAAACCAGGTATGATTATAGGTTTAGAACTGGCAAGAATAAAGCGTACTTGACTCGTTGTACTCTCTTGACTTTTTAAGTATATTTTCAGGCGATCGCTTTCTTCTTCGTTTAACAAATGTATGTTATCAATTAATAAGGTAGCTTCTTGAATCTCTTCAATTATCCCCTGTTGATGAATATTCCCTAAGAGTTTATCAATACCAATCTTTCCTGTATCATCCTTGGGTAGTTGGGAACAATCTATTTCCGCAAAAATACCGTTTTTTAGTCCAGATTTTCTATGAATAAAATTAGCGGTAAAAGTTTTTCCACTGCCGGGAGGTGCTTGTAATATAATTGGTTTCAAATCTTTGGTGGTTTCCAGAACTCTTTGGGCTAACTTCTTACCAGCTTTGCTAGGAAATTCGCTAATTTCTTGTTGTTGAAGATTAATAACCGGAGAAATAGTCCAAGGTGAAATAGAAGTAAGGGATGTTTTATCCATAGCATCTTTTCTCAACTTTAGTTTATATATAAATATCAAAGTCTGATTTATCGCTAGACGCGCTCCTGTTCAAATTCCTGATGTTGTCTAAGTAAGTCCCCGTTAAGTAATCAAGCTGTGTAACTAAATGTAAATTAATGAAATACTTTATAAATAAGGGTATTTTACGGTTTTTACAAAAATAAACATATCTGGATTTTATTGTGTTGACTTACTTGGTAGCGATTCAAGCAGATTTCTAGTTTATTATTTATTTTCACAAATCCGTAATTTTGATATAAAAATTAACAAACTAGCACATTGGTAGGGTGTGGTTCGATAAGCTCACCAACCACGTCAGACAGTATAAATCATCTAAATAACCAAATTGTTCATATCTGACGCGCCCTACAACAGATTTTTTAGTGTGACACTTGCGTAAGTTCTATGTATAACTAAAAAACCTAAAATTACTGTAGTGCAAGCATCTTGCTTGCATCTATTATCCAAATTAAAAGCACAACAGCTTAATACAATACAAAAATACCAAAAATACCAAAAATACAAATAAAGTAATATTGTTGTGGAAATGTAAAAAATATGACATAAACAGCATGAATGTATTTAGTTATGTAAAGATTGAAAAATAATAAAAATCCCCAATTTCTTCAAGAAATGGAGGTTAATTAACAATAAGCATCACTCCAACATTGTTTATGTATTTTCTTCTAAGTACCCTAAAAATGTGTTGGCAAAAATTGCTGCTTGTGTACGGTCTCTCAAGTTCAGCCTATTAAGAATATTTGTTACATGATTTTTAACTGTACCTTCACAGATGTAAAGTTTTTCTGCTATTTCTCGATTTTTAGCACCTATGGCAATTAAGCGCAAAACTTCTTTTTCTCTGGGGGTAAGTTCGGTTAAGTTATCTGGTATGGATGGACTAGGATCAAATTCGTTGAGGAGTTTTGTGACTATTCCTGGACTAAGTTGGGAGTATCCCTTATTGACTGCGCGAATGGCGATCGCTAATTCTTCAGAAGGGGTATCTTTAAGTAAGTAACCAATAGCACCATTTTTTAAGGCGGCTTTGACATATTCATCATCATCAAAAGTGGTCAGCACTAATATTTTAGTTTGCGGAAACTGAGTCATAATTTGTTTAGTAGCAGCTACTCCATCCATAATCGGCATTCTAATATCCATTAAGATTACATCAGGATGTAATTCAGTAACTAATTTAATGGCATTTTCGCCATTTTCTGCTTCTCCAATAATTTTTAAATCTGGCTCTAATTCTAATAATGCTTTTAAGCCTTGACGGATTAAGCTTTGATCATCCACAAGTAAAATAGTAATCATAGTAGTTCAGTGATCTCTTGAGATATTCAAACGTTTATTTATGATAAAGGAATTTCCACAATAATTTGACAACCTGCTCCTAGTTGGGTATTAATTTGAAATTCTCCTCCTAAAGCCAGAGTGCGATCGCGCATACTTTGTAATCCAAACCCAGTGGTATTTTGTTGTAAATCAAAACCTTTACCATTGTCTTGGATAATTAATGTCAATTTGTCGAATGTGGTAGTTAATTGTAAATTAATTTCTGTAGCTTTGGCATATTTAGAAATATTAGTTAATGATTCTTGAATAATGCGATAAATAGGGTTAGTAATTTCCATTGATAAAGGAGAATTAATAGAAATTTGACATTGCGGTAAAATGCCGTTATAACGGTGAAAATCAGTAATTAGGGTATTAATTGCTGGTGCTAAAGACATACCATTAAGATGTTGCGATCGCATGGTAGAAACCGACTGACGCACATCCTGTAATGCTTTTGAACCCAATTCTTTAGCTGTTATTAAAAAAGTGATCGCTCTAGGAATATCAGTTTTTGATAATTTCAAAGCAGTTTCTAATTGTAAATTCAAAGCTGTGAGAGAATGACCTAGAGAATCATGAATTTCTCTAGCGATACGATTACGTTCTTCTAAAGTAGCTTGATTTTGTATTTTTAAAGCATATTCTCGTAATTTTTGGTTAGCAGATGCTAACTTTTCTCGACTTTCTCTTTCAGATAAAACTGCATTCATTAATAATAAAACAAATACCAAACTTAATCCAAAAAGTACCGCTAAACTAAAACTGAAAAAGTGAAATCTTTCTTGTTCAAAAGGTGACATTATCCGATGTGGAATTCGTTGTTTCAGACTCATTAAGAATAGAATAAACGATAATAAAGTTACTATTAATCTGCCAGGAAGCTGAAAAATTAAACAGCTACGAGTGACTAAAATTAAATACAAAAAAGGAAATAATCTAGCAGTTCTTCCACCAAAAAAGCCAGTAATTATAATTAAAAATACTTGTATAGATGTATAGAGTATTTTTTGAGGTTTATTCTGAGTTGGCAACCATAAACCCATAACACCGAAAATAGTTAAACTGCAAATTGTTATTTCAGGAAAATCACTAGGAAAACGTGGAGAAGCAGATGGCAAAAGTACCATAAAAACTGAAAATCCTAATAGTATCCATTCTAAATAAAGGAGAAATCTAAATGGATGATTATCAAATTGAATAGGTTTATTCATAGATTTATTGATTGTAATATTCAGAAGTCACGAATCTTATTTTATTGTATATATTATGGTGAATAAAGTAACCATGACTAAAGTAACGGGTAAAGATATGACTTTTTTCTCATGTCATTACTCAAGTAAAGGATTATGATAAAAACATAGAAAAACAAACAACAAACCATAAACAACAAAGCAAGCATGGAGCAGATTATGAAAATTAAAACACTATCACTTATAGCTGGTACTTTTGCTCTAGCTTTAACAGCCACACCTTTTATAGCTCAAGCGCAAATGGGTGACAATCCACCACCACCAGAACAGGAAACAATGGAAAAAAGTCCTTTTAGTAAATTGAATTTAACAGATGCACAAAAAGCGCAACTCAAACAAATTCATGAAAGTACCCGTGTAAAAATTGAATCTGTATTAACTCCTCAACAAAGAGCAAAATTAGAAGCAGCAAAAGCACAAATGAAAGCACGACACGAAGCGAGAAAAAATGGCAATCAAAAATTGGAAGGCAGAGGTAGAGATAAAGAAAATATATTTGAGTCTTTAAATTTAACTGATGCACAAAAGAAAGAAATTAAAGCAGCTAGAGAATCAGCAAAAAAAGGAATGGAAGGTGTTTTAACTCCTGAACAAAAAGCCAAACTGGAAAAATTTAAACAAAATATGCGTTCTCGTCAGCAAAATGGAAACTTCCAATAATTGATTCCATTTATTTAAAACATATCCCCCAATTATTTAAGTTTATTCAAGTTAAATAATTTGGGGATTGATGTTTTAGGCAGTTTTATCTGTCAGTTCATCTGTAACTTTAACTGGCAATGTTTGCGGTATAGAGACAGCCAAAAAAATCATATTACTAGTCATATAAGATAACAAAGTAGACCACAATAAATGATTATTGTGGAAATACCAAGCTGCAATTAATACAGGAATAAAAGCCACAAAAAAAGATATTAATACCGCATTGCGTAAAATTCCACCTTCCTTTAAACCAATAAAATAACCTTCCAAAACAAAAGTAATTCCTGTAATTACTGAAATAGGTAATAACCAAATCGTAAATTGATTAATATCTTGATTTATTTCTGTATGATTAGTTAATAATCCAAAAACGTGATCAGGAAACAAAATAGATGTACTAGAAAAGCCTAATGCTATGACTACACTAGTAACTACAGCAACTATTAAAACAGGGATCATTTGTTGGGAATTACCTTTACTTTTAAAATTACCGATCATAGTTTGTGTTGTCATTCCCACACCATTAATTGTAAATTGACTCAATAGAGCAATTTGTAATAATAAACCATTTTGTGCTAACACATTTGTTCCCATAGATGCACTCAAATTAGTAAAAATAGAATAGACAGAAATTAAGATTATAAACCTGATCAAAATATTAGCCTTTAAAACAAAAGTTTCTTTCAAAGATACCCAATGAAATAATTCTTTAATAGCAGATGGTACAACTTGCCAAGGAATAGTAAAAACCATCCAAATTAAACCAATAAGTAAAGCTAAATATTGACTTAACGCCGTTGCTAAACCTGCTCCAGCACTAGCCCAACCCCATTTAGAAATCATGAAATAATCTAAGATAACATTAGAAACATTACCCACCATAGACATTAATAACATTACCCAATTCATTTCTCTACCCAAAAACCAACCAAATAAAACAAAATTCAATAATACCGCAGGTGCTGCCCAAATTCGCGCATAAAAATAATCAACTCCCGCCGTTTCAATATCAGAAGAACCACTCAAAATAAAGAAACCAATTTTTTGCAAAGGATATTGCAATAAAATAATAACTAAACCCACTATTAAAGCTATTAAACCACTGCGTAAACCAGCTAAAATTACAGCTTTATCATCATCCTTACCCACTGCTTGCGCCGTAATTGCATTAGTGCTAGAACGCATAAATTTTAACACACGATAGAGATAATCAAACAGAATAGTGGCAAGAATTACTCCTGCTAAATGTCGAATATCTGTTAAATGTCCTAAAAAAGCAATATCTACTAAACCAGCTAAAGGAACCATCATATTAGCCAAAATACTAATACTAGCTAGTCGGTAAAATCTGCCTAAAAAATTGTAATTACTGGGGACTATAAATGTCATGTTTCTTGTTGATTGTGTGGTGATTTTAGCTAAAAATATTACCGCTAGGGGTTTTAAATCCTTGTGGTTCTGCTACAGAGATTGACTGTAGTGATAAGTTAAATATCGTTACCAGAAGTATTGGTTTGGCCAATGTAGATATTGCTAGACCAATGTTTTTGTACATGACCTGATCCTCAATGACATTAATTAGATTGTAAACATTAAATTACCCAGATCATATAATATTTGTAATTATTTGTCATCAAAATACATAAAAACTAAATAAAGAATAAATCAAAAAGAAAAGTGATTCCTTTTGCTATCAAACTGAAAGCTACCCTGATTTTATCAATGGTTTTTTAATGGTTTTTTAAGTATTTTCTCTGACAAAATAATGTAGAATTTACAGGAATAAATTGGTTAAATCAACCGGACTTACCCAATTAGAAAATTAGTAGAGTACGTCAGATATCAATAACCTGTTTATTTACATTATTTATGCTGTCTGACGCACCTTACACTAGTTAAGTCTTAATGAGATTAAATCATTAATTATAGGAATTATTGCCTCATGTCGCCAGAGTTTCCTATAGGTAGTAAAGTTCGCATTATTGCCCTACCTACATACGTAAAAACTGCTGATTCTATGCCTATGTTACGTCCTCCTGATATTATTACACTAGGGGAAGAAGGTATAGTTATTGACCGTCGTCCCGGAGGTTATTGGGGTATTCGTTTAAGTAAAGGTACTTTTTTGATAGATAGTCAATATATGGAAAGTATAGAAAATCCACCAGAATCATCCACAAATCACTCATAAATGATGTAAACTTGTGTTAAGTATTTTGTTGTTGAGAATCATGATTTTTCGTCGCAATTTTATCATCATTTTATTTGCCATTTGCTTAACAGTGATTAATTGGTTTAACTTTATGCCTAGTGCCACAGCATTAGGTGGTAAATTACCAGCAATTAATCAGCCTGCACCGGAATTTACCTTACCAACTAATGTAGGAAATGGAGAAATTTCATTAAGTGATTATCGTGGAAAATGGGTAGTTTTGTATTTTTATCCCCAAGATTTTACTTCTGGTTGTACCATTGAAGCGCGGCGTTTTCAAGAAGATTTACCTAAATACATTGCCAAAAATACACAGATTATTGGTGTGAGTGCTGATGATGTTAATTCTCATGCAGAATTTTGTGATTCTGAAGGTTTGAAGTTTCCTCTTTTAGCTGATACAAAAGGTGAAGTTAGTAAAATGTATGGTTCATGGTTGGGAGTGTCTTCTATGCGCCATACTTTTATTATTGATCCTCAAGGTATTTTAAGGGAAACTTTTGTAAAAGTTGCGCCGACAATTCACAGTAAGGAAGTTTTGGGAAGATTAGCAGAATTACAAGTTTCATAAGTTCATAAAATAAATAAGATCCCCGACTTCTTTAAGAAGTCGGGGATCTGAATCATCTACTATTTAACTATTAACAGTTGCCTCTACAATAATCTTAGTAGAAAACTCACTTGCCCTAGCACTAGGTACTAATGTCCAACCTGCTTTCAATAGTTTCTGATAGGTTGCCCAACCCTTTGAACCACCAGGAATACGATAATCTGGAACTGAAAATTGGGGAAACGCTGTATAAGGCCGCCAAGGTTGTCCCGGTGCTATTTGTAAATACAAAATCTTCTCATCATCACCACTAGACTTAGATAACCAGCACATTTGTTGAGGCATGGTAAACTCCTTTTCGGGTGTCGAAAAATCTCAAAATTATGCCAATATTTCAGGCAAGATGCCTGCACTACATTTTTTCAGATGGGTAAATTACTTTTCTCTATTGCTTTTCATTCAATTTTCAAAACTTTATGAGGATGTTTGGAGAATATTTTGTTTGGGAACGTTAAACTCCTATTAATAACTTTCTATGACAGAAAAGAATTGAGGGAAATAATGATTTTTGTTGGCTTTTCCTAGATTGATTCAACATTTTTTCAATCCTAACTACTGATTTCATAATTGTGTGTAACATTCACTACGATTTATGAAAATTATTAAAATTTTATTGATTTGTTTTTCTTTTCATATCTATAGCATTAATAAATCAGACCTCAATCGCCAGATACCCGACTTCTTTAAGAAGTCGGGTATCTTATATATGTTTATAAGATGTAATTATGTATGCAATATGTATGTAAATGCTGTACAAATAAAATTTCTACTAAAAATCAATATCATCACCACGAATTTACGGCATTTGCTCCGAGCAAATGTTAAGGAATTTTAAGAAACATCAAGTTTAGTAAATAAATGATCTCATCAGAAAAAACGGTGCTATATTAAAAGCATCAGGACACAGAGTAAAAAAAACAAAGGGGCGATTGATCCAGTGTCCTCCATCATTAGCCCGGACAAACGACAGCATTATTTAATAAAAAGTGGCAAAAGACCATCTGTAAGTGGTTAAACCAAATCCCAAAGCGGAAAAACATTAAGATGCCTAGTTTGTGTTTTCCCAGTCCACCTTATTATCAACTTATTAAGTTTACCCATTTGAAATCTCTAAATTCGCTCAAAACCCGGTCAATCTTGATCGGGTTTTTAGGTTTTGGTACATAAAAGATAGAATTAGAAATAGAATCACAATCAATAATCTAAATCTCTAAATCTAAAATTATGAGTTATTGTCTTCATGCTCACTGTTCTAAACCAGAAAACCCTGATGATGTCAAGTTTTGTTTAACTTGTGGTACTAAACTATTATTGAAAGAGCGTTACCGCGCTATTAAACCTATCGGACAAGGTGGTTTTGGGAGAACTTTTTTAGCAGTGGATGAAGATAAACCTTCTAAACCTCCATGTGTGATTAAACAGTTTTACCCGCAAGCACAAGGAACAAATACCGCACAAAAGGCAATAGAATTATTTAATCAAGAAGCAGTACAATTAGATGATTTAGGACAACATCCGCAAATACCTGAGTTGTTAGCATATTTTACACAGGATAATAGACAATATTTAGTGCAAGAATTTATTAATGGTTTAAATTTACATCAAGAATTAATAAAAAATGGTGTTTTTAATGAAGATAAAATTAGATTATTGTTAAATGATTTATTGCCAGTATTGCAATTCTGTCATAATAAAAAAGTGATACATAGGGATATTAAACCAGAAAATATTATTCGTCGTAGTAGTGATAATAAATTAGTAATTGTGGATTTTGGTGCGGCAAAATCAGCTACGGCTACTGCTTTAAATCAGACAGGTACAAGTATTGGCAGTCCTGAATATGTAGCACCAGAACAAATGCGAGGAAAGGCTATTTTTGCCAGTGATATTTATAGTTTAGGAGTGACTTGTATTAATTTGTTAACTGGGCGATCGCCTTTTGATAGTTATGATAGTCATAATGGAGTGTGGATTTGGCAACATTTCTTAAAGACTCCTGTAAGTCAACAATTAACTAACATTATTAATAAAATGGTTGAATCTATTCCTAGTCAAAGATATCAAAAAGTTGCAGAAATTATTCAAGATTTAAACCATGTCAACCCAAATCTTAGCCAAAAACCTAAACAACCAAGTACAACATTACCAACTACTCCTATTAAACCAGTTATTGCCAGAGATCCGGCTATTGAGAGAGAATTACAAGAAATGAAAACTCAATTTACAAGTAGTCAAGGAAAACCACAAGCTAATGATCCAATAGAGAAAGAATTACAAGAAATGAAAGCTAAATTTCGTCAAAACCCATAGTATTAATAATAAAGATAAAGATCCCGGACTTCTTTAAGAAGTCCGGGATCTGGGAGAAGTCCGGGATCTGGGAGAAGTCCGGGATCTGGGAGAAGTCCGGGATCTGGGAGAAGTCCGGGATCTGGGAGAAGTCCGGGATCTGGGGGATATGAAAAAATTTATCTCTGTAGATAGAGACTAAGGAATAGGAAAAAAGTTTATAAAACCTAAAAAGCATGAAAAGCATGAAAAGCATAAAACCATACAATATTAGAAGATCAAGATTTATGAACTACCAAACTTATTCTCACAATCATCGTCATAATATCATGACTCCTGAACAATTTAATGAAATTACTGAAGCCATAACTAATGGTCGGTATTCTTGGGCTTGTGTGTTAATTTTGCGCTATATTGGTTACAATCCTATTCATTATATTCCTCAACGTACTTATAGCCGTTTGATTCAAAAAAATCGTCTTTTGATTACCAATACATCTCATCAAAACATTAATAATTCAGATCATTATCCAGATTTATCATCACTCAATTAAACAACAAAATCCCTGATCTATTCCAGAAGTCAGGGATCTTTTATTAAAGATCAAGCTGACTTCTTTGAGGATAACATAACTATAAGAAAGTTAATAAATGTAAATTTCAACTGAAATTCAAACTGGGTGATATTAAGAAATTTGGTATTTTTAAGACAGTGGAGTATTCCTCACAACTTCCTCAAATTTTACCTTTAATCTCAAAGGAGAAACTAGAAAACTAAATGAGTTTTACTAATTCTATTAAGACTTACACCAAAAATCTGTTGTAGGGTGCGTCAGACTCCATAAATTCTGTAAATAAACAGATTATTGATATTTGATGCACCTTACCAATGTAGCAGTTGTGTAAGTCCTATATTTGAGAAAAATTAAAGGTTAATGACGATGAAAACGAGAAATTATGCCACGATAGACGGTAACGAAGCGGTTGCTAAAGTAGCGTATTCTATCAATGAAGTAATTGCTATTTATCCAATTACACCATCTTCTCCTATGGCCGAGTGGTCTGACGCTTGGATGAGTGAAAATAAACCTAATATTTGGGGTGCTATTCCTTCAGTGGTGCAGTTACAGAGTGAAGGAGGAGTTGCTGGTGCTGTACATGGTGCATTACAGACAGGTTCACTAACAACAACCTTTACAGCATCTCAGGGATTAATGTTAATGATTCCTAATATGTATAAAATCGCTGGTGAACTGACACCTACAGTGTTTCATATTGCGGCTAGATCCCTAGCAGCACAGGGATTATCTATTTTTGGTGATCACAGCGATGTTATGGCCACTAGAAGTACAGGTTTTGCCATGTTATGTGCTGCATCCGTACAAGAGGCTCAAGACTTTGCACTTATTTCTACCAGGGCAACCTTAGAATCACGGATACCATTTTTACATTTTTTTGATGGTTTTCGCACTTCCCACGAAGTAGGGAAAGTAGAAACATTAACAAGAGAAACCTTAGAAAAATTCCTACCCATAGAATTAATTGTAGCCCATCGTGGGCGGGCATTAACACCTGATAGACCAGTATTAAGAGGAACTGCCCAAAATCCCGATGTTTACTTTCAAGCTAGAGAAACAGTGAATCCATTTTACCTGGCTTGTGCTGATATTACACAGAAAGTAATGGATGAATTTGCGGCGGAAACGGGAAGAGAATATAAGCTATTCCAATATCATGGAGATCCTGAAGCAGAAAAGATAATTGTTCTCATGGGTTCAGGTTGTGAAACAGTGCATGAAACCATAAATTATCTGAATAAAAATGGTGAAAAAGTTGGCGTAGTTAAAGTTAGATTATATCGTCCTTTTGACACCCAAAGATTTATAGATTCATTACCAAAAACAACCCAAAGTATTGCAGTTTTAGACAGAACAAAAGAACCTGGGGCAATTGGTGAACCTCTGTATAGTGATGTGATTACAGCTTTATCAGAAAAGGGAATTAATAATATTAAAGTTGTGGGTGGTAGATATGGTTTATCATCTAAAGAATTTACTCCTGCAATGGTAAAAGCTGTATTTGATAACTTGGTTAGTGCCACACCAAAAAATCATTTTACCGTTGGTATTAATGATGATGTCACTCACACTAGTTTAGAATATGATCCGCAATTTAACATCGAAACAGATAGCACAGTAAGGGCAATTTTCTATGGTTTAGGTGCAGATGGTACGGTAGGGGCAAATAAAAATTCTATCAAAATTATTGGGGAAGAAACCGATAATTATGCCCAAGGTTATTTTGTGTATGATTCTAAAAAATCTGGTTCTGTGACAGTTTCTCATTTACGCTTTGGGCCAGAACAAATTCGTTCTACTTATTTAATTAGTAAAGCTAATTTTGTGGCTTGTCATCAATGGGAGTTTGTGGAAAAATTCCCAATGTTGAAAGATATTATTCCTGGTGGTACATTCCTATTAAATTCACCCTACGATAAAGATGAAGTTTGGGAACAATTACCCATTTCTATGCAACAGGAAATTATCAATAAAAATGTGAAACTTTACGTGATTAATGGCTATAAAGTGGCACGGGAAGCGGGAATGGGCGGACATATTAACACAGTTATGCAGGTGTGTTTCTTTGCCTTATCAGGTGTGTTACCCAAAGATGAAGCTATAGCGCAAATTAAGAAATCAATTCGTAAAAGCTATGGTAAAAAAGGTGAAGAAATCGTCCAAATGAATATTCAAGCTGTTGATAAAACCTTGGAGAATTTGCACGAAATCACTACTAAAGAATTAACTAAACAATCACAAATTACCAATCACCAATCACCAATTCCTAACACTGCACCTGCCTTTGTGCGTGATGTTTTAGGTAAAATGATTGCCCGTGAAGGTGATGATTTACCAGTGAGTGCATTACCTTGTGATGGTACATATCCAACGGGTACATCTAAATGGGAAAAACGCAATATTGCCCAGGAAATTCCTGTGTGGGACTCTGATGTTTGTATTCAATGTGGAAAATGCGTCATGGTATGTCCTCATGGTGTAATTAGGGGTAAAGTTTATGAACCTGAACAGTTAGCAAATGCCCCTGGCACTTTCAAGAGTGCTAATGCTAAAGAACATGATTGGCATGATTTAAAATTCACGATTCAAGTAGCTGCGGAAGACTGTACCGGTTGCGCTTTATGTGTGGATGTATGTCCGGCAAAAAATAAAGCAGAACCTAAGAAAAAAGCCATTAATATGGCAGAACAAAGACCATTAAGAGAACAAGAAAAACATAATTGGGATTTCTTCTTGAGTTTACCAAATCCAGACCGCAGAAATTTGAAGTTGAATCATATTAATCAACAACAAATGCAAGAACCATTATTTGAATTTTCTGGTGCTTGTGGAGGCTGTGGCGAAACACCCTATATTAAACTGGTAACGCAATTATTTGGCGATCGCATGATAGTAGCAAACGCCACTGGTTGTTCATCTATCTATGGTGGTAATTTACCTACAACTCCTTGGACTAAAAACGCTGAAGGTAGAGGTCCAGCGTGGTCCAATAGT
This sequence comes from Anabaena sp. FACHB-1237, assembly GCF_014696225.1. Classification (GTDB taxonomy): domain Bacteria; phylum Cyanobacteriota; class Cyanobacteriia; order Cyanobacteriales; family Nostocaceae; genus FACHB-1237. Next base: position 93,175 of record NZ_JACJPV010000005.1, on the reverse strand, counting down.
TTATTTGAAGATAATGCTGAATTTGGCTTAGGTTTCCGCGTTTCTATAGATAAACAAGCAGAAATTGCCGTTTATTTATTGCAACAATTAGCCTCTGAAATTGGAGATAATTTAGTTGCTGCAATTCTCAATGCTGAACAAAAAGACGAAGCAGATATTTATGAACAAAGAGAAAGAGTATCAATTCTCAAAGGAAAATTAGAGGAAATTATTAACGCAGATGAACACAGATTAACGCAGATACAAGAAGATGATATCGGTGTTTGTCAGCGTTTATCTGCGTTCAAAAATCTAAAATCCCTTGCTGATTATTTAGTGAAGAAAAGTGTGTGGATGATTGGAGGAGACGGTTGGGCCTATGATATTGGTTATGGTGGATTAGACCATGTAATTGCTAGTGGACGCAACGTAAATATTCTTGTGTTAGATACAGAAGTTTACTCTAATACAGGTGGTCAAATGTCCAAATCTACCCCCAAAGGTGCAGTAGCAAAATTTGCCGCTGGTGGTAAACCTGCAACTAAAAAAGACTTAGGTTTAATTGCCATGACTTACGGTAATGTTTATGTTGCTAGTGTGGCCATGGGTGCAAGAGATGAACAAACATTAAAGGCATTTTTAGAAGCGGAAGCCTACGATGGACCATCATTAATTATTGCCTACAGTCATTGTATTGCTCATGGTATTAATATGGCCACAGCTATGCAAAATCAAAAGGCTGTAGTTGATTCTGGACGTTGGTTATTATATCGTTATAATCCCGACCGTGTGGAACAAGGTTTAAACCCTTTACAGCTTGATTCACGCACTCCTAGAATACCTGTAGAAAATTCCATGTACATGGAAAATCGTTTTAAAATGTTGACTAAAATTAATCCAGAAAGGGCAAAAGAATTATTACAAGAAGCCCAAGCAGATGTTAATACTCGTTGGCAAATGTATCAATATTTAGCTGCGAGAAAATTACAAGAAAGTCAACAAGCAGAACCAGTTAAATAACGCCAAATAATATCTCCGACTTCTAATATTCGACTTCTAATATTAATTGATAATTTATTGTACCAGATCAACAAAGAAGTCGGGGATCTGCTACCAATTACCAATCACTAATTACCAATCACTAATTACCAAAATTATGAACTTAACCACCACATATCTGGGACTAGAATTAAAATCACCTTTAATACCTTCTGCATCTCCCCTTTCTCAAGATGTGGATAATATTAAATTAATGGAAGATGCTGGTGCTGGTGCTGTTGTGATGCACTCTTTATTTGAAGAACAATTAACTTTAGAAAAATACGAACTGCATCATCATTTAACTTATGGTACAGAAAGTTTTGCTGAGGCTTTAACTTATTTTCCTGAACCTGCTACTTTCCGAATTGGACCTGAAGAATATTTAGACCATATTCGCAAAGCAAAAGAACAAGTGGATATTCCCATTATTGCTAGTTTAAATGGTTGTTCTCCTGGCGGTTGGACAGAATATGGCAAATTGATGGAAGAAGCAGGAGCATCTGCATTAGAATTAAATATTTATTATGTTCCCACTGACCCCAATTTAACAAGTTCAGCAATTGAACAGAATTATTTGGATATTCTCACATCTGTGAAAAGTGCTGTCACTATTCCGGTAGCTGTAAAACTCAGTCCTTATTTTACTAATACTGCAAATATGGCTAAACGTTTAGATGATGCTGGGGCTGATGGGTTAGTGTTGTTTAATCGTTTTTATCAACCTGATATTAATTTAGAAACTTTGGATGTAGAACCTCATGTATTATTGAGTACACCCCAAGATATGCGTTTACCATTGCGTTGGATAGCTATTCTTTTTGGTCATATTAACGGTAGTTTGGCCGCAACCAGTGGTATTCATAATGCCCATGATGTGGTAAAGATGTTGATGGTGGGCGCAAATGCTACTATGTTATGTTCTGTTTTATTACGGCATGGTATTAATCATATTCAGTGTTTGCGGGAAGATTTGCTAGAATGGATGGAAACCCATGAATACGAATCTGTGAAGCAAATGCAAGGTAGTATGAGTCAGCGTAATTGCCCTGATCCTAGTGCTTTTGAACGCGCTCAATATATGAAGGCGTTACAAACTTATAACCCAGTCTGGGAACGGAATATACAAAAGTTAGCACCAGTACGATAAGTAGTGATGGGTAATGGGTGATTGGGTACTAGGAACAACGTTTTGGGGATTTTTCTCAAAGCATTGCGAGATATCTGGAAACAATACATAAGTGTCAACTTAACGTAAAACCCATAGCCCGACTGGGAATTGATTCCTGTGTCTAATAGCAAAATTCATCTAAAGATGACTGAAATAACCAGAATTGTTTTTAAATTGTTTAGTAAACTTTAGTAAACTTTAGTAAACTTTAGCTATTAGCCTGGAACTCAAGTTCCAGGTGGGTATGAAAGCCAAACTCCTGATTCCTTGATGTTATATTACACACCAAATTATGAACAAACGTATCGGTATTCTTACTAGTGGTGGTGACTGTCCAGGCTTAAATTGCGCCATTCGCGCTGTGGTTAGTCATGCTAATCTTACTTACGATTGGGAAGTGGTGGGTATTCCCTATGCTACCCAAGGCTTATTAGAACGCCAAACAGTTCCTTTGAGTATGCACGGCTGGGACTTACGCGGTATTGATCCTCTATTAAATATGGGCGGTACTGTTTTGGGCAGTATTAATAAGGGTGATACTTTAGCTTCCATACCTGAAATGATGGCAAGTTATCAAGCATTGGGCTTAGATGCTTTAATTGTAATTGGAGGTGATGGTAGCTTAAATATTATTAATCAATTAGCAGTGGCAGGTGGATGGAATTTAGTCGGTATCCCTAAAACCATTGACAATGATGTGGCTTTAACAGAACGTGCTATCGGTTTTGATACAGCTGTAAATACCGTCGTTGACGCTATTAATCGTCTCACATTTACAGCAGCAAGTCATGATCGAGTGATGATCGTGGAAGTGATGGGACGCACGGCCGGACATTTAGCGTTACACTCTGGTATTGCTGGAGGTGCAGATGTGATTTTAATTCCTGAAGTTCCTTATACTATTAAGGGTATTTGTGATCATTTGCAGGAATTACGCGATCGCTGGAAAAGGAAGTTTGCTATTATTGTGGTAGCTGAAGGTGCTACTCCCTGTTTAGAAGATTTATGCAATGGTGATACTTGCAGTTTAGAAAATGCCCCTTCTCCTCATTTTATTGCACCTAAATGTGGCAGAGGTCAATATATTGCGGATCAAATTACAGAATTAACTCATCATTTTGTAGATACGCGAGTATCAGTTTTAGGACATATTCAACGCGGTGGAATTCCTTCCGCTTTAGATAGGTTAACAGCCACTATGTTTGGTAAAAAAGCAGTAGATTTAATTGCTCAAGGAACGTATAATCAAATGATAGCTTGGCAAGATAATCACGTTGTTTCTGTTCCTATTACGGATGTGGTTAAGAGGAGTCCTTTTTATGTAGATCCTGATGGTGATTTAATTCAAACTGCCCGATCTTTAGGCATTTATGTAGGCGATAGTTGATAGTTGATAGTTAATAGTGGATAGTTGATAGTGGATAGTTGATAGTTGACAACGAAAAATTATCAACAGGACTTAGGCAACTTGTACATTTGTAAGGTGTGGTTCGACAAGCTCACCAACCACGTCATACATTATAAATCATGTAAATAACCAAATTGTTGATATCTGACTCACCCTACAACAGATTTTTTACTGTGACACTTGCGTAAGTCCATTGTCCATTGTCAATTCTTTTAATTTGCTAAGTAACTCTCTATTAGTATATGGCTTTAATAAAATAGATGCTACTGGGATATTATTAATAGATTCTAATATATCTAATGTACTCATTCCTGTACAAGCAATTACTTCTACTTGAGGATTGATTTTTTTTAATGTGCGAATAGCTATAATGCCATCCATTTCTGGCATGATAATATCCATTAATACCATTTTAATATTATGTTGATATTGACAATAAAGAGCGATCGCATCTATACCACTACTAGCAGTCATCACTTGATAATTATAATTTTCTAATATTTTCTTAGTTATTTTCCTAATTTTCGCCTCATCATCCACTAGTAAAATTAATTCTCCATTTCCTTGATATTTTTCCACATCTACATCTACATCTACATCTTCATTGTGATCCTCGGTTTTTCCTATATTGATAGCTGGTAAAAATACTTGAAATTTACTCCCTTTATTAACTTGACTAAAAACATTGATAAAACCTTCATGTTCCTTAACAATTTTCAAAGCTGTTGATAAACCAAAACCTGTACCTTTTCCTATTGGTTTGGTGGTAAAAAATCGTTCAAAAATTTTCTCTAAATTCTCCGGTTTTATTCCTTCTCCTGTATCCGTGATACTAATTACTACATAATTGCCCACTTTAGCATCACAATTCATTTGTTCATAGGTTTCATCAATATATAAATTTTCAGCGCTAATATCAATCTTACCACCTTGAGGCATAGCATCACTGGCATTAATTAATAGGTTTATTAATACTTGATATAATTGAGTAAAATTTCCAGATGTAAATGATAATTTTTCAGGTATGTGTTGAGAAAATTCAATAGTTTTGGGGAAAGTTTGCGTAAATTGCATAATTTCCTGAATCAAATCTTTGACATTGATAATTTGAGATTTTTCAGAAACTCCTCTACCAAATGATAACAACTGTTTAATTAAACTAGCACCGCGTTTAGCATTAATTTCAATAGTTGTTATCATTTCTCTTTCACATTCTTGCTGTGAACCTAATTTAATTTTCAGTAATTGGGCAGAGCCTAAAATTGGCGTGAGGATATTACTAATATCATGGGCAATACCACTAGCTAAAGTGCCAATACTTTCTATTCTTTGAGAACGAAAAAACTGTTCTTGTAATTCTTTTTTGTAGGTAATATCCGTATCTACAGTTAAAATAGATTTAGGTTGTCCATCACTATCAAACATTAATGTCCAGCGACTTTCTACAATGACTTTTTTTCCTAATTTAGTTTCTTTATGTAATTCTCCTAACCAAACTCCCGACTTAACTACTGCTTTTAAAGCTAATTTTTCCTGGGTATAGGAAATATTTCTATAAAAAATTTCTTTAATGGTTTTATTCAAAACTTCACACTTTTCCCAACCATAAATTCTCGTCGCTCCCTGATTCCAATATAAAATCTGTGCTTGAAAATCTCTGACAAAAATAGCATCATTAGCAATATCTAAAAGTGCTGCTTGTTCATAAATTTTTTGTTGGGCTGCTTTTCTTTCCGATATATCTCTAGTAATGATAATTAGACGAATGGGGCGATTATTTTCATCATGATAAACTTTACCTCTACTACCTAACCAATGAAGACTACCATCTGGCCAAATTATTTGATAATCAATGCTTAATTCTACTCCTTTTTCCATTGCTAAATATATAGCTTCTTTTACTGAAGAGCGATTTTCTGGATAAATTAAGTTTAGGAAATCTGGAAAATTGGGGCATTTACTATTATTAGGAACACCATATAATTTGGGCATATTATCTGTCCAAATACCCTGATTATTTATTAAATTCCAGTCACATATTCCCATGTTAGCTGCTGACATGGCTAAAAATAGTCTTGCTTCACTTTGTTCTAGGGAATTTTGTGATCTTTCTCTTTCTATTGTGTCTTGCTCCAAGGGTTGATGACTCATAGCTAGATCAGTAATATATTTTGCTACTTTTGCAATAATTACAAACTTATAGTTGTAATTATAAGTGTAGTTGTATATATGATGATAATAATTTTTGTAAAATTTTGCCAATACAAAGATCCTCAACTCCTTTGAAAAGTTGAGGATCCATTAGTACCGCAAAGCGGAAGTCATGCATTCCAAGATACTCTACCAAGAATGTAAAGCTCTCAATTGAGGTGTTTTTTTAAGTTGATGGGCTTCCATGCGAGTGAGTAAATCATCTAAAATACCCACAGCTTCTACCACATAAGCACCTTTATTAAGCATGACACATTCTGCTCGTTCTGACATCGCAGCATCGGTAATTTCTGCCCTAGATGGCATTCCATGTTTCACCAGATTTTCTAATACTTGAGTAGCCCAAATTACAGGTATATGCGCGGCTTCGCATAACCAGAGAATTTCTTCTTGAATTTCTGCTAATCTTTGATAACCTATTTCTATGGCTAAGTCTCCTCTAGCAATCATAATTCCCAAGGGTTGTGTTCCTGCTGCTTGAATAATTAACTCTGGTAAGTTGTTCACAGCTAAAGGTGTTTCTATTTTGGCAACTATGGCAGGAACTTTGGCATTTTTTGGTAATCTAGCTGTGAGTTCTTGTTGTAAAAGTTGGATATCTGCGGCAGTTTGTACATAAGAATAACCGATGATATCAATGTTATGACTGTGGGTAGCAATAAAGTCTAAATCTTGTTTATCTTTCTCTGTTAATGCTGCTAGATTTAACTCTGTGTAGGGAAAATTCATGCCTTTATCTGGTAATATTTTTTCTCCTTTAATGCGAGCATGGGTAATTCTTAACCACACTCCTTCGTAAGTAATTGATTCAACTTTCGCGCCAATTTTACCATCATCAATCCACACTGTTGCCCCTGTTTTTAATTGTGGTAATATTTCAGGAATTGTACAACTAGCTTGAAATGTTTGTGAGCCTAAAGTTGTGGGTAATTCGTGGGTTAAAAGTAGTAAATCATCTCTAAATATACGATGTTTAGGATGGGGGGCAATGGCATATTTAATTCTGGGTTTTGGTCCTGCTAAGTCCATCATTACTTTGCAAGTATATCCTAATTCTATTTCGGCTTGACGCACATTATTAATCATTCCTAACCATTGTGTAGGTTGATCATGAGCGCAATTAATTCTTACACAATTTGTACCTTGACGAATTAAGTCCCTCACAAGTTCATAACTAGTAGCAGCTTGACTGGGTAATGTCACCATAATTCTTACCCGGCGCTGATGTGGAGTTTCACCAAATAAATGTTCTGTATTTTGTTGTAGTAAGCGATCGCCTTGTAAAAATTCTCTAATTGGTGGATGATTAATTTGTGAACTAGTTTGTTGACGACAAACTGCTTTTAAGGTGGCAATTACAGCGTCTAAAGTGGGTAAAACCTTAGCTTCTATGCGGCCTAAAGAAGATAAACCCCAGGGTATTAAAGCTGCTTGTAGGGGGCGTAAATCATGTCTTCTTAATGCTAAATAATAGGCCAGATTCAGACTACTATCAATAAATGCTAAACGATGAATTTGCGATCGCCATTCTGTAAATATTTCCGTACCTTCTCTTTCTACAGTTTGACGTAATTCCTCTAAAGTTTGCAACAAATTAGCAGGATGAGTTAGATCCGATGCTGCAAAATTTCCTGTGGGTAATTCTTCTGATTTTTCTAAACTTATTGGCTGCATAATCAGTAAATTCTGCTAAAGAGAACCCGATAATTTAAGATTTGATTTATTAGATTTGAAAATTCACTTTTTGCTGCCAAACTGTCGAATATTGGATCCCCGACTTTTTTAAACCTGATAAATCAACTATCAATTGATCTTAGAAGTCGGGGATCTGGCTTAATTGTCAATTAATTATTGACCTTTTTCTGCTGAAGCAATTTCCAGCATTGTCTTAATCACAGAATCAGGATTGAGACTAATAGAATCTATTCCCAATTCTACCAAAAATCTCGCAAACTCTGGATAATCACTAGGTGCTTGTCCACAAATACCAATCTTCTTACCATGTTCTTTCACAGTAGCAATAGCTTTAGCAATGGTGCGTTTTACCGCTTCATTTCGTTCATCAAACAGATGGGCAACTAATTCTGAATCTCGATCTAATCCTAACGTTAGTTGAGTCAAATCATTAGAACCAATGGAGAAACCATCAAATACTTTACTAAATTCATCCGCAAGAATTACGTTACTAGGCAATTCACACATTACATAAACTTCTAAACCGTTTTCTCCTCTCACTAAACCATTAGCGGCCATTTCATCTAATACCCGTTTTCCTTCTTCGGGAGTGCGACAGAATGGGATCATTAAAATCATATTGGTTAAACCCATTTCATCCCGAACTCGTTTCATCCCTTGACATTCTAAAGCGAAACCTTCACGATACCGAGAATCATAGTAACGAGAAGCACCACGCCAACCGATCATCGGGTTTTCTTCTTTAGGTTCAAATTGTCTTCCACCCAAAAGATTAGCATATTCATTACTCTTGAAATCGGACATTCTCACAATCACAGGATTAGGATAAAATGCCGCAGCAATTGTGCCGATACCTTGGGCTAATTGGGCAATGAAAAATTCTGCTTTACTTTCATATTGGGCTGTTAATTCTGCAATTTTGTACTTAGCTAATTCATCTTCCAATTCATCAAAATGTAACAATGCTAGAGGATGTGCCTTAATATGATTAGCAATGATAAATTCCATTCTGGCTAAACCCACGCCATCATTAGGAATGGCAGTTAAACCTAAAGCCTCTTCAGGGTTGCCCACATTCATCATGATTTTTGTGCGAGTTCTGGGCAATTCATCTAACGGCAATTCATGAATTTCAAAGTTTAATAAACCTGCGTAAACTTTGCCTGTTTCACCTTCAGCACAACTCACAGTAATATCTTGACCATTTGTCAAAACTGTAGTTGCATTTCCACAACCAACTATGGCAGGAATACCCATTTCTCTAGCGATAATTGCGGCATGACAGGTTCTACCACCAGAGTTAGTCACAATTGCACTAGCTTTTTTCATAATAGGTTCCCAGTCCGGATCTGTACGGTTGGTAACTAATACTTCTCCACTTTGGAACTGATTAATTTGGTGAACATCAAGGATGACTCTGGCTTTACCCTTGCCGATCATTTCGCCTACACTTCTACCAGTTAATAATACGGGACTTTGTTCTTTTAACTGATAGGTTTTCAGGACGTTTTTAGATTTTTGGGATTGAACTGTTTCTGGTCTAGCTTGGACAATAAATAATTCACCAGTGATACCATCTTTTGCCCATTCTATGTCCATTGGTGTAAACATTCCTCGCACTTGGGAATAATGATCTTCAATAATACAAGCCCATTTTCCTAATTGCAGAATTTCATCATCATTTAAGGCAAATTGTCTTCTTTCTGAGTCAGGAACGGAAACATTTTTTGTTAGTTTTGTACCACCAACATCATAAACCATTTTAATTTCTTTTGTGCCTAAGCGTTTTTGTAAAATGGGTTTATGTCCGGTTTTTAAAGTAGGTTTAAATACTAAATATTCATCAGGGTTGACAGCACCTTGCACCACGTTTTCACCTAAACCATAGGCTGCCGTAATTAAAGCCGCATCTTTAAAACCTGTTTCTGTATCTATAGAGAACATTACACCTGAACTTGCTAAGTCAGAACGTACCATTTTTTGGACACCAACCGATAAAGCAACTTCAAAATGATCAAAACCTTTAATTTGCCGATAGGAAATAGCACGATCTGTAAAGATAGAGGCAAAACATCTATGGCAAGCGTCTAATACACCTGAAAGCCCATGTACATTCAGGTAAGTTTCTTGTTGTCCTGCAAAACTAGCATCAGGTAAATCTTCGGCTGTAGCACTAGAACGCACCGCTACATCTGTATCTGTACCATATACTTGACATAAGGCTTGATAAGAGCGAGCGATCGCTTCCTGTAAGTCCATGGGAAATGGCGTTTCTAACATTAATGATCTGGCCAATTTACCACATCGTCGTAAATTATCAACATCTTCTACATCCAAGTCAGCAAAAATCTTTCTCAATTGTTTTTCTATTTGAGCATCAGTAATAAAATATCTATAAGCATAGGCAGTAGTAGCGAACCCATTAGGAACTTTTACACCTTTAGTATCCAGTTGTTTAATCATTTCCCCTAATGACGCATTCTTACCACCTACTAGGGGAATATCTACAATACCTACACAGTTAAAAGGTAATACCAGCGCCGTTTGTCTTTCTTGTTGGGCTATTTCTGGATTCAGTTGTGTGTTTAACATACTGTTACATTCCTTCAAGATTTATTCTCATGTAACCCATGAATTTTTCAGCTATATTTTTGTTATACAGAGATATTTTGAGGATCTTGTGAGGATATATTTTCTTAACAAAAGTAAATGATCTCCAACTTTCTTGAACAATCAGGGATCATAAATATGACTGTTAGTTAATTCAAAAAATATATACAAATGTTACAAAATAAATAATATTGTAAACATCCTCACAACTTCCTCACATTTACGATCTATATTGTAAGGAATATACATCTATAATTTAGCGAAATTCGACGAATCTTAATAGAACTAAGCGACTTAACTAATTCCAGTGATTACCTTAATTAGCTTCATAAATGAAATTCAGATGATAACTTTAATAAAAGAAAAGGATTTACCGTTATGTACTACTGTCCTTGTTGTAAAGATTCTCTACTCAAACACATTCGTGGACAAGAAACCTACTGGTTTTGCCGGAGTTGTTGGCAAGAAATGCCCATCTTAACTCAACGTCACAGTGCAGCTATTCCCCAACCTATTTTAGAGAAACTATCTAAAAAGATCACCAGACCACAACCCAGCCTACGTGATGCTTATGTAAGTAAACGTCGTTCTTTAGCAAATAATATAATCTTACAGCCAGTATCAATATAATATATTAGTTCAATGCTAATATATAAAAGATTCATCGGCAACAGTTTTAAGATAATAGCAAAGAGTAGTTGTTAATTTCCTTAAGGTCATTAACCACGTCAGACTTCATAAATCCTGCAAATAAACAAATTGTTGATATGTGACGCACCCTACCAATGTGCCAGTTGCGTAAGTCCTGCTTGCCTTAAAGGTACACTAAGGTAGACTCATTTTTGTAACTTTTCCATTTCATACTCTAATTCAGCAAGGCCGAGTCTTTTTAAGTGTCATCTTCTGCTTCTAAAATTTTCTTAGCTTCTGCAAGACGTTGTTTATATTCTTCACTGACTTGGGGATATTGTAAATGTAATTCCTGCAATTTTGTACAAATAATATCTGCTACAATTAACCTTGTAAACCATTTACGATCTGCGGGGATAATGTACCAAGGAGCATGGGTGGTACTAGTATGATTAAAAACATCTTCATAAGCCTTCATATAGTCATACCAAAAAGCCCTTTCCTTAACATCATTTACCGAAAACTTCCAATTTTTTGATGGTGCGTCAATTCTTTCTAAAAACCTTTTTTTCTGGACAGTTTTGGAGACATTGAGGAAAAATTTCAGAACAATAACACCATTATTAACTAGATACTTTTCAAAATTATTAATTTCTTCAAATCTTTGCAGCCAAATTTTATTACCATTAGGAAAATGTGGTAATTGTTGCTTTTTGAGAATTTCTGGATGAACACGAACTATTAATAATTCTTCATAGTAAGAACGGTTAAAAATGCCTATTCTACCGCGTTCTGGTAAAGCCTTCATAGAACGCCATAAATAATCATGATCTAACTCTTCATCACTGGGAGATTTAAAACTAAATACTTGACAACCTTGAGGATTAACTCCCGACATTACGTGCTTAATGGTACTATCTTTACCAGCAGCATCCATAGCTTGAAAAATAATTAATAAAGCATAGGTATTTTGGGCATAAAGAATATCTTGATATCTAGCAAGTTTCTCAATACCTGCTTGTAATTTTTTATCAGCATCAGTTTTTTCATGAAACTCGCATTTATAGGCGGGATCATAATCTTTAAGCAGAGAAATTTGTGAACCTGGTTTAACGAGATAAGGTTTGTGATTCATAGATAATTGGTGATTGGTAAGAAATATATTTTCTTATATCATCTATGAGTATAAATAATTAGTTTTTAATCAATTCTTAATATTTGCGATCAAGTCAGATCCCCGACTTCTTAAAGAAGTCGGGGATCTTGTGGTTAGTGATGTCTGATAAAATTAAGTAAAGATGGAATTTATTTTATCTAACCTAGATAAAATCATCAGAGAATAGAAAATCATGAAAATTCGTCCTGAAACAGGATTAGATTATTCATCTATAGCAGAAGTGAATATTCAAGTATTTGCAACTGAAAACGAAGCAAAACTGATAGATAAAATTCGTGATTCTCCGTGTTATGTTTAGCACCATTAGCTATAATTCCAGAATAAATATCAAAATCAAGGAATTGGTACTAGTTTAGTACAAACTGGTTTAGAAATTGCTTGACTTACAGCACATTCCATCTATATGAGGTACACTATGAACACAGCAAGATGCCTGTGTTACAAAGGTTTTATCATTAACATCTGTACATCATAATAACGGAAACTGCTGTAATTTACCAATTATACCTTGTTTAACTTGATTTTCCTGTTCATAGCGAATCCTTTTAACCCTTTCTACGGCAATGTTTACATAATCTGGATTAATTTCAATACCTATTACTTTACGTCCTGTTTTAATAGCTGCTACTGCTGTTGAACCAGATCCAAAAAAAGGATCAAATATGATATCTCCAGGATGACTACTAGCTAAAATAACTCTAGTAATTAACTCAATGGGAAATTGTGCTGGATGAGGAGTTCTTTCTTGAGAACTACGATTTTGACCAGAAGTAACTTTAGGAATTTGCCAAACATCAGTAGGGTTTTTTCCGTTAACATTACATTTTAATTTACCATTTTTCTTTTGATTAGGATATTTCACATTAGGATCTCGGATATCATCTAAATTAAATACATATTTTTGAGGATCTTTAACATACCATAAAAACTTTTCATTACGAGGAGAAAAAAACAGTTTACCAGCTACGCCTGCACCATAATTCCAAACAATTTCTTGAATTAAATAAAAAGGAACTTTATCCCAAATTAAATAAGGAATAGGAATTGCTTTAGCAGTTTTAGGAATAGAAAGATAACCAAGATTTAGCCAGAATGCACCATCTGATGATGTGCAATGATAGACTTGATTAATCCATTTAGCTGTCCATTGAATATAATCTTCTAATGACAATATAGATTCATATTCTTTGCCTATATTATAGGGAGGAGATGTGACAGTTAAAGGTAAACATTCTGCTGGTAATTTATTCATTAATAATAATGAATCTCCTTGATAAATTAAGATGTCTTGATCTTCGTAGACAGGATTTCTTAAACAAGATTTGAAAGTATGGAGGTTCATAAATTTTTGCTATATTAGTAAATACAGAGTTTTTGCAATGACACTACAATTAATCTTAATATAATATATATGTAATTATACATCTACTTATATAATATAGATACTTGTAATTAATTAGCAAAAGTGAATTTACTTATCTTAACAAAAAAATACTGAGTATTATTTATGGCTTCATTTGTGAATTTACTACATAATTTTTATAACTTCTATTCAAACCTGATATAGATATGCTAAATTAAGTTTAAATATCAACATATTGACACCAAACAAAAATATAAACAAAATGCAAGCTAATAAATATCCCTTTGCCCAAGAATTGATTACTGATATTCAAGGTAATATCAGAAAAGTAGTTATAGATTTTCAAGACTATTTACGATTGCTAGAAGCACTTGAAGATGAAGGACTTATTCTAGCTATGAAAGAGGTAGAAAATGAAACACCATTAAATTTAGATGCAGCATTAGCAGAATTAGAAAAATAATGAATACTCAGTATCTACCCAGTTTTATTAAAGATTTAAAAGCACTTAAAAGTACACCATACTATGAGTCTATTAAAAAGTTTGCTTTTGAAGAAATAATCGCAATATCAAGTTTTGAAGAAATCACAAATATCAAAAAACTTCAGGGATATGATAATGCTTATCGTATTCGCATAGGTGATTATCGTCTTGGTATTATTTTTGATGGTGAAACATTAATTTTTGAAAGAGTTTTACACAGAAAAGAAATTTATCGCTATTTTCCCAAATAGATAATTTTAGCATAATTATACAAATACACAAATACATGAACAAGGGTTCAGCAATGCTAAACCCCTAGATAATTTATTGATTCTTAGATTGATTTTCAGCTAACAAAACACCTATTGCCAAACGTAAATAAGGATAAACAAAATAATCCAAATAACATCAACAAAGTGCCAAAACAAAGAAGTGGCATTGATGCCAAAATGGCCATTATCAAAATTACCAGGCATGAAAGAACGTAACAACACAATTAACTGTAACAGAATACCCGTGAAAACGTGCAAACCGTGAAAACCAGTTAATAGATAAAACATTCCGCCGAAAGTACCAGAAGTAAAACCAAACTCCAAACTACTCCATTCCACCGCTTGGCCATACAAGAAATAACTACCCATTGCCATTGTTAGAAACAACAAGAAGCGATAAGTTTTTAAATCATGTTTTTCTAGGGCTTTTTCTGCAAAATAAATTACAAAACTACTAGCAACTAAAACCACAGTATTAATGCTAGGATCTTTAACTTCTAAACCAGAGACACCAGGCGGCAACCAATTAACCGCAGTAGTTTTATAGATAATATAACCAGCGAAAAAACTCAAGAAAATGACACTTTCAGATAAAAGAAACACAATAAAACCAAACATCTTATTGCCTTCTTCATCATGTTCATGTTCATGATGCTGATGTAATTCCTCAGAACTCATAGAACTATCCATCATAACTTCCCACTTACTCAACAAACTTATTACTAATTACCAATTACTCTCTCTGTGACTTTGCGCCTCTGCGTGAGAAAATAAATAGAAATAGTGCGTCAAAATTAATAAAAAACCTATAAATATGACGCACAATATCAATTATTTATGTTCAGAAGTAGCTGTTAAAGGTTCGGACTTACCATAACCATAGGGTTCACTAATTACCACTGGAATCTGTTCAAAATTCTCAATAGGAGGAGGTGAAGAAATCTCCCATTCTAAACCAATTGCTAACCAAGGGTTATCCGGTGCTTTTTCACCTTGCATCCAAGAAATTAGCATATTGAAAATAAAAGGTAGGGTGGACATTCCTAACAAAAATGAACCCAAACTAGCTACAATATTCCAACCAATTAAGTCTGGTGCGTAAGAGGCTGCACGTCTTAACATACCTTGTAAACCTAATGGGTGCATGGGTAAAAAATTCAAATTTGTACCAATAAATGCCAACCAAAAATGAACTTTTCCCCAGCCATCATGGAACATTCTTCCTGTCATTTTGGGAAACCAATGATAGATGGCTGCATACATTCCCATTGTGACTGTTCCATACAGTACATAGTGGAAATGTCCCACCACAAAGTATGTATTATTGACGTGAACGTCTACTGGTACTGAAGAAAGCATTATTCCAGTAATCCCAGCAAATACAAACATGATTAATCCACCTAATGCAAATAACATTGGTGTATTTAATCGTATTTTTCCACCCCAAATGGTCGCTACCCAAGCAAATACTTTAATTCCTGTAGGTACAGATACGAACATGGTTGTTAACATGAAGAATAACCGCATCCAACCAGGTGTACCACTTACATACAGATGATGTACCCATACTATACCGCTTACTACAGCGATTAGCATGGAAGAAATAGCGACAACTTTATAACCAAATAGGGGTTTGCGAGAGTAAACGGGGAATATTTCTGAAAATACGCCGAAAATTGGCAGAATAATTACATAAACCGCTGGATGGGAGTAAAACCAGAAGTAATGCTGGAACATTACTGGATCACCGCCTTTAGTTGCGTCAAAGAACGATGTACCCACAGTAATATCAAATAATAACATTACTGCTCCGGCTGTTAATGCTGGTAGTCCAAATAATTGAATAATTTGTGCGCTAAATACTGCCCATACCATTAACGGCATTCTGAAATATCCCATACCAGGCGCACGCATTTTGACGATAGTAGTAACAAAATTTACTGCGCCCATAATGGAAGATACACCGGAAATTGCCACTGCTAATAACCAGAGGACTTGACCTGTAATTAAGTTACCAGTGGGGTTCTGAGTGCTGACGGGGGGGTATGCCCACCAACCAGACTGGGAGGGACCACCAGGTACAAAAAAGCTGGCGATCATCAAAATACCGACCACTGGGACCATCCAAAAAGCGGCGGCGTTGAGGCGAGGAAAGGCCATGTCCCGCGCCCCGATCATGATGGGGACAATGTAGTTAGCAAGACCAACGAGGGATGGGAATGTCCACAGGAATAACATGACTGTTCCGTGCATGGTAAACATGGCGTTGTACACGGTACGATCTATGAGATCCGCTTCTGGCGTGATCAGTTCGCCTCGGATGATCATGGCGAAAATGCCACCGACGAGAAAGAAGATAAAGGAGGTAACGAGATATTGGATACCGATAACTTTATGGTCGGTACTGAAGCTGAAGTACCTTTTCCAGTCTCCTGGATCTTGATGTTCAGCATGGCTAAAGCTGTTTATGGGAATATTTGTCATATTTAGGTGTAAAGTTACAGTTTATGATTAACCAGGAAAGTTAACTAGTGGAGGTGCGGCGGGTTGAATACTTTCCCAACCGCTATCAATGCCATTTTTGAGTTTTAGGTTATATTCTGCTACTGCTTGGTTAGGCGCAGGTGAAGGTGTATTTTTTGCGGCGGATGCTAACCATTGATGGTAGGTTTCTGAGTTTTCTACAACTACATTGGCGGTCATGGTAGCGAAATATGTACCGCTATATTGGGAGTCTATGAGGCGATATTCTCCAGGACGAATGGGAGTAAATTCAAAGTCAATGTTATGACCAGGAATTATGTCTTGTTTGACGCGAAATGCGGGAATATAAAAGCCGTGCAGTACGTCTTCTGAATGCAGTTTTAAACGAATGCGCCGATCGCTTGGTAAATGCAATTCTGTACTAGTAACGTTGTTTTCTGGATAGTGAAAAACCCATGCCCATTGTTTAGCTAAAACGTCAATTTCTTCCATGGGTTTTGTGGTTTTAGAAGTAATTTCAGGAGTTTCTGAATTATCACTATTTGCCATGACCATTTTTATGGGATTATGCAAATGTAATAAATGATTTGGTCCTTGAATCCCCATTTCTTCATAAACTTGATAACTGTAGGTAGCTATCCACAAAACTAACATAATGGGAATGGCAGTCCACACTACTTCTAAAGTGATATTACCTTCAATATGAGGACCATCACTAAAGTCTGTATCTCGCGCCCGATGGAAGAGAATGGAATACAATAGAACCGCAGTTACTCCTAAGAAAATAAACGCGCCCATTGTCACTAAAAAACTGATTAAATCATCAACAAGATGAGATTCAGCCGCAGCCTGGGGAGGAAGCCAAGAGTAAGATTGTTTTCCGATCCAAATACTTGTAAAAGTAACAGCGATCGCCCCAGTTGCTAGAGTTAAAAAATTCAAAATTAGTCGAATATTCATGTTAGTTAGCAAGGAGAGAAAAGGAAATATAGCAAGTTACAGTCCATAGGTGACAGCTATTTTCCACCTAATACTTGATTCAAATCTTGACCCATTCGCAATAACTTATCTGCCGTATTATGGACACCAAAATCTGCTGCTAAATGCGCTCCTAATGTGCCATGTAAGTACAATAACAACATAATTATTGCCCCTACAACTAAATAAGGAATTTGTACTTCTCGTTCATGTTGTAGTCCAATAATATAACGTTGCCAACCACGCCAAAATGTCATGCCCACAATAATAGCTAAAAGTAAAACACCACCGACACCATGCCACATCATTGTGGGCATTGCTAACATTCCCCAAGGGCTTTTAATATCAGCAGGAGGTGCAGCTAACAACATTTCAAAAAAACCTGCACCAACTGTAAAAAAGGTAATTACAGAAGCGGCAAAAATATTGTACCAACCTACATCAAATAATTGAGAACGTTCTACAGTAATTCCCAAGAATTTGAACACCCATTTTTCCAAAGGAAAGAACACACCTAAAAAATCGAAAACAATGGCAATAATAAATAATCCCAAAGTTAAATGAACTAAATTAGGATGAATAGGTAAAACGTAAGGTAGGCCATTTGCCCCCATGTGGTGACTTATTTGATCAAGTAGTTCTGAGTTCATGGTAAAAGTCCATCCTTTACTGCTTCCACGACTGGCACAGTGTGTAAGCCATATACCCACACAAGTTCATCACCAAGATACACTTGTAAACCAACAATTAATGTTAGTAAAATACCCACTGCAATGTAATGAAATGGCAGTTTATTGGGGTTACGACTCCGCAAAACATAACGCCAAGCATTAATAGCAGCGATCACTCCTGAAAGTGACCAACCAATAAGAGTGTGAACATTTAAAATTGATTTAGCTAATTCATAAGGTTTCGCTAAACCTGCTTCAAATTGTCCAAAAATAATTGCTACAAAAATCGAAACTGTAGCAATACACATATTCCACCAACTCACTTCAAATAACCGAGTTTTGCCAGTGAAATAACCAACCACATCACAGAAAACTGAGAATAATACCATCGCAATTACAAAATGAACCACGATAGGATGTAAAGGATCTGGATATGGTAAATTATGTTCATTCAATGACGTGAAAAAATCTAGCATTGTCTTCTCCTAGACTTAGACCGATGGTTTTACACCTTGATCAAACTTATGCTTTTTGATTGTTTTTTAGAGTGCGTCAGATATCAAAAATTGGTTTATTTGTGCAATTGATGATATTTGCCACAATAATAATTACGCTTAGTTACGCCTAGCAATTTATGAAGCTATAAAGGCGTGTTTTTGACTACCATATCTTCCAGATCCCCAACTTCCTCAACCAGTGGGGGATCTTATTGTTCCTAGACGTAAAAACCAGATTAAGTTTAGGTTAAGTAACTTTTTGTAAACTGGTCAAATAACTAAAGGCAAACCTTTTACAATGATTACAGGGTAAAACAACAGCTTTTAACTATTGCTTTATTTTCATATTTTTAAATCAAAAATAATTATTTTTATGTTTATTAATGTACAATTACAAATTATAACTTTGTAATGATATGTACAGAAATATGGGCAAGAGGCAAAGGGGAAGAGGATTTTAGAAAATTTACCACAGTTTCGTTCAAAATTAAAATAGGAGTTTTATATGATAATTCAACTATAATTCAACTATAATTTAACTATAATTCAACTATAATTTAACTATAATTCAATTATTTTTGAAATAAAATCACATTAATTAAATAGTAAAGGGTATAATGTCTTTAGAAAAAAGTAAACAAGGTGGATACATTGCGGCTGCTTTTGGTAGTTTAATCGGATCTATTACATTAGGAGCTTTGGGTGTATATTTAGGCACTAACTATACTAAGTTTTTTATGCCTAATGCCGGATTAGAAGGATTATTACCAGTTTTATTAGGTGTATTCTTAGGTTGGTGGATAGGGGAAGTAATGGGGTGTTATCTAGCTTTACGTTGGTTACATTATTGTAAACCTAAACAAACAGCTAAGTTATTAACTGTATTAACATCATTGGGGATATTTCTATGGCTGTTTATAAGTCCAATTATTTCTAATTTATTTAAAGGTGATTTGAGTGATATACAATTTTCACAGATAGATAATAAAATCAGGATGATTACAGCCAGTCTTACAAGCATTAGTTTAGCTTTATTAGCGAGATATTTAACTTGTGCTAGAGAGTTAAACCAAGATTAAAAAAATAGAAACTCTATAGACTTGTGGTGAAAATTATGGTAGGGACAATTCATGAATTGTCCCTAGGAGGTTTTGCTGATCATACACATTTGATAAGCTAATGTGCAACTAAACTGTATAATTAAAAAACCTGAAGTTACAGTAGCACAAGCATCTTGCTTGTATTAATTATTCAAGTTAAAGGCACAACAGCTTACACATTTGATACACATTTAATTATCGGACAGGTTTTACAGCAGATTTAAGGTAAATGAGGTACACTATTAACAGGCAAGATGCCTGTGTTACAAGGGTTTGATCATTAACATCTGTATCTCATAATAACGGAAACGGCTGTATATGCTGTCTGAAGTATTGATCATTAAAGTTTTATTACAAAAAATCTCTAATTCTTAACTTAACGCAACAAAAATAAACTAATAAAATATTTACAGAATACATTTATACATTATATTATTGATTAATACAGTAATTTATCGCTGTCATGCCCAAATTTTCTGATTTATTCAACCCAAAATACACGCTTTTTTAGGTATCCCCTGGAAAACTCTGGCACTTTTTGCGTGTTGATCAGCTTGTAACTTTTGACATATCCAGGTTTTACATTTATTTAGCAAGCCTTAAATAAGACAAATGTATAAACAAATGCAAACAGATATAATTAGTAAAGCTATGAAACTAGAACGCCTGAAAGCAAATGTAATTGTAAGTGGTTCAATGTTTCCAGAACCAGTACAGGTATTAATGGTTATACCTATGGGTGATGCTATAAAACTCATTGGTACAGGAATCAATACTAACTATACCTATCAACCCATTCTCAATGCTGAACAGTTGGAACAGTTAGAATGTACACCAGAAAAAGAACCCTTTGACGGTAATGCACAGTATTTTCGCTTTGGTATAGAATCATTACGTTTAAGTTTAGCTTATGAATATGATCCTTATTTTGCATTAGCGATCGCTCGTGTAGACCCCTTACCACACCAACTAGAAGCAGTTTATGAGTATTTCTTAAAACAGCCTCGCATTCGGTTTTTACTAGCTGACGATCCAGGTGCGGGAAAAACAATTATGGCAGGATTATTAATTAAAGAACTGAAAATTAGAGGATTAGTTCAACGTACATTAATTATCACCCCTGCTAACCTAACATTTCAATGGCAACGAGAACTCAAAGACAAATTTCGGGAAGAATTTGAAGTGATACGCGGTGATGTGCTACGCGCTAACTATGGTTCTAATCCCTGGCAAGAAAAAAATCAAGTTGTCACTTCTGTATCTTGGGTTTCGCGCATTGAGGACGCAAAAGATAGTTTATTAAGAAGTAACTGGGACTTAATTATTGTAGATGAAGCACATAAAATGAGTGCCTACAGTTCCGATAGCAAAACCCTAGCTTATAAACTTGGTGAAGAACTGGGAAAAATTACCGACCACTATTTATTAATGACAGCTACACCCCATAAAGGCGATCCGAAAAACTTTTGTTTATTTCTAGAATTATTAGACCGAGATGTTTATGGAGATGTGAGCAGTTTAGAGGAAGCAATGAAACGGAATAATGCTCCTTTTTACCTACGTCGCACTAAAGAATCGTTAAAAACATTTCCCGATGCAGAAACAGGAATTGTGAAAAAACTATTCACTAACCGTAAAGTTGAAACCATAGAATTTCAAATTGATGCAGAAGAGTTAGAATTTTATAATGCACTTACTGATTATGTAGAAGACCAATCAATTAAAGCTGCCAGTGATGATACAGCCAGAGGTAGAGCGTTAGGTTTTACTATGGCTATGTTACAACGTCGCTTTGCTTCTAGTATTTACGCTGTTCGCCGTAGTTTAGAAAGAATGCGCGATAAACGCCAAAGAATTTTAGAAGATCCAGAAAGCTATCGTCAAGAACAAATTAATAAGAAATTACCAGACAATTTTGAAGAATTACCAGAACCTGAACAACAAAAAATTATCGGTGATTTAGAAGGTGTAGTAGCTTCCATAGATCCCTTTGCTTTAAAACAGGAAATTATACAATTAAATCAACTAATTAGTCAAGCACTAATATTAGAAAAACGGGAAATTGAATCTAAATTAGTCAAGTTAAAAGAAGTAATTACCCAAAAAGGAATATTTAAAGATCCGAAAATGAAAATGCTCATTTTCACCGAGCATAAAGATACTTTAGATTATTTAGTAGTAAAATTAAAAGAATGGGGATTAACTGTTACTCAAATTCATGGCGGAATGAAAATAGGTGATAGAGATACTCCCCATACTCGCATTTATTCAGAACGGGAATTTAGAGAAGATTGTCAAGTTTTAGTAGCGACAGAAGCCGCAGGAGAAGGTATTAATTTACAATTCTGTTGGTTTATGATTAATTATGATATTCCCTGGAATCCAGTGCGGTTAGAACAGCGTATGGGTAGGATTCACCGCTATGGACAGGATAAAGATTGTTTGATTTTTAACTTTGTAGCTACTAATACTAAAGAAGGTTACGTTTTATGGAAATTGTTTGACAGGATTCACGCTATTGAGATGGATTTAGATCCAGATAGGACAGGTAAAGTATTTAACGTGCTGGGTGATATTTTCCCTGCTAATCAGTTAGAAAGGATGATTCGGGATATGTACGCTCATAATCTTACTGAGTCTGTAATTCTTAATCGGATTGTAGAACAAGTAGATACAGAACGTTTCCGTAAAATTAGTGATTCAGCTTTGGAAGGACTGGCGAAACGGGAATTAAATTTATCACAAATTATCGGTAAATCTGCTGAAGCTAAAGAACGGAGATTAGTACCGGAAGTGATCCATGATTTCTTTGTGCAAGCAGCACCTATAGCGGGGATTCATCCCAAGGAAACGGCTAAGGGTAAGAAAATATACAGAATTGGGCGTGTTCCTCGGACTTTATGGGCAACAGGAGATAGGTTAGAAAACCGCTTTGGTAAATTGGGACGGGATTATAAAAAGATTGCATTTGATAAAAATATCTTAACAGATGACCCCACCTTAGAATGGGTGACACCAGGACATCCATTATTTGAATGTGTGCGGGATGAAGTTTCTAACCAAGTACAGGAAGATTTGCGTCGGGGTGCGGTGTTTTTTGATTTACACCGTCATAAACCAGCGAGATTAGATGTATTTTCGGCTGCTATTACCGATGGACGGGGTAGAAAACTCCATGAGCGTTTATATGTAGTGCAGACAGAGTTAAATGGAACAATGTCTGTCCGTCAACCAACTTTATTTTTAGATTTAGTACCAGCAAAAATAGGAGATTTTACCAAGCAAAACGAAGTACAAACAGAGAATAATCACAATAATAATAACTCTGTGAATTTAGCTAATTTAGTTGATTATTTACCAGATGATAGTAGTTTACCTAGTCGAGAACAGGTAGAACAAGCATTAATTGAACAGGAATTAAATAGCTTTTTAACAGAAATTCGTACACAGCGACAAAAGGAAGTACAGACAATTTCTAATCATATAGAAATTAGTCTAAATGTGATTATTGATAAAATCCAGATTCAATATGCAGAGTTATTTCAAACCAAAGAATCTGGTTCTAAAGAACAAGGGTTAGATGGTCGCATTAAACAACTAGAAGACCGACTATTTGAATTAAATGGCAGGTTAGAACAACGACGGGAAGAGTTACAAAAAGAGGCCAGTTGTGCCATTACTGATATTCATCATCATGGACGTGCTTGGGTATTACCCCATCCTGAAAGAAGTTCTCCAGAAATTGCGCCGATGGTAGATGATGATGAAATTGAAAAAATAGCAATTCAAGCAGTTATAGAATATGAAAAAGCTAGAGGTTGGCAAGTTGTGAGTGTGGAGAAGGAGAATCGCGGGTTTGATTTGATATCCCGTGAAATTGATTCTGGAGATCCATTAAAAGCTAGTGCAGTGAGGTTTATTGAAGTCAAAGGACGGGCAAATGTTGGTGAGTTGGCATTAACAACTAATGAATATAAAACAGCAGAAAGATTGAAGAATGATTACTGGTTGTATGTAGTATTTAATTGTGCTTCATTTCCAGAAGTTCATATTATTCAAGATCCAGTGAGATTAAATTGGCAACCATTGATAAAAATAGAACATTATCAATTGAAAACGAAGTGCTTAGATCCCGGACTTCTTTGAGAAGTCCGGGATCTGAAAGTCCGTGTGCTTAGATCCCGGACTTCTTTAAGAAGTCCGGGATCTGAAAGTCTTTAATTTTGTTTTAGGCGATCGCTTTACTTATCCATTAGTTGCATCAAAATTGCCTCTAGTCTTTCTAAAGCAGCATTAATTGAGCGTTGGTTTTCCTCAAATCGTTGCTGATGTAGTTCAAAATTGCAGTCAAGTCTAACTATGATGTCATCTAAAATGGCACTTCTTCCTAAAACACTGGTAGCTGTATTAATAAAGTCATCAACTTTATAAGTAATATCCTCAACTTTACCTGTTAAGTTATCCAGTGTTGTAGCAGTAGTTTCTTGTTGCACCGCCACGCGCTCTAAAATCGCTTCTATCCGGTCTAATCTACTTAATTCAGTTGTCATGGTTCCGTTGGGTTGGTTGTTTGGGGTTGTTAGCGCGATCGCTCTAACTGTCATTGGTTTTTAAGTGTGGCTAGTTTCTTGATTGTCGTTAACATAAGTAGCCATGAAGTCAGCAATAACATCACTCATGGTTTTATTTTCTAGTACACACTTACTTTTAAATTGTTGTCTTAATTCTGGCTTAACAAAAACTCTTATTTCTGCCATATCTTTTTTACTCTTTTGTTTATCCATCATATCCATTATATCCATTATTTCATTAACATACTCATACAAAAATCTTATCATATACGTCATTTATAATAACAATGTCCAATATATCCAATATATCCAATATGTCAGCTAGTGGATATAGTTGCTATATTAAAAATATCAATCATAAATTACTCACTAATTGCTGATTGATTACTTTTAAAAATACCTTGTAAGTCTTGATAGCAAAGGATTTTGATTTTAAGGTTTTCAATCAGTCAGAGTGATTAATAAACCATGTAATTGGTGTGGTTTTTCTGCTTAATCCAATTCTGATTAATGACTAATTGAGATTGTAACCTTTATGAGACAAAGAGTTAGTAGATCAACTTTACTGATGGGGATGTAGAAACCCCATCTTCAATGAAGTAAAATGGGGTAGTTCATCTACAAGTTACTCCTTCAATAACCACCTAATTCAAACAAAAAACCATGAACACCACCAAATACGCTAAACGCCTCATCGAAGTTGACCTACCCATTAAACGCATTTCTGCCCACTAGATCCCGGACTTCTTTGAGAAGTCCGGGATCTGAAAGTCTGTGTGCTTAGATTTTGGACTTCTTTGAGAAGTCCGGGATCTGAAGGTCTGTGTGCTTAGATCCCGGACTTCTTTGAGAAGTCCGGGATCTGAAAGTCTGCTAAACCTCTACAACATGGTTATTTTTACAATCAATATTATTGGTGATTAAACCCTAAAACGTACTATAATAGTTAAACTATAAGTAGAACGGCTTGAATAATTCAAAGTTTGTAGTGAGGAATTTATTCCTCATTTGAGGGCTGAAGCCCTCACTACGAAATCATCTCCAGATTTTTTACATTACTTAATCTACTTTGATTTATTTTCGTCTACTTACTTAGTATGGTTAATTTATACAGGTGCGTAGGTTGGGTTGAACACAGTGAAACCCAACCAGGACCCCACACTTTCACACTACCAAAATTATGGTTATTCCAGAACTTGAACAACAACTCCTGCAACTTTCCCTCAACGATAAACTTTACATAATTCAATTACTAGTACAAAGCCTAAATATGGAAAATAAAAATTACCAAACACTTCCAGAACAACCAAGTAAACTTTCAGAATTTTTCCGTCAATCTCCCTTAGCTGAAGTAGCTGAAGAATTAGACCTGAGTAGAGATACCAGTTTACCCCGTGATAGTTTTATCCCATGATTCATTTCCCTAACTGATTCCCATGACTTATCTTCTTGATACTTGCTTGATTTCTGAAACCATTACTAAACAACCAAATCAACAAGTTTTAAACTGGCTAGATGCCCAACCTCCAGAAACACTTTACTTGAGCGTAATTACAATTGGTGAAATTGCTAAAGGGATCAATAAACTTCCTATATCTAAACGGAAAGAATCTCTTACCAAATGGTTCAATGAAAGCCTACCCCATCGGTTTAAAAATAGAATTTTAGGTCTAGATATTGCCACAATGGTTTTATGGGGAAACCTAGTGGCAGAATTAGAACAAAATGGACAACCTTTACCTGCTATGGATTCTCTCATTGCTGCCACCGCGTTAAAAAATTCTCTTATCCTTGTTACCCGTAATGAAAAAGATTTTGTTGGTACTAAAGTTGTAATTATTAATCCTTGGAATTAATCCTGGGAATTTTTTAGTAAATTTATAAACTGATATTAGAAAATATATCTCTCAAAACTTCCTACTCACATTCCATACTCCGCACTACATACCACAATCCCACACACTTAACCCACACACTTAACCCACACACTTAAACTTATGGCAACTATTAAACCTTGGTACAAAATTGATGGACTAACACCCCGCGAAGACTTACGGGAAGGTAAACCTTTAGACGCTGCGGAATTTGCAGTACATTTAGACCAGGTTAGAAATCAAAAAGCACCTGCTGACTATCAACAACCAGAAAGATTTTTTGAACGTACCTATTTAACTAAATATTTAACTGAATTTTCCGCCCAAGTTGTGCGGCGTTTATCTGGTGAAAAAACAGAAACCTCTGCTATTTTTAATCTCTCTACTCAATTTGGTGGTGGTAAAACCCACGCTTTAACCTTACTCTATCATCTAGCTAAAGGTGGTGCTATTGCTAATAATTGGACTGGTGTACAAAAGATATTACAAAAAGCTGGTATTTCTTCCGTTCCAGAAGCAGCAGTAGCTGTGTTTGTAGGCACTGAATTTGATTCTATTAATGGCCGTGGTGGAGTTGATGGTATACCATTACGGAAAACACCCTGGGGAGAAATTGCTTATCAATTAGGTGGAGAAAATGCCTTAGCTATATTAGCAGAACATGAGCGAAGATTTACTGAACCTAAAGGCGATGTGATTAAACAATTTCTGCCCAAAGATAAACCCTGTTTAATATTAATGGATGAAATTATCAACTATGTTAGTACATATCGAAAAGATGGTTATCACAATAGTTTATATAATTTCATTCAAGCATTATCAGAAACCGCTAGAGGTTCAGATAATGTGGTGTTAGTAGTTTCCATTCCTGCTTCAGAAATGGAATACACTTCAGCTGATGAAGGGGATGAACAAAGATTTAAAAAAATGCTGGATCGGGTGGGTAAACCTATTATGATGTCAGCAGAAGCGGAAACTTCAGAAATTATCAGAAGAAGACTATTTGAATGGGATGCTAGGGCTGTGAGTGCTGATGGTAGGATTATGTTACCAAAAGATGCTATTGATGCCTGTAATGAATACGCTGACTGGGTACTAGACCACCGCCAACAACTTCCTAATTGGTTTCCTGTAGATAACCCCCGTGAAGCTTTTTATGCTACCTATCCTTTCCATCCTTCAGTATTATCAGTCTTTGAGCGTAAATGGCAAGTTGTACCTCGTTTCCAACGTACTAGGGGAGTATTGCGTTTATTAGCTTTATGGGTGTCCCATGCCTATAAAGAAGGATATCAAGGCGCGCACCGTGATCCCTTAATTACTTTAGGAACAGCACCCCTAGATGACCCCCAATTTCGCTCTGCTGTTTTTGAACAATTGGGAGAAAATAGATTAGAAGGTGCAGTCACAACTGATATTTGTGGTAAAAAAGATTCCCATGCTATCCGTTTAGATATGGTAGCTGACGACCAAATTAAAAAACTACGATTACACCGCAAAGTTACAACTACGATATTTTTTGAATCTAATGGTGGTATTTTACGGGCTGAATCTACTATCCCAGAAATTCGGTTAGCGGTGGCAGAACCATCTTTAGATATTGGCAATGTAGAAACAGTTTTAGAGACATTATCTACAGATTGTTATTATTTGTTAATAGAAAAAAATAAATATTGTTTTAGTCTGTCACCAAATTTAAATAAAATTTTAGCAGACCGTCGCGCCAATGTTCAATCATCAAGAATTACGGAAAGAGTAAAATCAGAAATTCAAAAAGTTTTTACTTCTCATCCAGGAATACAATTAGCTGAATTTCCAGAAAATTCTAGTAGGATTTCTAATAGTCCTGTTTTAACTTTAGCAATGTTAGCACCAGAACATTCTATACAGGATAGTCAGACTCTAAAAATGATTGAGTTTATGACTAAAGAATGTGGCGCATCCAATCGAACTTTTAAGAGCGCCATAATTTGGGCAATTGCTGATACTGATACCAAACTGCGAGAAGAAGCGAGAAAGGTTTTAGCCTGGGAAGATATACGGGATGAGGAAAAGGAAAGATTAGATGAAAACCAAAAACGGCAATTAGCAGAAAATCTGAAAAAATGTGAATCTAATTTAAAAGAAAGTGTGTGGAATGCTTATAAATTTGTGGCTTTATTGGGTAAAGATAACAAAATCCGTGTCATAGATTTGGGTCAAGTAAACTCCAGTCAATCTACAACATTAGTAAGTTTAATTATTAATAAATTACGCCAAAGTGGTGATGTTACTGATAGTATTAACCCGCGCTTTTTAAGTAGAAATTGGCCACCGGCATTTAGAGAATGGAGTACCAAAGCTGTCCGCGATGCTTTTTTTGCATCTCCATTATTTCCTAGATTGTTAAATAGTGATGTGAATAGTGATGCTGTCAAAGATGCTATATCTCGCGGTGTCAAGGAGGGAACTTTAGCTTATGTTGGAAAAAGTAATCATGGTTATGAGCCTTTTTATTTTGAATGTGATTTTTCCAGTAGAGATGTAGAAATTTCTGAGGATATGTTTATCATTACTAAAGCAACAGCAGATGCTTATCAAATAGCTTTAGCTGCTAAGGAAACTGTTTCTGAAAACTCGTCAATACTATCAGAAAATAGGGAAAATATTACTCATAACCTGAATACTCAAGATTATTCTACACTGATTTCCAACACTGTGAGAGAGAAACTTACATCTTATGATATTAATAATAATATTAATAATAACATTAATAATAACATTAATAATAATAAGGAGAAATTACCAGATGAACCAGAACCAACAAAAGATCCTGAAATTATTACCCCAGTTGTATTACCCAAATTATTAAAGTGGAGTGGTGTAATTACACCGCAAAAATGGATGAACTTTTACTCGAAAGTGCTGGCCAAGTTTACTACTAGTCCAAGTTTGAAGTTAACATTAAAAGTTGAGTTTACAATAGAAGGAGAAATAGCTATGCAAAAGATTGAAGAAACGAAAGTTGCATTATCTGAGTTGGGGTTTAATAATAATATTGAAACTGATATGGATTAATTAGGGTTTGCTGAATAAAACCCAAATCTTGACGAATGAAAGGTTTGAGGTTGATAAGCTGTTGTGCCTTTAACTTGAATAATTAATACAAGCAAGATGCTTGTGCTACTGTAACTTCAGGTTTTTTAATTATACAGTGAGTGCTGCACATTAGCTTAAACACACAAAAAGAAAGTTCCAGGATTTTCCTACACCATCAAAAGTGTGCATTTTGGGTCTAAAAAATCAGAAACTTTGGGGATGACGAATAGCTGAAACTGTCACTTGTTATGGATAATGAATGCAAGCAAGATGCTTGCGTTACTGTGGTTTTACAGTGAGTGCTACACATTGGCTTAGTTTTGGTATGGAGGTAAGTTTTTGGTTTACCTTACCATACCAAAATAGATAATTATCTACCATTAACCTTGATAGGAGGTGTTAATTTTATCTACAAAAACATTAGTAGATAATGGTAAACGTCCAGGGTTTAACCGAGGTTCGGCTGCATATCCTACGGGAACTAAGACAGCGATCGCTAATTCTGGATCATTTTCTGCACCAATTACCGCTTTTACTTGATCTTCTATCCAACCATTCATAAAACAAGTGGATAAACCTAAACTTTCTGCGGCTAAAACTAAATTTGTTGACGCTATCATGGCATCTTTAATAGCATATTCCCGACGTTTTTCTCCTAAACTAACTTGAAATTTAGGAATGGCATTTCTGAAATAATTAACAGTACCTTCATTCCATGCACCAGTAGCTGCACCTTGTTCTAAAATAGGAGTTAAATCTTTTTCTCCTGCACTGGCATCGGCCGCAAAAACAAAAGTTACAGGTGCTTCTTTAATTTGTTTTTGATTCCAAGAAGCCGCACATAAAGCCTCTCTTTGGGCTTGATCTTGTACCACAATAATCCGCCATGATTGTACATTAAAACTACTAGGTGCAGCCACAGTTAATTCGATCAATTGTTTGAGTAATTCTGGGGCGATCGCATCTGGTTTAAAGGTTTTGATGGAACGACGTTGTAAAATCGCGGTAGGTACATCCAAGGCTTGAATTTCGGTATTAGTTGTCATGCTATGTTCATTTATTTAAGTGATATGGTTAGAATAGCGTTATTTAGTTTTAATTTCAAGGTATATATTCGTAAATTATCAAAGAATTTGCGGATCAGGTTCATTTGCTCAAAAATCAAAATATAGTAGTTCTCAATTAGTTATGAACAAAAAGATCCCGGACTTCTTCAAGAAGTCCGGGATCTGACTCAACAAAAAGATCCCGAACTTCTTCAAGAAGTCCGGGATCTGACTCAACAAAAAGATCCCGAACTTTTTCAAGAAGTCCGGGATCTGACTCAACAAAAAGATCCCGAACTTTTTCAAGAAGTCCGGGATCTGAAATCTCCAATTTTGGTTAACAAGTTAGAGATATCAGATCGAAAATGATCTATCAATAAAATATTCAATTAGTTCTTAATAGCTAAAAGCTAAAAGCTATGAAGAAATATATTGATCCAAAGTTTTAGCTAAGGTAGTTTTAGGAACAGCGCCAACTACAGTATTAATTTGTTTTCCTCCTTTAAATACCATTAATGTGGGAATACTGCGAATACCATAATGACTAGCTACTGTGGGATTTTGATCAGTGTTTAATTTGACTACTTTTACTTGACCTTCGTATTCAGCAGCCACTTCTTCAACTACAGGTGATAACATTTTACAAGGACCACACCAAGGAGCCCAGAAATCAACTAAAACAGGGGTTTCACTTTCCAATACTTCTTGTTTAAATGTGGCTTCAGTGACATTGGTTACAGACATAATGATGTGCCTAGATTTAAGCCTTTAATTTGATAATATCTAATAAATTCAAGAAAAAATCATCATAAATATTTTTATCAAATTTCTCTCAATTTTTTTGATCCGTTGATTTTTCTAATTATTATCATAAATTTTTGTAATAATTATCCTTTAATCCCTAAGTTTATGTAAAGATTTTTTTAATTCCAGTTAGCTAAGTTGTTGTACTTTTAATTTGGATAATGAATGCAAGCAAGATGCTTGTGCTACTGTAGTTTTAGGATAATGAATGCAAGCAAGATGCTTGTGCTACTGTAGTTTTAGGATAATAAATGCAAGCAAGATGCTTGTGCTACATTAGTTTTAGGATAATAAATGCAAGCAAGATGCTTGTGCTACTGTAGTTTTAGGATAATAAATGCAAGCAAGATGCTTGTGCTACATTAGTTTTAGGATAATGAATGCAAGCAAGATGCTTGTGCTACATTAGTTTTAGGATAATAAATGCAAGCAAGATGCTTGTGCTACATTAGTTTTAGGATAATAAATGCAAGCAAGATGCTTGTGCTACTGTAGTTTTAGGTTTTTTAGTTATACAGTGAGTGCTGCACATCAGCTGATCACGTTTCTTAACATTTTTTTAATTTTTAATCTTTAATTTTTTTGTCATTTTTAGTACCATACTCATATTCACGGGTTACAATAGAAAGTGATGAGATTAAAAAAGGGAAATTATGATGAGCGATCGTGATTACACAGTAATTATTGATAAAAGTGGCAGTATGTCTACACCTGACCAAGTTGGGGGTAGAAGTAGATGGGAAATAGCCCAAGAGTCCACAATTGCTTTAGCGAGAAAATGTGAACAATTTGATCCTGATGGCATTACAGTTTACTTATTTTCTGGCAAATTTAGACGTTACGATAACGTAACATCTGCCAAAGTTGCCCAAATATTTCAAGAAAATGATCCAGCAGGAACTACAAACCTGGCAGGTGTATTACAAGATGCCATAAATAATTATTTTCAACGTAAAAGTGCAGGACAAACTAAACTAAATGGTGAAACAATTTTAGTAGTTACCGATGGTGAACCTGATGATCGTAAAGCGGTATTTGAAATCATTATTGCTGCTACTCAAAAAATGGAAAGAGATGAAGAATTAGCCATTTCTGTGATTCAAGTAGGCAATGATCCTCAAGCTAGAAAATTCTTAAAAGCTTTAGATGATCAGTTACAAGGTGTAGGTGCGAAATTCGATATTTGTGATACCGTCACCTTAGATGAAATAGAAGATATGAGTTTGGCTGATGTTTTAATGAATGCAATTACTGATTAATTATTAACTCAAGTCGCTAGTTATTAATTTTCGGATATTTTGTAGTTTGTAGGGTGCGTGAGACAGAATAATTTAGGTTGAAATTACCAATTTTAAGATTCTGACGCACCTTACTTTATTTAACTGGCAACTTACGTTATTAGTAAGCTAATGTGCAGCACTCACTGTATAATTAAACAACCTGACGTTACAGTAGCACAAGCATCTTGCTTGTATTAATTATTCAAGTTAAAGGCACAACAGCTTAATTAGCAGTTAGCTATCAGGAGAAACTAGACGGATGTAACAGTTAGTTTGGTAAGAAAATCAAATGTAATTTGATAATTTGATAATTTACTATTTGATATTTGACCCTGGTATTTTTTGATATACAAATGATATACAAGTATGATGTAATAATCATAAAATAATCATAAAATAATCATGGAAAAATGATGACCTAATTATCAAAAAATGGAGAATTAAATCATGTTAGAAAACCGCGATTATACTTTAATCATTGACAAAAGTGGTAGTATGTCAACACCTGACCAAAAAGGTGGTAGAAGTAGATGGGTAGCAGCCCAAGAATCAACTTTGGCGTTAGCAAGTAAATGTGAACAATTTGATCCTGATGGTATCACAGTCTATTTATTTTCTGGAAGATTTAAAAAATATGATAATGTCACATCTGGCAAAGTGGGACAAATTTTTCAAGAAAATGATCCATCAGGAAGTACAGACTTAGCAGGAGTTTTAAAAGTTGCTACAGATGATTATTTTCAAAGGAAAGCCGCAGGACAAACTAAACCAAATGGTGAAACAATTTTAGTAGTTACTGATGGTGAACCTGATGATCGTAAAGCTGTGATGAAAGTAATTATTGAAGCATCTCGCAAAATGGATCGAGATGAGGAATTAGCCATTTCCTTTATTCAAGTTGGCAATGATCCCCAAGCTACTCGCTTTTTAAAAGTCTTAGATGATGAATTGCAAGGTGCTGGCGCAAAGTTTGATATTTGTGATACAGTAACAATGGATGATATGGAAGATATGAGTTTATCAGAAGTATTACTCAATGCTATTAATGATTAAACATAAAATTCATTAATACATTGAATAATCAAAAATCAGCATTTTGATTTTTTTGATTTTTTTGATTTCAAGGAGATTGCAGTTTTTCATGTGATTTAATTACCTGGAAAACTGTAATTAAAAAAACTAAATCAACCAAACCAGTAATTCCTGAAACTTTATATCCTGTTATAGTTACAGCACATTCCATCTACATGAGGTACAGTGGGAACACAGCAAGATACCTGTGTTACTAGGGTTTTATTATTAATATCTGTACCTTATAATAACGGAAACTGCTGTATATATAATTGAAGGAGTAATTATTATGAATGAAATTGATAAATTATTAGATGATCTCAAAAATGAATATACTCAACCAAAACCACCAGTACAACCACAACCAAAAAATCAACCTCCAGCAATAAACCCCATACCTAATATTGCTAATATTGAGGATATTGAGGATATATCAATTTTTGGTGGAGAAGATAAATCAGATTCTTTAATGGATAATTTATTATCACAAGTTAAAGCTGAATCTTCTGCAATAAACTCAGTAAATATTGGTAATATATCAATTTTTGGTGGTGCAGATAAATCTTATGAATCAGATCCTTTAATGGATAATTTATTATCACAAGTTAAAGGTGATATTGCTAAAAAAGAGGCGGAAGAAGAATTAAGAAAACAAGCAGAAATTGCTAGGGAGAAACAGCGTCAAGCGGAAATTAAAGCCCAAGAATTAGTAAAATTAGAAAAACAAGCACAGGAATGGTTAAAAAAATTAGATCCTCTATCCACTGAAGGTTTATGGTTTGAAGGCTTTGCGAGAAATTATCCTTCTAAATTAGCAGCAGCAATTGATTATTTAAATGATAATTAACATTTTATCCCCGATTTCTTGAAGAAGTCGGGGATCTACTACTTAATTATCATAGTTTTAATTGTATCTAGTACAAGTCCTAATTCGTATATGATTTATGTATCTTGTATGACTAATTTTGCTTATTTTTGCCAAATATTGTGTAAATATCTCCATTAATTACTAGGTTGCTGAGTGGTTAAGCTGAGAAAACCAAGATTTAAACTAGAATAAAGGTTACAAAATTTTCTATGTTTTGTTATGATTGCAGAAACTAGTCGCTGATGTCCAGTCCACATCGGTGAAAAAATTCTCACGGGAGGAAATTCCTTTGTCTCGACGCTATTTATTTACTTCTGAGTCAGTTACAGAAGGCCATCCAGATAAAATCTGTGATCAAATTTCTGATACTATTATTGACGCACTACTGACCGAAGACCCTGCTAGTCGTGTGGCGGCAGAAGTAGTAGTTAATACTGGTTTAGTATTAATTACTGGAGAAATTAGCACTAAGGCTAATATCAATTATGTCAATTTAGCCCGTAAAAAAATCGCAGAAATTGGCTATACTGACGCGGTGAACGGTTTTTCAGCTAATAGTGCCAGCGTTTTAATCGCCTTAGATGAACAATCACCCGATATTGCCCAAGGTGTGAATGTCGCCCAAGAAACTCGCGCACAAGATAGTGATGAAGCATTTGACCGCATTGGTGCAGGCGATCAAGGGATTATGTTCGGTTTCGCTTGTAATGAAACGCCCGAATTTATGCCTTTACCTATTAGTTTAGCTCATCGCATTGCCAGAAGATTAGCCGCAGTGAGAAAAACAGGTGATTTACCTTATTTACGTCCTGATGGCAAAACTCAAGTTACTGTGGTTTATGAAGATGGTAAACCTGTAGGAATTGATACAATATTAATTTCTACTCAACATACTGCTACCATTGACGATATTAGCGATGATGCTGCTATCCAAGCTAGAATCAAAGCTGATTTATGGGATCTTGTAGTACAACCCATCTTTAGTGATATTGATGTTAAGCCTGATGAACAAACTCGCTTTTTGGTTAACCCCACTGGTAAGTTCGTCATTGGTGGTCCTCAAGGTGATTCTGGTTTGACAGGCCGTAAAATCATTGTAGATACCTATGGCGGTTATTCCCGTCATGGTGGTGGTGCTTTCTCTGGCAAAGATCCTACTAAGGTAGATCGTTCTGCTGCTTATGCTGCTCGCTATGCGGCTAAAAATATTGTGGCTGCTGGTTTGGCAGAAAAATGTGAGGTGCAGTTAAGCTATGCTATTGGTGTAGCTCGCCCTGTAAGTGTTTTTGTAGATACTTTTGGTACAGGTAAGATTTCTGATGAAAGGTTGCTAGAATTAGTGAAAGAACATTTTGAATTACGTCCAGCGGGCATTATTCATGTGTTCAATTTACGTAACTTACCTAGTGAAAGAGGCGGACGTTTTTATCAGGACGTTGCAGCTTATGGTCACTTGGGAAGAATGGATTTAGATTTACCTTGGGAACGCACTGACAAGGTGGATTTACTTAAACAAGCTATTTCCTAATTCTATTTGAAAAATGCTTTTTCAGGTTTAAATTACCTGCAAGTATTTGTAAATTCCCCATCTACTTTGATGATGGGGTTTTTTTAATGGTTTTTTTAGCTTTATGTCAAATTGTGTAAAACTTATGTAAAATTTATTTTTGTTTATTTTTGATTTGTCTTGCTTATGCGATAAAGATAGTTCTTCATCATCAAGACTATGGTAACAGGTTTCTTGGGAATTGTCAAGGGGTGAAAAAACTTTTCGCGCTCATTTTAAGCGGTTTGTGACAAAGCATGAAGACAAGTAACCAAGTAAAATATTGAGGGTGCATCAGAAAGTAAGCTAATGTGCAGCACTCACTGTATAATTAAAAAACCCGAAGTTACAGTATCACAAGCATCTTGCTTGTACTAATTATTCAGTATATTTTTACTATAATTACAGATTAAGGAAGAGGGACGAGAACAAGGCCAAATAGGTGAAGCTATTAACCTGACTATCCGACTATTAACTAGGAAATTTGGAGACATAGGGGAGGAAAAACGTTCTTTGATTTGTGGTTTATTGTTATCAGTTGTACAGGATTTAAGTGAAGCACTGTTAGATTTTAATAATGTCCATGATTTGCAGGTTTGGTTAAATAATGTGAAGAGTTGAGGTGATTCAACGGATCAATAAGTGATAAATTGTGGATAATAGAAAGAATTACTAAGTTAGCAATTTGTGTTACCATAGTCTGTAGGGTGCGTCAGACAGAATAATTTAGGTGAAAATCACCAATTTTAAGATTATGATGCACTCTACTTCATCTAACTGGCAACTTACACTATTACCATAGAAGATACAACAGTTTCCATTATTATGAAGTACAGATGTTAATGATCAAACCCTTGTCACACAGGCATCTGGCCTGTTATCCCTGTACTTCCTGGAGAAAAAATGTGCTGTAATATACTAAACATATCCGATGAGGAGATTTAAGATATATGTTAAAATTAACACAAGTTTTCATGGTTGCGACTCTGACTGCTTTATCTAACATTGTTACTATTAGTAAACCTACTTATGGTCAAAGTACCACCTTTTATTGTGACAGAAGGGGGGGTGAATTTTTCACTTTTATGCGTACTGAAGATAGAAGAAAATACAAAGTGATGCAATTTGCACTTACAGATTTTCCACCACCATATAATAATATCAAAAGTCGCTGTGAAGAGGTATCATCAAGATTTCAGCGTAGTTACGATAATGGTACATTGAACAAAATTGTTGTTGGTAGACTGAATAATCAACCTGTGATTTGTGCTACAAAAGAAATAGGTACACCTTGCGATCACAATAATTTATTATTTACCTTAACAACACAATCACAAGCCAAAGATATTAGTAAAAGATTATTTAATCCTGTTGCTGTAGGTAATAGTAAATATGTTACAGCTAACGGTTCAGATGATATAAATTTTGACTTTAATAGATATTTGGAAAATTTACAAAGCGAGTAAACATCTTATTTAACTAAGATAGCGGACTAACTAAGATAGCGGACTAACTAAGATACCGGACTTCTTAGAGAAGTCCGGTATCTGAATAGTGAGTAGTTAGATACCGGACTTCTTAGAGAAGTCCGGTATCTGAATCATAAGTATATTTTTACCCATTGTAGCAGTTAAAGAACCCAGGTTTGAAATTAAGTACAACTTCAGAAAGATAAATGTCTTTATAATAGATATTTGAATAAACTAATATGAAAACTATATGAAGTACAAATATACTATCTCTAGCTTATTTATTCTCACATTTATCACTCTGGCATCTCCAGCGAGAGGACAAAACTTACCATGTCCTCAAAAGGTTGATGATATAGCCCAAAATATCACCGTTTTAATTGAAAATAGAAATGGTGGTTCAGGAACTATCATCAAACGGGATGGTAATACTTATACTATTCTCACTTCTTTTCATAACGTTGCAGATAAAACTTTAAAATATACCCTTGTCACTCCTGATGGGCAACGTTATCCAATAGATGTTAAAAATATTAAGCAATTAGCAACAAATATAGATTTAACACTGGTGCAGTTTAATAGTAGTAGGAGTTATCAAGTGGCTAAAATTGGTAATTCTGATAACGCTAAACGTCGGGATAATGTTTATACTGCTGGGTTTCCTGCTAAAACTGGTGCAATTAATAGTTATTTGTTTGAATGTCGGAATGGACAAATTAACGCTAATGCTACCCAAGTAACCGTAGATGGTGGATATAATTTAATTTATACTAATAAAATTTTAAAGGGGATGAGTGGGGGACCAGTTTTAAATCAACAGGGTGAGTTAATTGGTATTAATGGATTAATAGAGGAAAACAGTCAAGGAAACACAGATAGATATGCTGGTGTTCCTATTAATACTTATGTGCGAATTACGTCAGATCAGCGTATTAAGTCGTCAGGAGTAGGTTTAAAAGCTGATGATTATTTTGCTGTAGCTTATAATAAATACAGTAAAGGAGATAACCAAGGAGCAATAGCAGATTTCACCAAAGCTATTGATATTGATCCTAACAATGCCGATGCCTACAACAACCGGGGAAATGCTAAATCTGATTTAGGAGATAAGCAAGGAGCAATAGCAGATTACACCAAAGCTATTGATATTAATCCTAACTATGCCTATGCCTACAACAACCGGGGACTTGCTAAATATAATTTAGGAGATAAGCAAGGAGCAATAGCAGATTACACCAAAGCTATTGATATTGATCCTAACTATGCCTATGCCTACAACAACCGGGGAGTTGCTAAATCTGATTTAGGAGATAACCAAGGAGCAATAGCAGATTACACCAAAGCTATTGATATTGATCCTAACCTTGCCCAAGCCTACAACAACCGGGGAGTTGCTAAATCTGATTTAGGAGATAAGCAAGGAGCAATAGCAGATTTCACCAAAGCTATTGATATTAATCCTAACTATGCCAATGCCTACAACAACCGGGGACTTGCTAAATATAATTTAGGAGATAAGCAAGGAGGAATAGCAGATTTCACCAAAGCTATTGATATTAATCCTAAATATGCCCTAGCCTACAACAACCGGGGAAATGCTAAATCTGATTTAGGAGATAACCAAGGAGCAATAGCAGATTTCACCAAAGCTATTGATATTAATCCTAAATATGCCGATGCCTACTTCAACCGGGGAAATGCTAAATCTGATTTAGGAGATAACCAAGGAGCAATAGCAGATTTCACCAAAGCTATTGATATTAATCCTAAATATGCCAATGCCTACTTCAACCGGGGAGTTGTTTATCATCAACAAGGAAACTACATAGCTGCAATATCTGAATATAATCAGGCGGTTGCTAAAGATGCCAATAGTTTAGGTGCTGTTATTAATATAGGCTTGATAAAATATGAACAGGGAGACAAAGAAACAGCTATTAAACAATGGCAAAAAGCCATGAAAATTGATAATAAATCAGCTGAACCCATATTAGCTTTAGCTGTGGCTTTATATACTAAAAGAGAAAAAGAACAAGCTTATCAATTAGCAGCGACTGCGTTAAAATTAAATAAAAACTTTGCTGATGTCAACTTTCTCAAAAAGAATCTTTGGGGTGATAAAATAATCAGAGATGCTAAGAAATTGCTATCTACTTTACCTAGAGAATTAAAACAATAATATTTTCTCAGAATCAGGATACCCAGGATTTAAGGATGTATAGGATGGTTATTTGTATAATGTTGATGGGTATTTGGGAAGGTTTGCTATCTGTGTTTCTATGATCCTGTTCATAACTTGACTATATCTGCCGGCACAGATTTCCACAATAATTTAATGATAGGGTAAATTCAGAAAGTTGTCAAGGGGTAGTGAAGGATAATCTTGACAATTTTGAGATGATGAAAATCCTGTAAATCTTAAAATCCTGGATATCCTGATTTTGACAAACAATAACCCAAGTTGCTAGTTATTAATTTTTGGGTGCGTCAGACAGAATAATTTAGGTGAAAATCACCAATTTTAAGATTATGATGCACTCTACTTCATCTAACTGGCAACTTACGTTAATATGTTAAAATCACAGTCAATATCCATCTTGTACATCCTAACATTTTGCTTATCCTGATTCAGACAGAAATTATTAAAGGTAACAAAAAATGGCTTATAGTGATTTTAAATTAAGTGAAATTATCCAAAAATTTGAATTGACATTAAATGAAGTATCGGGATTATTTGCGGATGTATCAGAAGAAGAACCTAGTGATTTATTAACAATAATTTTGAAAGAAAATGTTGATTTAGCAAATTCAATTAATACAGAAAAAGCTCGTTCGGAAATGATAATTAGCCCTATTTTATTAGAAGTGAGAAGGAAATTAAATAATCAAATTAGTCTATTTTCAGGAGTAGATTTTAATGTGGATAACCAACAAGGTTTAAATGGTTTTTGTGATTTTCTGATTAGTCTTTCTAAAGAACAGCTTTTTATCCGTGCACCTGTAATTACATTGGTAGAAAGTAAAAATGAGAACTTAAAATCAGGTTTAGCTCAATGTATAGCGGAAATGCTGGCTGCCCAACTGTTTAATCAACAAAAACAAAATCCGATTAAGATTATTTATGGTGCTGTAACTATCGGTACTATTTGGCAGTTTTTAAAGTTGGAAAATAAGATAATTTCTATTGATTTAACTGAATATTATATCAAGGATGTGAAAAAGATTTTAGGAATTTTAATCAGTGCGATTAAGCAGGAATAATTGACAATCAGATCCCCATAAGATCCCCGACTTCTGTAAGAAATCGGGGATCTGACTCTCAACTTACTTATTAATTTCTAATGATTTTATCATTGATTCTACCGTTGGTAAAAATCTATCATAGTCTTTTTCTGATGCGGTGTAGGTAATGCGATAAGCGGTACTTCCTCTTAAAGTTAGTAAATACATATTTTTGATTTTTTCATTACCATCTTTAGCAGTAACAATGATCATTTTACCTGGTTTGTTGGCAATAATAGCATCATTTTTTTTAATTATATCTGCCATATCTAAGGATGTTTTTAAATCGTCAACTTCTGATATTTGATAATTATCTAAATTCTG
Source organism: Anabaena sp. FACHB-1237 (assembly GCF_014696225.1). GTDB lineage: Bacteria > Cyanobacteriota > Cyanobacteriia > Cyanobacteriales > Nostocaceae > FACHB-1237. Next base: position 52,194 of record NZ_JACJPV010000005.1, on the reverse strand, counting down.
TGAATATTCAAAAGCATGAATAATCAACTTGGCTTTTAAATCAGGTTGAATAAATGTTACTATTTTACCGTAAGGATCTTCCGAGTCATCCCGGTTCCAACATTCAGGATATGGGATATTTACTAGATATTTTTGGTGAGAATATGGTAATGTTGATCCTCCACACTCAGCAACAGGACGTTTAATAAACAAAAATATTGCTAATCCTGTAATTGTAATTAGTAAAAAACTAACTACAATTATCCACCATACATTTAATTTATCACCACCACTTTTTAATACTTTTAGATCTTTTAATGCTTTTTGTGTTGTTTCATAACGTTCTGTGGGATCATAACTAACCATTTTATCTAAAATATTGGCCAATTTATGACTGACTTTGCTACTATTTCGCCAAATTATTTTTCTTGTGACACTATCTTCTTTTAAATTTAGAGCATCAATTCCTGTTAATGCTTGAATGCCAATGATTCCTATGGAATAAATATCACTATTAAGTTGTGGTTTTTTTCGTATTTGTTCCGGTGCCATGTATCCAAAAGTACCGACAATTGTTTGTACTGGATCTCCTACTTGCTTAACAGCACCAAAGTCAATAATGACAATTTTATTATCTTTGGTTCTTCTTCTAATATTACTAGGTTTTAAATCTCGATGAATAATTTTATTTTCATGAATTATTGCTAATACTTCCAGTATATCTATTAATAATTCAATTACAGAATTTTCATGCATAGTAACACCAGCAAGTTTTGATAATTCTTCTGTTAAATCATGTCCTTCAATGTATTCTTGAATGATGAAAAAATCCTGATCTTCTTGAACATAAGCTAAAAGTGTGGGAATTTGATTATGTTTGGGAAACTTTTGTAATGTTTGAGCTTCTCTGGCAAATAATTCTGTAGCTTTGTTTAATTCTTCTGGATTTTTGCTTGATGGGGTAAAATGCTTAACTACGCAACGATATCCCGGTAAGTCGTTGTCTTGTGCTAAATAAGTAGTACCAAATGTACCTTTTCCTAAAAGACTGATAATTTCATAACGTCTTTTAATGATTTTGCCGATCACTGTCTTCACTCCTCTAATCTATCCTAAACTATTTTTAACATAGCATATAGATAAATAAGGTAAAAATATCACTGGTAAAATTCTTGTATGCTGGGTATTTTACTAGCTAAACTGTTGTGCTTTTAACTTGAATAATTAATACAAGCAAGATGCTTGTGCTACTGTAACTTCAGGTTTTTTAATTATACAGTGAGTGCTGCACATTAGCTTATAAGTGTACCTCATTAAATTATAAAACGCTATATTTTATTAAACCTGATTATTTGCTATTAATTTTGATTGAATTAGCTTATACAGACAAGATAGTTCTTCCTCGTCAGGACTATGATAACAGGTTTTTTCGGCGATGTCAATAGCTGAAAATAACTTCGTCGCTTATTTTATGCGCTTGTAAGTGAAGGTTTACATGATTTTACGCAGCTTGTGTTACTATGTTTATAGTAGATTAGGCTTCTAGCCTGATTTATACAAGATATCTAAGACAATAAATCAATTTTTGTACCTGGGAAAATATGGATATTTTAGAAAGTGTGAAAATGGCCACTACTACATTATTAGCTAATAAGTTGAGAAGTAGTTTAACGATGTTAGGAATTATAATTGGCAATGCTTCAGTAATTGCGATGATTGGTATTGGGGAAGGGGGGCAAAAATTAGCTAGTAAACAATTTGAATCCTTAGGATCAAATGTATTATTTATTGTTCCTGGAAGTCCAGAAGGACGCAATAGAGTAATTTCTCAACCAAAAACTTTAGTTTTGGAAGATGCAAAAGCGATCTTGAGACAAGTAAGATCAATTAAAGATGTGAGTCCTGAAATTACCACGAGAGTAACGATAAACTACCGCAATAAAAACTCTAGTAGTTCAGTTATAGGAACTACTCCCAATTATTTAACTGTGCGTAGTTTTGAAGTAGAAAAAGGGAGATTTTTTGATGATTTGAATGTGAAACGCAATCAAGCAGTGGTGGTATTAGGTCCTGAACTAGCGAGAAAATTATTTGATAAAGAAGATCCTATTGGTAAAAAAATCCGCATTCAAAATGTAGCTTTTCAAGTAATTGGTATTACAGTGTCTAAGGGAACATTTCTGGGTAATAATAATGATGATGTGGCTTTTATTCCTATAACTACTATGTCTAGTAGAATTGTGGGTAAAACATCTCCCTATGGAATTGATCTATCTTTAATTTCCGTGTCTGCTCAAGATGAAAAGAGTATTAAAGCAGCAGAATTTCAAATTACTAATTTATTGAGATTACGTCATAAAATTACTGGGGAAGATGATTTTACAGTGAGAACTCAAAAAACCATTTTAGAAATTATTGGTACAATTACGGGAGGATTAACACTAATGTTGGCAGCGATCGCTAGTATTTCTTTACTAGTGGGTGGGATTGGAATTATGAATATTATGTTAGTTTCTGTGACAGAAAGAACCCAAGAAATAGGTTTAAGAAAAGCGATTGGGGCAACGCAAAATGATATTTTATTACAATTCATGATTGAAGCTCTAATTCTTTCTATAGCTGGTGGAGTTTTGGGAATTGCGTTAGGAGGAGGTGGAGTATTATTAGTGAGTATATTGACACCGTTAGAAGCAAAAGTTTCTTCAAGTGCGGTAATTTTAGCCGTGGGAGTTTCTGGTAGTATTGGGTTATTCTTTGGTGTTGTTCCTGCGCGTCGTGCGGCTCAATTAGATCCAATGGTAGCGTTAAGAACGGCCTAATAATTGATAATTGGAAGATTATTAATTATCTAAGGGATTGAGACATAAATTAGACAATTTTACAAATGTTAATAGTAAGGAAAAGTTGGTGAAAAATATGGCAAATACCGTGATAAATAATCATCATACAAATATTGATGATGGTAGGTCAGAATCAGGAATTATTCACATAGAAAATATTTGTAAAGTTTATGGTAGTGGAGAAACAGAAGTTAGAGCTTTAAATGATGTGAGTTTAGCAATTAAACAAGGTGAATATTGTGCCATTATGGGACCTTCAGGATCGGGAAAATCTACAGCGATGAATATTATCGGATGTTTAGATCGTCCTACTGCTGGTAGTTATTATTTAGATCAGGTAAATGTGGCGAATATGAATGATGTGGAATTGGCGCGTATTCGCAATAAAAAACTAGGTTTTGTATTCCAACAATTTCATTTATTACCACAATTAACAGCTTTAGAAAATGTGATGTTACCGATGGTTTATGCTGGTATTAAACCTGGAGAAAGAAAAGATCGGGCTAAAGAAGCATTAATTAGAGTTGGTTTAGAACATCGTTTAAATAATAAACCTAATCAATTATCAGGAGGACAACAACAAAGAGTAGCGATCGCTCGTGCAATTGTGAATCATCCTGTGGTATTATTAGCAGATGAACCTACTGGCGCGTTGGACTCTCACACTACCCAAGAGGTATTAGACTTATTTAATGAACTTAATACTAGTGGAATTACTGTAGTGATAGTGACTCATGAAACAGAAGTTGCGCGTCAAACAAAACGAGTGGTTTGGTTTCGTGATGGACAAGTTTTACATTCTCATTTAACTCCCCATGAATTACATCAATTAGTGTTATCTTAATGGGCGCAAAAAATGATATAAAATGGCGATATAGCAACTTAACATCAACGTAAACAGCAAGTAAATAACAGTAAACAACTAATTATGGGTGAAGCAAAACGTCGTAAAGAGACTATTGGCGATAAGTATGGTCAAGAAGCTAATATATTACCTTGGTTACCCATCACCAAAACCCAGGCGCAATTATTTGTAACTTGGACAACTCGCGGAGCATGGATTGGTATTGGTACAATGGTTGTTATATGGGTAACAATTAGATTTATTGGTCCGGCTTTTGGATGGTGGCAAGTTGCTGGATAATGAGCTTAAGATCCAGGACTAAGATCCCGGACTTCTTAAAGAAGTCCGGGATCTAGAGAAGGATCGGAACCGTAATAATAATTAATGGTAAAAAATAGAAAATGATCTTACATTTAAGCACTTGGCAAGAAGTAGAAACTTATTTAAAAAAATCCCCAGGAATTATAATTCCCATTGGTTCAACAGAACAACATGGACCGAGTGGTTTAATTGGTACAGATGCGATTTGTGCAGAAGCGATCGCTAAAGGAGTGGGAGAAATTAATCAAGCAATGGTAGCGCCAACCATTAATATTGGTATGGCCTTACATCATACTGGTTTTCCTGGTACAATTAGTTTACGTCCTAGTACCTTAATATTAGTAGTAAAAGAACAGATTACTTGTTTAGTAAAAGCTGGGTTTACCAAGTTTTATTTTATTAATGGACATGGTGGAAATATTGCGACTTTAAAAGCTGCATTTTCGGAAACCTACGCTTATTTAGAAGATTTAAAAATTGCTAATTATGAAAAAGTACAATGTCAAATTGCAAATTGGTTTATGTGTAGTTCTGTTTATAAACTAGCCAAAGAATTGTATGGAGATGAAGAAGGTTCTCATGCTACTCCTAGCGAAGTTGCTGTTACTCAATATATGTATCCACAGGCCATTAAAAAAGTGGAATTATCTGCCGAAGTTGCTAGGGGACATAAAATTTATGGTGCGAGTGATTTTCGTTCTCGTTACATTGATGGAAGAATGGGATCAAATCCTAACTTAGCTACACCAGAACATGGTAAACAATTTTATGATGTAGCTGTGGAAGAATTAAGTAAGGGATATTTAGAGTTTATCAAAGATGAATAGATCACAACCTTGACACTTGCGTAAGTTATCAAATATTCTGTTACTACAGATGCTAACCGTAAGCAGATCGCCTACAATTCTGTAGACAATCGCTTAAATGACAAGTGACTAGTATAATTTAATACTTACCTGTGAATACCCGTTCTGCAGGTCCTGTCATGTAGATTTTATCGTCGCTTTGTGACCATTCTATTTCTAAAGATCCTCCGGGTAATTCTATTGTGGCTGTGCGATCGCACTTATCATTTAATACTCCTGCAACCAGGGACGCACAAGCACCTGTACCACAAGCTAGGGTAATACCTGCCCCCCTTTCCCAAACTCGCATTTTTAAATAGTTGCGGTTAATAACTTGGATAAATTCCGTGTTAGTACGTTTAGGAAAAACTGGATGATTTTCAAATTGTGGACCAATTTTTTCTAAGTCTATCTGATGTACATCTTCTACAAAAGTGATACAATGAGGATTGCCCATACTTACACAAGTCACATTCCAAGTTTTATCACCCACTTCTAAAGGTTGATTAATAACTTGAAATTCAGCAGGTGCTAATGTAGTAGGTATTTCTATAGCTAATAAGCGGGGTGTACCCATATCTACTCTAATTTGTCCATCATCTGTCAGTTGAGGTGTAATTACTCCAGCTAAAGTATGAATGCGATAACTATCTTTAGTGCGGTTCACTCCTTCCAACTCCGTGAGAAATGCGGCTAAACAACGAATACCATTACCACACATTTCTGGTTCTGAACCGTCAGAGTTAAAAATTCGCATGGAGTAGTCAGTACCATTTTGACCAGGGAGTGCAAAAATTACACCATCAGCACCGATTCCAAAATGGCGATCGCACAATTCTATAGATTTTTGTGGTGTTAAAATGGGTGTAAGCGAAGAACGATTGTCAATGAGGATAAAATCGTTACCTAATCCGTGATATTTTGTAAATTCGAGAGTCATTTTGCTGTAAATGAATTATTAAGTATATATTACATGATGAGGAGTCAGCCGTCAGCTACAAGCTATCAGCAGATCGGAAATAATATTATATTTTTCACTGTGAAAAATCTCAAGTTTGACAAATTATCACAGAGAGGAAAATTGCCAATTTTACCAATATCAAGTATCATAAAAATTTAGGCTATAAAAACGTCACTAAAGCTAATAGATAAATTAACCAATACTAATTATAAGAAATAAAACAATGGCGAGTAATGACTTTGATACATCCTTACCTAGTATTCGACAAATTCAAAAATGTCAGAAAGAAAAATTAATAGTTGAAATCAAATTATTAACAGGAGATGTGATTATTGGTAATATCTTTTGGCAAGATCACAATTGTATGTGTATAGTAGATGATGTGGGTGGACAAACTACTATTTGGAAACAAGCGATCGCCTACATGAAACCTACTGGTATGATAGTACAAAAACGGAAATTAGTGCCACAAAATGCTAGTGTAGAAATTGCGTCTGAATAGACAAGTATAGTATGCAAACTGAAGCATAAGATCATCTTTATTAACTGACTGCTGACTACTGATAGCCGACAGCTATTTACTATTTGTCAGTAAACTATTTAATTTAGAAGCAGTTTCTTCCGGTTTACCCGACAAAGGAAACACTAAAATACTCTTAACATCTGGATTTTTTACCACATCATTTAACCGTGAAAATTGCTGTTCACTAAAAGCAATACCATCATAATTTTTCACATAATTTAATTCCTCCTGAAAATTAGCATCATTATAAACTTGAATAAATACTCTATCCACATTCCATTTTTCCCAGTCTGCAGCAAAATATCTTTTAGCCCAATAAGGATTATGATGACAAATATCAAAACTTACATTGGGATTTGCTTTTTTCATTCCCCCAATCATTTGTTGTACAAAAGCTGTTAGTTTAGTGGTACGATCTACTTTTCCTGGTAAATCAGCATGATAACCTAAATAATCATCCCATTGTACAGCGTCAATTTTAGGATATCTTTGTACAAACTCCACTAAAGTATTTTTAAATAAATTAGCAACTTCAGGAATTTCTACATCTAAAACATAATGTTCTATTCCTGGATAGGTTTTATCTATCCCTGGAACTATCCATTTTCGCGCAATTGCTAAATCAAAAATAGGACTGTCTTTATCTATTTTAATCCCTTTTTCAAAATAAGCATGAACTTCTATTTTCTGTTTATGGGCTTCATCAATTAACCAATCTAACCATTGATCCTCAAAGTTATTGGGACAACTTTTAAAACCTAAAGTTTGCTGCATAACTTTACTATTGTACATTGTACAACCATTCCCCCAAACACCATGAATAATAGTATTAAATCCTTGGGAACGAAAATAGCGTACTCGTTGACGAATTGTAGCTTCACTAGCATTATTAGTAACTTGATAACGACTTAAATAAATAGCTTTAATGCCTTTTTTATCCCAAGTATTTGCAGGTACTTTGGCAGTTAATTTACTTTTTTTCTGTGGTGTTTTATTAATGGTATTTTCTTGATTAGCAGTAATATCAGGCCTAGTTGATAAACTTGGTTGAGAAGAGGGAGGAATTACAGAAGGTTTGATCTTTGTAGTTGCAGTGTTGGTAGTTTGAGAATTTGCATTTTGACTATTAACAGAAATGACAGAAGGAGTAGGTTGTAAAGTAGGAGTAACTTGAGGTTGCAAAATAGGAATATTACCAATATTCAATTGGGGATTTTCTGCTAAAAAATTAGAGACAATATTAGAAACAAATTGACTAATTTTTAAATTATCTCTTTGGGTAAATAACCAATAACAACATCCCATAATTACGATAATTAAAGATAGAGGAATATTAGCACATCCACATCCACTGGGTTGTTTTTTGCTGTCTTGTTTGGGTTCTAATTTTTTCTGTGCCATAGTGATATATTGATTGAGTAATACAGTATTTTTTAGTCTATCTAGTCTATGAAATTTGTCTAACTCTAGCAGGTAAAATGCCTGCACTACTAATCAGATACTCAAAGACTTCATTAACATCAATAAGATACAACTCCGATGGTCTAATTTTCGGTTATATCTTTAAAAATGGTTACAAAAGTCCTCATAAAAATCTCAAAATTTCCTTGTTGACAAAATTAACAATATCTACCCATAATATAATTATGTTTATTTAAATTTAATTAAATTAAATTTAAATAAATATTAATTGGACATAATATACGGGTATTACCTCATAGTGTATTTATGAAAAAGTGACTTAGGAGGAGATCCCCAAATTCTTAAAGAAGTCGGGGATCTAGTCAATTAACTTACGTCATAACCTATCCATTGTCTTGTGTAAGCTATCAATTAAATGATCACAAAGTATAAATAAAGTATAAATAAAGTATAAATATGAGATTTTATGAACTTGAGTGAATTATAAACATTTAAAAGTATTTGTGGCTATTCATTAGTTTTACTTATTAATTATGCAAATATAATTTTATTAACTTTACAAAAACTTTATACTCATAAAAAACACCATTATAGTGGTATGATAAATAATATCTATCTTAGATTAGCGTAAATACCAGCATTATTAGCTTGGTTGTTATTTATGAAAGAAAAAATTTTTAGTAAAATTTTGCTGAGAGTAACAACAACGGTTACTTTAGCTTCCCTAACAACATTAGCCACAATTACTACCCTAGTTCAACCCAGTAACGGCCAAGGAACAAATTTTTACTGTGGCAAAAGTAAAGGGATACCTGTTACCTTTGCCCGTACTCAAGATGGGAGGAAAGTTACCATAATTAACTGGACATCAAATAGTTATTTTCCGCCACCTTGGACTGCTCAAAAACGTTGTGAAGAGGTATCACGAAGATTTCAACGCAGTAATGATAACCGTACTCTGAAAAATATTACTACTGGGACGCTTAGAGGTGAACCAGTTGTTTGTGCTGGTATTAAGAAAAATACTATTTGTACAGATAGGAATTTATTATTTACCCTCAAACGTGGGGTTAATCCTGGAGAGACTTTACGCAGACTGTTAGATCGTCGGGGTTTAGCTGCTGGTAATGTACTCAATGAAAGTGCAGATGACGCAATCAATATTGATTTCGATCTTTATCTGGATAATGCTACGGTTGAAGCAGATTAAATTAACATGAATTGGCGTGTATTAAAAGTTATTACTTATATAGGCAGTTTGTCAATGTTGGTTTTAAGTTCAGTAGCAACTATAAATACTTACACTGAACCATCCAATATTATACAACTGCCCACTCAATTATCACTAGTACAATTACAGGAAAAAGCAATGGCAATTACTGTAAAGATATTATCAACAGAGTTTTTGGGTTCAGGAATATTACTGAATAAACAAAATTCAGTTTATAGAGTATTAACCAATGCCCATGTTTTACGAGCAGATAATCCACCCTATCGTATTCAAACACCAGACGGAGAAATCTATCAAGCAGATGTACCAAAAAATATAAATTTTCACAATTATGATTTAGCAATATTGGAATTTTCGAGTATTAAAAAAGTGTATTCTGTGGCCAATTTTGGTAATGTTCCCAAAGTAGGAGATGAGGTATTTGTGGCTGGTTTTCCCATGGAGGAGGAAAGTCAACAAGTCAGCTTTGTATTCATTGGTGGTACAGTATCTTTGGTGTTATCAAAAGCCTTAGAAGCTGGTTATCAAGTGGGATATACAAATCGTTTAGAAAAAGGGATGAGTGGCGGTGCTTTATTGAATAAGCAGGGTGAGGTTGTAGGTGTAAATGGAATGCACGCTTATCCTTTATGGGATGCTCCTTCTATGTTTATTGATGGTTCCCAAGCAGAGGAAAAGTTACATCAAGAAATTGTACGTTTGAGTTGGGCTATACCAATAGATCAGGTAGTGCAAATGATGGGTAAATTCGAGATATCTAATTCAGATTTTCATAGATAGTTATCCGAAGACGCTGGTTTTCACATTGCACCAAATTTATTATCTCAGATTTTGACAGAGGAAGGCAAATAAATGAATTATGAATACACAATTCTAGCAATTATGAAGATTAAGTATAAAATATTAACAGTAATCAGTGGAGTATTAATCACATTTATTCAGTCGGAAGTTGCTCAGGCAATATGTAGTAATACTAAAGTAGATAGAATCGCTGAAAAAATAACTGTTTTAATCAATAGTCGAAAACCAGGTTCTGGTGTAATTATCAATAAAAAAGGTAATGTTTACACTGTGCTTACAGCTTATCATGTTGTTGATGATCCAAAACTTAAATATGAAATATTGACTGCAGATAAACAAATACATCAATTTAATTATGAAACAGTAAAACCCCTAGCAAATAATCTTGATTTAGCTATTTTAGAATTTACAAGTGATGAAGATTATCAAGTTGCTAAATTTAGTAATTCTGAAAAAATAAAAAGAGGAACAAAAGTTTATGTGGCTGGTTATCCAGTAAAAACTGGAGCCATAAAATCATCTATTTATGATTGCCGAGACGGGAAAGTAATAGAAAATATTGGTAAAACTTATATTAATAATGATGGCTATAATTTAAGTTATGATAATCCTACATTACCAGGAATGAGTGGAGGAGCAGTTCTAAATGATGCCAAGCAAGTTATAGCAATACATGGTAGAGGTGAAAGAGCAACTGAGATCATTCCTGATCTTATCAATAGGGATGTTGCTATTATAAAATCAGGAAGAAATTCAGGAATTTCCAGCAGTATTTTTCTACCATTATTAACTAGAATTGGGGTAAGTGTAGATATAATTTCACCAACAGATACTATAGCAAATTCTAGTACCAATACTGATAAATTGGAAGAATTTTTATTTCAAGGTAGCTGGAAAGAAGCTGATCAAGAAACAAAATCTCTATTGTTAGCTATGAGTCAAAGTTCTAATATAATTAATGAAAAGGGAATTTCTCGATTATCTTGCACCAGTTTAAGCAAGATAAGTCAAATGTGGAAAACCAGTAGTCAAGGGAGGTTTGGTTTTACGGTGCAACTACAGAAGTGGAAAGAGTTATTTGGGAGCAAATTTGAATCAAATAACCAAAATTTTGCAGACTTTGCTACTGAATTAGGCTGGCGTTATCGTGGTAGATACATCCCTAATGAAGATATTAACTATTCTACAGATGCTCCTGTTGGACATCTTCCTAAATTATTTTTAGATGGTCCTATTTGGGGAAAATTTATTGCCTATTTGGACAGTTGTAAGATATAGTTTAGTATAATAATTCCATTCCCTCGCAATTCAATAATTTGCATTTTTTTAATCAATTTTTTTCATCTATTGAGGTATAAAAATGTCCAAGAAAATTAGCTATCTATCTTATTTAATGAAAATCTTTCTACTTTCAACTCCATTAGTATTTATGGAGTCTTTTCCAGTGTGGGGACAGTCTTCTTCTGCTCAACCAGAAGTGGGTTTTGAAGTTGACGGACAATCACAACTGAATCAAATAGTCCTACCTTTATATAGATATGTAGGCGAATGTCCTAGTTCCCAAATTTATATAGGTAAAGTAAAAGCATGGTTTACGTCATCCACAGAACCTCCAAAAAAGGGCAGAAAGGTTATTATTAGAAATATTAGCAGAGGAATGTCTCCTGATAATTTTCCCTTTACGGAACGCGACTATAGCAAAGGTAGATCATCCCAATCAACTGAGATAACTAGTGGTACTGAACATCGCAATAGAGTATTTGTGGTAAAAAGAGATAACAATGACTTTGAGTATGAAATTAGAGAAGAAAATTCCGTAATTGAAAGAGGACAATTTTCTGCTTTTGTGACTAGTAGTTCTACTGTCTCAGAAGTTAATCGAGAAGCAACAGAAACAGATAAAGGATATTGTGCAGAAAAAGGCAGTGGTTTATTAGGTTTTTTATCTTGTCGTCGGTGGGTATCTAACAAAGTTAGAGAGTGTCCTAAGGACTAAAATTATATAGGGACAGGGATTGCTGAAAAAATCGTGTGCTGGAGAGAGGTAAACAGAGATAAAAATTAAGAGATACTCTTGCCACAGTTTGGGTTATATTTTGGTAACAAAATCAGTAATAAATTTTTCGATATTTCATACTTAAAATGCTCTATTTTACCACCCTCACTTTCAAAAGCCTTGCTCTTGTTTAACTCAAAAAATACTCAAATCTTTGATTTATATAGGTCTTGGCTTTATTCACTAAACCTGACATAAATCTCCATAAGTTGAAACTTGTCCTAAGGACAATTCATGAATTGTCCCTACCATCATTTTTACAAGATATCTAATGATTTAATCATTGTTTCTACTGTTTGGAGAAACTGCTCATAATCATCTGTTTTTGCTGTATAAGTTACTATATAAGCCCGATCGCCTTTTAATGTGACAATCTGCATATTCTTTAAATTATCTGTGCCATTTTTACCAATATACACTATTTTCTTAGCTTTTCCGTCAGCCAAAGTAGTGGAACTTGTTTCAAGAATCTTTGCTGCTGAAATAGTATTTTTAATGTCTTTAATATTAGAATCAGCAAATTCATTTAGTGTACCATTAAAATTTTCTACACCGATGGTTAACATTTCTTGAAATTTATCTTCAGGATTTTGTTTAGGTGCTATAAAACTAACAAATTCCTTTGTCAGTGGATTTTGTGGTTCTGTTTTGTTCCAAGATTCTGGATATTTAATTATTTTTATTCCATATTGTTGATTTTCATAAGTCAGTAGATTTTCTCTTGGTGTAATTGTAATTGCTCTGAATATTGCAATAATTAATATTGCAATAATTGTAGTAATTATAGCGAGAGTAAGAGGAATTCCTGTTATTAACTGTTTACTTAAACCCTGATTTTGAATATTATTATTTTCTGGAATAATATTTGTATCTGAACTAGAAGATGGATCTTGTGTAATTGGATTATTTTCCATAATCATAGTTGATCCAGGAGATGAATTGTCTGTAACTGGTGTTGTCTTATTTAGTGTTTGAGAGGTAGAATTTGGCGGTTGATTGGGAGTTTTGGTAGACTTTACATTAGCTTCAATAGCGGCAATACGTCGTAAAATTTCCTGAGTATTTTGAGGACGATCTTTATATAAACGCTGCATCATATCATCTAGTAAATCTGCTAACTTATGTGATATTTCAGGAGCATGATTACGCCAATTTAACTGATCATTTTGATTATCATAAATATCAGGATCAAGGGGAAATTTTCCTGTAAGTAAATAAACAAAAGTTCTGCCTAAAGCGTAAAAATCAGATTGAGGTACAGCATTAAAATTGAGTTGTTCTGGCGGTGTATAACCTGCAGAATTAATTTGTGTAACTCCTCCTTGTTGGTTAACCACAGTACGTGTATTTTTCCTAACTGTACCAAAATCAATTAGTACCAATTGGCTACTATTATTAAGCATAATGTTAGGGGGTTTAATATCTCTGTGAAAAAAGTTTTCACCATGTACTGCATCTAGGATATTAATTAAATCCTTTAACCATTCAATAGCTGAAGTTTGATCAATGGGACGATAATTACGGATTTCCATATATTCTTGTAAATTAATTCCCTCAATTTTTTCCATGACTATACAATAAATTGGATAGTTACTTTGATAGGGCTTATATATGAAATAAGCATCTGGTTCTACTTGAGGAATACCAGGATGATTTAATTTACTCAATTTACTTAAAACATCTGCTTCTTGTTTGAATAATTCTATGGCTTTAGGGTCATAGTTATTTAAAACTTTGAGAACTTTAGGAGTATTGGTTCTGGCTTCCTCAATTTCAAAGGTATTACCAAAACCTCCGCTTCCTAACTTTTTGATTACCCGATAACGCCCTTGTAGTAATAACTCTGAACGACAGGTAGCACAATTTACCCGATTATTCGGATTATCTGGATTTTGGCAGTTAGGATTAATACAAAGACTCATGGCTTTAGTAAATAGTAGGAATGCTGCTTTTAATACTCTTTTTATTATAGTCTTTATTACTCACATTCTGCACCCTCGGTGTCACAATCGGTAATTATGGCTAACGCCACGCTCCGCTATTGGATTTTTCAACCACTTTGAGGATAACTTTTATACAAAATGATCGAAATCTTAGGTAGCGATACCGAAGTGCTGCTGCAAGCAGTTCGCCAATCTCAAATCCCCAAACGACCAATTTTCGTTGTGTGACAGTTTAGGGTGCAGAAGCAGGGTTATTATATTATACTTTAATTGTCACTAATTAGGATACAGCAGTTTCCGTTATTATGAGGTACAGATGTTAATGATCAAACCCTTGTAACACAGGCATCTTGCCTGTTGATAGTGTACCTCATGTAGATGGAATGTGCTGTATTCAGGATTGAAGGATTGACAGGATGTTGAATTGTAATTCAATGATGACTATGTAAATCCTGCCAATCAATAAATATACTATAAATATACTACAGTGACATCAAAAAATATATGAATCTTTTCTTCACTTTTCTTTATATCCCCACAATAACATCTTTAACCATAACCATCCTAATGTACTCCCCATCATATAATAAGGAAAATCTGCCCAAGTAAATACAGAACCTAATAACATTTTTCCCCACCAATATGAACGGATGAAATTTAAAAATGGTGTGTGCCATAATTGCAAAAATTCCACTAAACAAGTAATCACAAATACCCATATTGGAACTTGCCAAACTGCTTTGCGTGTAGGAATAAATAAAAATGCTAATAAACACCAAAATATCTCATAAAAAATTCCCCCTACTTCTTGATTTAACCATGATACAGAAAAACGATAGCGACTATATGATAATCCTATAGGTAAGATAATTGCTAGAGAAAAAATCGTCTTTAATTGAATGTTTGTCAAAAGTGGCATGATTTGATAATATTTATTTTGGATTTATTTTGGATTTATTTTGGATTTTAGTTACTAGTAATAATTATGATCTCCTAATTATCTGTTAAAAAAACCTCAAAAGATGCCGAATTTATTTTTGCTCTTATCAATCAATGATAAACTAATATGATAAATTAATATGATATTCCCTATTTTCTGCGGTATGATTTCATTAGCAAGTATAAATGGTATGGATAATGCAAATTTTAAAAAGAGCGATTAAACCACAAGACTGTATATCATTCTTGCATATCTACTCAACTACTTGGGGGACTGCTGGTGATATCTGCTTGATCCGTGAATCTGTAGCAGAAACGGGGTTATGTAAATTTATCGGTCATAAAGTGCGTCTGGTGCTTCCTAAAGGTATGGAACGCCATTATTTAGGAGGTTTACCCGTGATCAAGGTGGCTGGCCATGTGGGAGATGGGCATCCCAAGGATAAAAACTCTCTGTGGGAAATTTATGAAGGTGTAAGTAGAGAAGTTGCGATCGCAGCCATCAAACCTTGGGGATTTAAACTAGTTGATATTGATGCAGAAATGTATCATAATTAAATCACAATTAAAAATTAACATTTTTGAAATTTTGACTATGAAAGCAATTTGGAATGGTGCAGTTTTAGCAGAAAGTAACAACACTGTAGTTGTGGAAGGAAATCATTATTTTCCTGCGGATACTATCAACAAAGAGTATTTTCAAGAAAGCGATACTCACACTACTTGTTCTTGGAAAGGAGTAGCTAGTTATTACACTATCACTGTTAATGGACAAATTAATAAAGATGCTGCTTGGTATTATCCTAGCACCAAAGAAAGAGCGAAAAATATTGAAGGATATATAGCTTTTTGGAAAGGAGTAAAAGTAGAATCTTAAGCTAAAATTATATCTGTAGGGTGTGTTACAGCAGTTTCCGTTATTATGAGGTACAGGTGTTAATGATAAAACCCTTGTAAAACAGGCATCTTGCTGTGTTCATAGTGTACCTCATGTAGATGGAATGTGCTGTAAATAGCCAATTTTTCAGTAGAAATTAATCAAGGAATTACGCGAAACATGACGAAAGTAGGGGTAATTGATGAATTACCCCTACCAAAGAATCGAATTTTTGATTACTTTCTGCATAACTCCTATGATAATTAAATTTTGACGCACCCACAAAACAAACCTGTAACTAATAACTAATCTTTAGCAATGACTATATCATTAGATTTAATTACAGCATAGGCTTCTGTTCCTGCAAATAATTCTAATTCTTCCGCTGAAACTTTGGTAATTATGGAGGTTAATTCCACTTTGTGAACTATTTCTAAAGTTATTTCTGTGTTAATAGTTCCAGTGGTTACTCGTTTAATAATTCCTTTGAGAACATTGCGAGAACTCACTTTTAAAGGTTTTTTAGAACTCGCAAATTCCAACTCAGGAGTGTTATTGTTTACTGTTTCTTTGGAAGTTGATAATGATGTAGGCACTGATGAATACTTATTAAGTCCTCGTATTAATTCTCGCAATATTTCAGTTTTAGTACGTTGGGAATTTTCACAAAATTCTTCTAATATCTTGCGTTCTTCTTCTGATATTTGAAATGTTACCCATCCTTGTTCTTTTCTTGGCATAATTTTTAGTAGTTTATTCAGTAACTATAATAGGACTTATACAAGTCTCACACCAAAAATCTCTTGTAGGGTGCATCACACTGGATAAATCCTGCAAATAAACAGATTGTTGATATTTGATGCACCCTACCAATGTGCCAACTGGGTAAGTCCTGTATAATTCTGGTACAATAGTAGCAAAAATCAACATTTTTTACTGATTTATTTTTTTCATGATTAATCAAATTTCTAACTTATTCCCTCCAAGGGAATAGAAATAGAAGATACCGGACTTTTTTTGAAAAGTCCGGTATCTGTATTTAGTTTTTGCTGAAATTTTACCCTTAAGGAGATGGAAAAACATGATAAGCTAATGTGCAGCACTCACTGTATAATTAAAAAACCTAAAGTTACAGTAGCACAAGCATCTTGCTTGTATTAATTATTCAAGTTAAAAGCACAACAGCTTATTAAATTCAACTACGGCAACCAAAAATTAGGTAAAATAGACTGACTAAAATTACGCCCCAATTGATTAATATTCCTAGCAAATTGAATATGAACCTCATCAACTTCCACAGGAATAATATTAGCAAAATCACCCATTTGTAAATAAGAAATCGCCAAATTAGCAGCCTCCAAACCAGTCACATAAGCCTTTTCTTGGGACCATGAACCATGACGGTTAATAATCCAATCACCACTCATAAACAAATTTTTAAACACCGTATTTCCCCGTAACATATAACGATAACTACCAGGGGCAAAATGTGTCACAGCATTTCCTAACCTAATCACACTACTATCTACCACCTTTGCTTGTTTAAATTGAGGAATACAAGTAGCTAAATAACCATGAACAGTCTTAACAACTTCCTGATCATCTAAATGCAAAAATTGATTAGCATGATAAAAATCCGCCTCTACCACCGTTTCTTGTTGCTGTTGATATTCATCGTGTAAAGCATTCAAATCAAAAAAAGTCCATCCCGTAGCATCATCAAAACCAAAACAAGCATTAGAAGGACGAGGAATATGGATTTTTCTATCAAACCATAACCGCGTAGCTAACACATCAATTGCCCCTAAATTATGTAAATTTCTAAATTGTGGATGTCGTTGTAAAGTGGGACTATTAGCCACTATTTTCTTCATTCCCGTAACCCCAACCGCAAAAATTACCGCATCACAATCGAATTTTTGATCCTCACAAACCACTGATTTAATAATGTTATTTTCATCAACAATTACATCAGTAACTTTATGTTTAGCTAACACCTTTCCACCCAAAGATGTAATTTTTTCTACCCAAGGACGAAAGATTTTTTCCCCCACAGTACCACGACACCAAACCACATCAAAATCCGGTTGATGTGCCAGAATAAAATAGTATAACATTCCTAAAGTAGCCGCAGCAGAACATTGTTGTCCAGGGGCAAATAATCCCACCAATAACATCGGTTCAAATGCTTCCTTATACAGTCTTTGCGACACTCCAAAAGTTTTAAATAATTCCCTAGCGGTAATAAAATCATAACGTTGCCAAGCATCATCAGAATTATCAAAGTCAATCAGAGAATATAGTAAAGGTAAGGCACTTAAACGATCAATTAATGGTAATCTTTGAAATTGAGTATATATAAAAGTTCCTAAAGGAGTGGGTAATTTTGGTAATTGTTGAAAAATAGGAGATTCCACTTCCAAACCAGCAGGAGAATATTGGGCTGAACGAGTCCAATTTGTGAAAGGATTAATATTTAATTCATTAATAAGAGAAAATATATTTTTGTAGGGATACCAAAAACCATGAATACCAGCTTCCACAGACTTTCCAGTGCTAGTTTGCCAACCTGCAACCAAACCTCCAGGATATTTTCCTGCTTCTAAAAGTGTGACATCATAACCTTGTTTTGCCAAGTGGTAAGTAGCACCTAAACCTGCCCATCCAGCACCAACAATAATAACTTTTTTCTGTTGATTTTCTTGTGACATTTTTATAATTGATAATTGATAATTGATAATTGATAATTGATAATTGATAATTCTGACTCCTGTAAGGGTTTACCAGTGCTAAACCTTTACTTTAATAATAAATTGTACCATCTGGCATAACAGCTTCCTCTAAAATTGCTCCAGCTAAATTTGTAGCACTAATATCTGCCCTAATTAGTTTCGCTTTAGTTAAATTAGCATCACTAAAATTTGTCCTGGCCAGATAAGTCTCTACTAAATCAGCATCAATTAAACTGGCATTAGATAAATCTGCTCTAGTTAAATCTGCTTTATTTAGTCTAGCACCATTTAAGTTTGCTCTAATCATTATGGCTTTGTTCAATTTAACTAAAGACATAATTGCACCTTGTAGGTTAACATCTGTCATGTCAGCCTTAGTAAAGTTTGATTTTGCTAGTTGAGAATTAATTAAACTAGCACCTTTTAAGTTAGCACCTGATAAGTTACTACTTATTAAGGATGTATTATTTAAAATTGCTTCACTTAAATTAGCATCAGTGAGATTAGCTTCTCGTAATGTAGCATTGGTTAAATTAGCTCCACTTAAATTTACACCAGTTAAATCTGCACCAGTTAAATCTGTACTTCGTAAATCTACCCTACTGAGATTTGCACCACGCATAACAGCTACATACGTTCTAGCTTCTTTTCTCAGATTAGCTCCTACTAAACACGCACCACTAAGATTAGCTCCACTGAGATCCACCCCACGTAAATCACTATTCATCAGGTTAGCATCAATAAAGGTAGCCAAGGTTAAGTTAGCATTGCGTAAGTCAGCATTTTGTAAACTTGCACCATGAAAGTCGGCATTATGTAAGTTAGCATTCATTAAATTGGCATAATTTAAATTAGACCCACTAAGATTAGCAGATTCCAAATCTGCTTTGGTTAATACTGCTTGATTTAAATATGACAATACTAAATTAGCTCTAGTTAAGTTTGCTTCTTTAAAAACTACTTTAATTAAGTCAGCACCAAAAAGGTTAATACCATTGAGGTTAAATCCTGTAAAATTTGTTTCTCCGTGTGCGTATAGCCTTAAAAGTCGTTGTGGATCCATATTTTTCCTGTTTTCCATAATGAGATTTGGTGCGAGATAATTGATAAGTTTATTTTCTGGTAGGTGGTTTTAATGCTGGACAGGTGTTATTATCATCAAGTTCATGGGGATAAAATTCATGAACATTATTAATAATATTTAGCTGGGTTTGATTATCTATTTCATCATCTGAATTAACTAATGTCTGCATTTCTATGGAACTCATGGAATTTTGATAAACGGATGTGCAATAAACATCACTATACAAATTTTTCATAAATCTGCTAATTGTACTAGCCGCTTGTTTATTCTCCTCATCTATACCCAAGGATAAAACACTATTATTAAGTTTAGATTCTACTTGGGAGAATGTTTCACAGGAATCAAATAATTTGGTGATCAAACTATCTAGTGTTTCTAATCTTAATTTTGACCAATATTCTGATTTAAAGTGAAACTGATCATATACTGCGTAAAATAAGACTATTTTTGCTCTCAAGGGGTTGGTAAGACGCATAATATTTTGACGTATATCAAAAATATTATATTTATTATTTTTTACTTGATATTTTTGATGAAGTTGATTAGATATTATTTGTGGTAGTTCTTCATTTTTAAAACAAAAATATATTTTTTCGATTTTACTGGTAATAATATTGGCAACGTTGATATATTCACTTGGCTTACTGAGAGTGTTAGCAATTTTGGATAAGTTGGATTTTAAATCTGCCACTGTGGGGTTTAAATTCCATAGTTGTTCTACTAATTGTGGTAATGTTAATTGTGCTAACTGATTTTGATCATTTGTCCACTGATTTGTACAAGCATAAAACATTAATTTTTTAATTCTTTTTGAGTTTTCATGCTGTTCTAAATCTTGAGTAATTTCATGAATAATAGATAGATTCATTGATGTTTCTCCTGGGATGAAGCCCAATTACGAATTTGAACTAAAGCTCAACTAAGAGTAATTAAGAGTTGAGCTAAAGCTCAACTACGAGTAATGACGACCACTACCTATAAAATATAATAGCGCCATTCTGACTGCTACACCACTAGTTACTTGATTTTGTATTAAGCTAATTTCTGGATTGTCCATTAAATCAGAACTAATTTCCACTCCTCTATTTACGGGTCCTGGATGTAATACTTTTACATGAGGTTGACATTTTTTGATTCTATCATAGGTAAGGCCAAATAATTGATGATATTCTCTTAAACTGGGGAGTAAATGAGAGGTCATTCTTTCTTTTTGTAGTCTTAATGTCATCACAAAGTCCGCATTTTCTAAAGCTGGTTCTATGTGCCAATGAGTAAATAAACGTTGATATCCTTTTGTTACTCCTAGATATTCAGCAAAGTATTTTGGTAATAGTGTAGGTGGTGCGGCTAAATGTACTTCTGCGCCACTAGCTGTTAAACTCCAAATGTTAGAACGGGCTACACGAGAATGTAAAATATCACCGACTATGGCTATTTTTTTACCTTTTAATAGTTCAATTCTGGGATTATTTGGGTCTATTAAACTGCAAATTGTGAATAAGTCTAATAACCCTTGGGATGGATGTTCATGTTGCCCATCTCCAGCATTTAATACGCTAACTTTAACTCCTAAATTATCCATTTCTTGAGCGATCGCCTGGGGTACTCCTGCATCTTTATGGCGTATTACCATAATATCTGTACCCATGGCCAAATAAGTTTTTGCGGTATCTAAAATCGTCTCTCCTTTTGTCATAGAAGATGTGGAAGAAGCGAAATTCAAAGTATCTGCACTGAGTCTTTTTGCTGCTATTTCAAAACTACTACGAGTGCGAGTAGAAGGTTCAAAAAATAAATTTGCTACCACTTGCCCTTGTAAAGTTGGTACTTTTTTAGTTCGTCGTGATAACACTTCTTGAAATGAGGCCGCAGTTTGCAAAACGGCATTATATTCAAATGTAGTAAAATCAGATAATGAGAGAATATGATGACGATTCCAAGTAGTATTAGGCATAAAATTTTACTGTTATATTATATTGAATGAACTTTTGTAGTTGTACTTTAATGCTAATTTATATCAAATAGCATTTTATATAGTTAATAGCTCAATTAGTTGGTTCATATTTTGGTGTGTACTGCGTGTTTTTGTAAGAGCATAAATGTTGTTGTGGCCATCTTATTTATTAGACCTGTGGTGAAAATTACATAACCGTTTTTATATTGATTTCCACCAAATGTCTATTGGAGATGATTAATAATTTTTAATTAATAATTGTTAGTTAATAATTATATGTTACTAATCACCAATGATCAATCAACAAATTAACTAGGAAAATGAAATACCTTCAAAGCAAGAGAAATCATACTTAAGAATGTTAAAAATCCAATAGTATCTAACATCGTAGTTACTAACGGTCCACTCATTAAAGCAGGATCTAACTTGAACTTTTTCAATCCCATAGGTAATAATGTTCCCAATGTTACAGCTACTAAGGTATTAGTAGCCATAACCATACCAGCAACTACAGCTACCCATCTTTCTTGAGGTTTAGCCCAGATTAAGGATAGTAACATCATTGTTGTACCCAATGCTAAAGCTGTACCAAAACCAGCTAATAGTTCCTTACGGAGAATTTTACTGGTGTCTTCTGGAGTAACTTCTCCCACTCCTAAACCGCGAATAGTCACCGTTAAGGCTTGAATACCCACAGTACCACCCGTGTTAGAAAATATGGGCATAATTACGGCTAATACTGGTACGGCGGCAATTACTTGTTGAAAGGGGGCGATGGCACTAGCAGCACCAATATATAATGCCATAATCCCCAATAACCAGGGTAAACGGTTACGAATTGTTAATAATGGCGAAGATAGGGCTTCTTCATCACCACTTACCCCTGCTAATTTTTGAATATCTTCGGTGGCCTCTTCTTCTAAAATATCTACAACGTCATCAATAGTAATAATTCCCACTAGTCTTTCTTCCCTATCTACCACAGGAATAGCAATTAAATCATAACGCTGCATAATTCTAGCCACCTCTTCCTGAGAAGTTTCGGTTTTTACCTTAATGACATGGCCACTAGCGATATCTTTAATTAAAACATCAGGGAAGGTAAATAATAATTGACGTAAGGATACAACACTAACTAATTTACGATTATCGTCCGTAACATAAGCATAATAAATTGTTTCTTTATCTTCATCTTGACGACGAATTTTGCTTAATGCTTCTCCTACAGTTAACCCTTGTCTTAACCTCACATATTCTGTAGTCATTACCCGGCCAGCAGTTCCTTCTGGATAACCCAAAATTGTGGCTGTGGCTTGTCTTTGTTCAGAACTAAGTTGTTGTAATAGTCGTTTAACTACTCCTGCGGGTAACTCATCAAATAATTCCGCCCTTTCATCGGGACTCATTTCTTCTACTAATTGAACCACTTGAATATCGTGGAGAGAATTAATTAATTCTTCCTGAATATCTGTAGGTAAATATTCAAATACATCTATAGCTTGGGACTTATTTAATAGACGAAAAGCGATCGCTCTTTCTTGTTCTGGTAAATTACTAATATATTCACCTACGTCCACAGGTTGTAGACTGTTCAAATCCAATTTAAGTTGGTTTAAATCAGTAACCCCAATTAAAGAATTGCAAATATCTTGTGTAAGCATTATCCTATACCTCCTAAAATCTCCTCCGCGCCAGGAGATTATCTCATCTCACCAGCTTAGAGGAGGATACTACTACCATCAGTTGGACTGTTGTCCATAAAAAATCTTCAGAACTCAACATGAATAAGTTTGTCAAGACATAATTCTAGGTATTTCAGCCCAGTGTTGAAGATCCTAGAACTAGCTAATTACTAGTTTAATCCCACGTGGTGAAATACACAAGTATTTTATTTATCAGGAGTCGGGAGTGGGGATTCCGTAGTTAGAGGATAGTTGCAAGGTCTAAATTATTACAAACAAGACTTACGCAACTGGCAGATTCCTAGGGTGTGGTTCGACAAGCTCACCAACCACGTCAGACAGTATACAGCACATTCCATCTACATGAGGTATACTATCAACACAGCAAGATGCCTGTGTTACAAGGGTTAAGCTGTTGTGCCTTTAACTTGAATAATTAATACAAGCAAGATGCTTGTGCTACTGTAACTTCACGTTTTTTAATTATACAGTGAGTGCTGCACATTAGCTTATTAATATCTGTACCTCATAATAAGGGAAACTGCTGTAAATCTTGCTTGCAAATAAACAGATTTTTTACTGTGACACTTGCGTAAGTAGTAACAAAAATCGGCGATGGGAAATCGCATCTACACGGGCAAAACTTGCCTATTTATGTTAAAAAGTTCTTAGTTTTTAATTAGTCAAAAAATCCTTTGTGTATTCAGCTATCAATGATCAATTATACCTGCTATCTTTTCCAAATTTTCTGGCGCATTTTCAGCACAAAATCATTAATTTCAGGAATATTCATCTTAGTGCTAAACAATGCAAATACTCCTATACCAAAAACTCCAGAAATAGATAATTCTATTAATAAATTTATTAAACCTTGTGTACCGAGAATTTGTTGAGAAGCCATTAACACTGCATAACTAACTCCACCACTAATGATACTACCACCTAATAACCCTAAAATTGGTTTACTCCATTCTTGCCAAGGAATACCATTTAATTTACGATTGAGTAAATATAACAACATAATTGTGGAACTTAAATTAACTCCCACTGTAGCTAATATTAAACCCTGGGCACCAAAAGGTTGCACAAAAATTAAATCTAAAACACCATTTAAAAATATATTAAAGGTACTAATTTTAAAAGGTGTTTCTCCATCTCCTAAGGCATAAAATACTCTAACTAAAATATCTCTGGCTAAATAGACAAACATTCCTACACCATAAACCATTAATAATGATGATACTAAGGAAGTTGCTTCTTGATTAAATGCTCCCCGTTGATAAACTATTTGTACTATGGGTACTGCTAAGGCTATCATTAATGCTCCCAAAGGTAACATAGTGACAGCAGTTAGTAGTAAACCTTGACGAATACGTAATTTTAAATCTAGCCAATTTTCTGGTGCTGATAGTTTAGCAAATATGGGTAATAAGGGCAATAGAATAATATTAGAAATGATGCCTAATGGAGTTTGTACTAATAAATTGGCATAGTTAAAACCTGCGGCGGCACCGGGAATAGGACTAGCAAAATAAAGGTCTGTAGCTACATTTATCGGCATCATTCCCGAGGAAATTGTGGCAGGTGTCATAATTCTAATTACTTCTTGTACTGGTGGAGATTTGAAATTAAACCGCAGTTTTAATTTACCTAATCCTAAACGCCATTGTACAATTAATTGTACAATCCATTGTAAAATTGCTCCGGCTAGTGTCCCCCAAGCTAACACCATACCACCAATAAAGGCAAATTCTGGTTTAATAATTTCCCTGCCATATTGCAGTCCTAAAAATGCAATACCAATCACAACAGTTATACTAGATAATAAAGGACTAATTGATAATAACCAATATTGATTTGCTGCATTTAATGTCCCAAAACCAATACCAATTAAACCAGCAAATAAGGCCATCGGTGACATAATTTTAATTTGTTGAATAGCGATCGCTCTTGTACTTGCTTGTAAACCACGACCCACCAGATCAACTATAATATCAGCAGCAAAATATTGGGCAACTGTTAATATTAATAGTATTCCTCCTACTAAAGTAGTTACAGTTTCTACAATTGGTGCAGCATCTTCTTTTTTATTCTTAGCTAAAACACTGATAATGGCACTATGTAATGGTCCATTTACCCCACCTAATAATATTAATAGAAAACCGGGAATAATATAAGCATAACTATAAGCAGTTGCGGCCGCACCAACACCAAAAGCAGCTGCGATGGTTTGTTGTCTAATTAACCCAAATATTTTACTAATAAATGTGGCGACTGCCACAATACCAGCAATACCAGCAAAAGAACGGGTTGGTTTTTGATCTTTTTGTGTCACAAACTTTAAGTTTATTGAAGTAAGTAGTTAATTAATACAAATAATAGGTTAATATTTAAACTTATCACTTAGATTATCACTTAGATGATGTTTTAAAAGTATAGGGCGAATATAATTCGCTACTGTACAGGATCAGTGACCACCTGCGTGGACTAAGGAAAAAACAAGGATTTTTAACCTACGTAGGCAGGTTTTGCCTGTGTAGACGCGATTTCCAATTGCCTTTCCAAACATCCTCTTATGAAAAAGTGATACTTTGCATATTACCACTATTTGAGGTTACTATATAAAGTAAAATAGTGAACAATTGACCAGATAAATTTTTAATAAATTTCTAATAGTCTTTACTATCATATATGCATCTGCAATGGAATAGATATTAACGCAACTTAATAAAAGTTAAAGTTTTATAATCATGCAGATCCCAGAAATTCTATCTGAACTAGAAAATTATACAGGTAAATTGGCGATACAAAAAAGCTAACTAATGCTAACAAAAGTTTGCTTTTTCTTCTTGCTTTATCCTAGAAGTGTCGGCACTATCTAGTCCACAGTTGTAGGGTGCGTCAGATATCAACAATTTGGTTATTCACATGATTTATACTGTCTGACGTACCCTACCAAACAAATGGTTATTTGTGATTCTAAATCACCGACAACCTAAACTTTCTCTAGTGGAAACACCAGTAATAGGATTAACACCATCGGCCGTTTTACAAAGTAGTGTAACTTGATAGCGATCAATTAGTGCATCTGTAAAATCAGCACCAGTAACATCAGCATCATAAAAGCGACTGCGTGTTAAAGTTGCACCTGTGAAATTAGCATTTCTAAGATTAGCGCTATCTAAGGTGACACGATCAACTAAAGCATCTGTTAAATTTGCCCCTTCTAAATTAGCTCTTAATAATACAGCCTTTGTTAATATGGCATTAGTTAAATTAGATCCTTGAAAATTCGCTCCTCGCATTTCTGCGGCCACAAAGGTGCTACCAACTAAATCAATATGAGAAAAGTCACGGTTTTCTAAGTTCATATTGCTATAGTTAATGGTATTAACTTGTGCAAAAGCAGCTTGAACATGAAAGATGAGAATAAATCCCGATAAAACAAAAGTAAATAATAAAGTTTTGTACATAACTTTGTTTATTTGTCATCAATAGTAAACTAAACAAATTTAAAAAACTCAAGACTTAGACAAGATGTAGCTAAAATCCTTATTCTTCCGTAGAGGTAATTCATAAATTACCCCTAGTTATGTTTTACTACTGCCAATCTTTACCAATGCGAATGGTTATCTCTGATTCTAAATCGCCGGTAGTAGAAAGTTCAACTTGTCCTAATCCTAAAACCTTTTGCATTTCTTGACCTATTTCTCTAGTTCCTTTTTGCACAATAATCTGAGTTTGACGTTGATTATCTGACCAAGGGGCAACTGCATAAACGTTTGTAAATCCCTTTTCTTTTAAATAAGCAATAACCTTTTCTGTTAATTCAGGTCTATTAGTACCATTTTGTATAGCAACTTTGCGAATTAACACAGGTCTAACATCTTCCTGCAAGCTGGGTACATTTACACCTGCATAATCATTAAGTAAACTTTGTTGACCTGTCAAATTTAACCAATAACTGTTAGGATCTTGGCTAAATTTGCTAAATGTCCCAGGTAACATGGCCATTTGAAATTTCTCCCTTTCCACAGTCAAGGAAAAATTAGCTAAAGCCATAATTTCTTCCGTTTTTAAGTTGGTATCGAAATATTTTCGCATAATGCGAGTTAATTGAGGTAATCTGTTGAGTACAGAAGGATTGCTTAATCGTTGCATTAAAGCAGTGATTAGTGTTTGCTGTCGTTGCACTCTAGGTAAGTCTCCCATAAATCCTTCTGTGTAACGAGCAAACGCTTCCGCTTGTTCTCCGTTTAAAGTCTGCCAACCACTTACCAAATTCATATTGAACCCGCTACTAGTATCTTGATAATTCATAGCTTGGGGTACAAATACATCTACTCCCCCCAATAAATTAACTAGCTGTCGGAAACTACCAGTAGAAATGCGAATATATCTATCTATAGGTGCGTTGCTTAAACTACGACTAACAACTCTTGCGGCTAATACAGGTCCACCTTTAGCATTAGCTTCTGATACTTTATTTAATCCCTGTTCAGGAATAGCGATCATCGTTCCTCTGGGTATTGAGAGTAGGCGGATAGATTTATCGCTGGGATTTACTCTCACTAACATCATTGTATCACTACTACCACTAAAGCTCTCTAATGAACCATCTACAGCACCTTTAACTGGTTCAATACCCATGACTAAAATATTCATGGGTTTTGAGAGTTTATACTGAGAGAATTTAGTCCATACATCGCTGGTTAATTTAGGCTGATCCTTATTATTAGCTGTAAAATCCTCATCTTTAGGCTGATCTAAATTACTCCACAGAGGAGTCCACAATGCTAAAATTGATGCTATTAACCCAGAGATGATGATTCCTAAAACAATGGTTAACAGCCACAATAACCATTGAGGCATAGACAAGCCTAATCGCTTATACAATTCATCTGGGATAGATCCAACTGATTCAACCACAGAACCAGCATTATTAAGTTGCTTTTTAACTGGTGGTTGAGTTTTTCCAGATTTTACAGGTCTATATACCTTGTGAGCTTGCAGTGGCTTTTCTGATGTAGTATCTTGTATAACGTCTAATTCTGTTTCTACTGGCTGATTTGTCATTGGATTATCGGACAATGGAACTGGTTTAATCACAATTTTTCCCCACTTAACCACGTAAATAAATCTGGGAGTCAGAAGAGTGCGAAGTGCGAAGTTGGGAGGCGCTATGGTTAGGCTATCATTCCCATTAGACAGGGAATTAATTCCCATAGCTGGTTATGGTTTTTACGTTAAATTAACACTTATATCCAACTCCCAACTCCCAACTCCCAACTCCCTATACACTAGATTGTTGTTGATAGCTGTGACAATATGAATAATTTATTTTTTCCCGTAATTCTCGCTGGCGGTAAAGGTGAACGTTTTTGGCCTCTAAGTAGATTAAATCGCCCTAAACAGTTCTTAAGCCTTGATGGTACTCCTAATAGTTTACTTCAAGGCACTGCCGCAAGATTATTAGAGTTAGCTGGAGGCTGGGATCGTCTTTGGGTAGTTACCGCTAGTGCGATCGCCCAAGGTGTACAAGAACAACTTCCTAATTTACCAGAATCTAATTTATTAATCGAACCCCAGGGAAGAGATACCGCAGCGGCCGTCGCTTGGACTACTTTGGAAATTAAAAAGCGTTATGGTGATGATGCTATTATTGGTTTCTTTCCTGCTGATCATTGGATCGCGGATCAAGATGTATTTGTAAATACTATCCATGCTGCGATCGCTTTAGCTACTAGCAAACCAGCAATTGTCACTTTGGGGATCAAACCGAATTTTCCCTCCACTGGTTATGGTTATATTGAACAAGGCGAAAACATTGGTGTTTTTAATGACTTACCAGCCTATCATGTCCACCGTTTTACTGAAAAGCCGGATCGGGAAACCGCCACTACTTTTTTATCAACGGGACGTTTTAGCTGGAATGCTGGGATGTTCGTCTTTCGTGCTGGTGTAGTGTTAGAACAACTCTACCTCCATGCTCCAGAAATTATTACACCTTTAGAACAATTTGGTGTGGATATTTATCCCCAATTACCTAAAAAAAGTATAGATTATGCACTCATGGAAAAAACTAGTTTAGCTTATGTTTTACCAGTTTCCTTTGCATGGGATGATCTTGGTGATTGGAATGCTATTGAGCGCTTGCTCAAACAGGAAGATCAAGCTAATGTAGAATTGGCTACCCATATAAATTTAGATACTCAAGGTGCTATCGTTTATGCTTCTGATCCAGATGATGTTATTGTCACCATTGGTTTAGAAGATGTGGTAATTGTGCGCGATCGCCATGTCACCCTGGTAGTTAATAAACACCGCACTCAGGATA
This sequence comes from Anabaena sp. FACHB-1237, assembly GCF_014696225.1. Taxonomy (GTDB): domain Bacteria; phylum Cyanobacteriota; class Cyanobacteriia; order Cyanobacteriales; family Nostocaceae; genus FACHB-1237. The sequence goes on along the minus strand of NZ_JACJPV010000005.1, from coordinate 22,823 downwards.
TTAAACAAGTGTTAAAAATCCTGCAAACTGATAGTAGATTTACTAATCTATTATAAAGTATACAATCTTTGGTAGAGGCTCAAATTCTTTATTCTTCATTATAACTTAACTATCAATAGTATTTTGTTATATTTTATGTTAATAAATGATTTTGAGTCTTTATCAATCTTTATAATTATCAATAAATGAGGACATGACAGTGATAACCTATACATTTATATACAACCAACATAACACCCTAGTTGCTATTTATGGCTCTTGCGTTGGTTTTATGGTACACCATTAAAAGCAAAGGTTAATAAGCTGTTGTGCCTTTAACTTGAATAATTAATACAAGCAAGATGCTTGTGCTACTGTAACTTCAGGTTTTTTAATTATACAGTGAGTGCTGCACATTAGCTTAGTCTAGAATCGAGTTTGACTTGTGGTTGAACTCCATAGAATGTACGGAAACCCAGTTGGTTTTAAAACAATGCAATTTGTGTCATAATTATCCCAGTAATCACAGTAACGTTTTTCTCATGTCTGATTTTACTTCTACACCTTCCAATATTTGGGCAATTAATAGTGATTTAATTACTTTACGCCAAAAATTACTAGATTTATTTTGTCAAGTTGCTTATCAAGAAGGCGATTTTATTCTCTCTTCTGGTCAAAGTAGTTCCTATTATATTAATGGTAAACAAGTCACTCTTGATCCTCAAGGTGCTACAGCTTTAGCAAGATTATTATTACCAATGTTACCAGAAAATACTCAAGCTGTGGCAGGTTTAACTTTAGGCGCGGATCCTATTGTTTCTGCTGTGAGTGTAGTATCGGTATATGAAAATCGCCCTCTTCCTGCATTGATTATTCGTAAAGAAGCTAAAGGTCATGGTACAATGGCTTATATTGAAGGTCCAACTTTAGCCCCAGGTGCGAAAATAGTCGTTTTAGAAGATGTTGTTACCACAGGACAATCAGCACTAAAAGCTGTAAAACGCTTAAAAGATGCAGGTTATGAAGTAGACATGGTAATTTCCCTTATTGACAGACTGCAAGGGGGAGGTGAATTATATGAATCTGTGGGGTTAAAATTTCAGGCTTTGTTCACAATTACTGACTTACAACAACATTATCAGCGTAGTTGAAAGCAACGGAGAGGGGGGGATTCGAACCCCCGGAGGTTTTAGCCTCATCCGATTTCAAGTCGGACGCATTCGACCACTCTGCCACCTCTCCACGTCAGTTAATTATGGAATTACCTGTCAGTACATAAACCTACGGATAATATCATAGCATATCTTTATGTGGTTGTCACCACTCAAGGAGAAAATTGATAATCTTTATAATTTCTTTATCACAGAACCGCACCCTACAACAGATTTTTGGTGTGACACTTGCATAAGTCAGATCCCCGACTTCTTGAAGAAGTCGGGGATCTTTAATTTAAAAATCTATAAAATAGCTCTTCCGTGACTATTTGTAAGTCCTTATCTACCCATACTAAAGATATTTGGGTAACTTGACCATCTTCTAATAAGACTAAGGAAAAATTCCTCAATTTTACACCGTTTTGTTCCACAATACGCGGTACATTAGCCGCATTTAAGTAGATTATGCCTTCTGGACTTCTAAATACAGCCCGTCTTTGAATGCTTTTAGTGTTGCGTAAATGACGGTGCATGTGTCCAAAAGTGACCAGGGAAATTCTTCGGCACGCATTGATACTTAGTGATATTGCTTCAGCTAAATCTGGATCGCCATAATCTCCACCAACGGGAGGCCAATCTTTGCCACAGGGGTCTTCTGGTCGCTCGCCTAAACCACTAGGTCCATTATGTCCTAAAAAGATAATATAGTCACCTTGGGCGTTTTTGACATTTTCAAAGATTCTCATAGCGGACTCTTCTAAAGATCCTACAGCGAATCTTTCTTGACAAATATCCGCAAATCTCCATTCATGGCCACCCCAGGTAAAAGGACGACCTCCCACTACCGTTAAATTCCATTCCGGAAAGTCTAGTTTACCATAGCCCACATGAGATTTACCTAATAAATCTAATTGTTGTTGTACTCGATCCTCCTTAGTTTTATCATAGGGTGCTTTTTTTCTTCCCCATTCGGTAGCAGTATACCAAGCATCATGATTACCCATCACGGCTGCTTTAGGAATATCTAAAGCAGCGATCGCTCGAACCACTGATACTGATTCATTACCAAAATCCCCCACAAACAGCACCAAATCTACACCTAGATGCTTTAGTGCTAAACCATCTGCTTCTTCCCATTGATCATGAACATCGCCAACTACAGCAATTTTCAGAGTTATTGATTGATTTTCCTGATGAATCATGTTATTTTCGTAGTTATTTATCTTTAGGATATGCAACTAAAAATCAACTTGCATAAGATTCAATGATTAAAAAAAAGTAAATTAGGTGAAAAACCGTCAACTAGAGCCATGTTAATAAATGTGGATTTCTGTCAGAGATTAACCACAATTGAGCTATAAATATACTACTGTTTACACCACTATTTACTAGTATTTACAAATATGGTACAGTGGCAACTCAAACATAAATATGGCACGGTTTACAAACCTGGAATTGTTTAGGTAATATTATGTCTATCGCAGTACAGGGGAAGTCGGCTGTGCGAATTGCTCTCGATTACTACCGAATTTTAGGATTACCGTTGGCAGCCAGTGAGGAACAATTGCATCAGGCTTATAGCGATCGCATTGTCCAATTGCCCAGACGGGAATATTCGTCTGCGGCTATAAACTCACGTAAACAGCTTATTGAAAAGGCCTATCGAGTATTATCAGATCATCAACAACGAAAAAGTTATGATCAAATTTATCTATCTTATATTTACCAACCCCATCCTGATCATCCCCCAGATCAGGACACTAACAATCTCACTATCCAAATTACTCGTGATCAATTAGTTGGCGCTTTACTAATTCTCCAGGAGTTGGGCGAATATGAGTTAGTATTACAACTAGGTCGTCCTTATCTGGCTAAAAAACCTAGTTCTGTCCCCGTAAAAACTGGGCATCATCACAGTGTCCGGGAACTGGAAAAACATCATGATTTACCAGATATTATACTGACAGTAGCGTTAGCCTGTCTGGAATTAGGACGAGAACAATGGCAACAAGGACACTATGAAAATGCCGCTATATCTTTAGAAACCGGCGAAGAATTACTAGCTAAAGAAACTTTATTCCCCACTGTGAGAGCAGAAATGACAGCAGATATTTATAAACTGCGTCCCTATCGCATCTTAGAATTATTAGCATTACCCACTACACAAACCGCTGAACGCAGTCAGGGTTTAGAATTATTACAAAGTATTCTTCAAGATCGTGGTGGTATTGACGGTACGGATAATGATCATTCTGGATTAAATATAGATGATTTTCTCCGCTTTATTCAGCAAATTCGCCATTATTTAACTGTTGCAGAACAACATAAGATATTCGAGTCTGAAAGTAAACGTCCATCACCTGTAGCCACCTATTTAGCTGTTTATGCTTTAATTGCTAGGGGTTTTGTCCAGCGTCAACCAGCATTAATTCGCCAAGCCAAACAACTATTAACACGGTTGGGTAAACGTCAAGATGTTCATTTGGAGCAGTCACTTTGTGCTTTATTATTAGGGCAAACAGAAGAAGCCACTCGTGTTTTAGAATTAAGTCAAGAATACGAGGCTTTAGCTGTGATTCGGGAAAAATCCCAGGACGCGCCTGATTTATTGCCAGGATTGTGTTTATATACTGAACAATGGTTACAACAGGAAGTATTTCCCCATTTTCGAGATTTAGTTAAACAAAAAGCAGCTTTAAAAGATTATTTTGCAGATCAACAGGTACAAGCATATTTGGAATCGCTACCCACAGATGCCCAAAATACTGATGAATGGTCTGTAATTAATCATCAGTCTTTTCCACAGCCTGATGTGAGTTATGCTCATTACAATTATCAAAGAAGTAATCAAACCAACTTAGAACCCCATTATCAACGACAATTTGAATATCATCACCAAAATACATCTACTACTTCAGAAATTCCTGTAAAACCTTCTCAGCGAGTCAAGGTAAATCATAGAACCAACTATTATCATCCTACAACTAAATCACACCCACTAGGTACAGGGAAAGCGCATCGTCCCCGCAGTCGGCGCAAATCTTTTTTACAGAAAGGTAAAGAACTTATTTTAGCCTATGGGAAAAGTAGTAACAGGTTGTTACAGAGGTTGGACGCAAAAACTCGGTTAGCATGGATAGTATTTTTATTTTTAACAGGAGTATTAGTCACAGTATTATTACTGTCCACAACTTTTGGATGGGCTAAAAATACGTTATTTTCTGGTGTAGACTTAAAAGGACAGCAGTTGCAAATATCACTAGATAAACCTGTGATAGACATACCTTATCCTCGCACTCAAGCGAAACCGAGAAATAGGGAATTGACTAATGAAATAGCAACGCAAGTAGTGAGAAGCTGGTTAAATACAAAAGCGCAAGCATTAGGACAGAATCATGATACTTCTGGTTTAGGTAAAATATTAACGGGGCAAGTCTTGACTAAATGGCAAGGGGTAGTAAAGGAAGAAGCAGCAAATAATAGCTATCGTGTTTATGAACATAGTGTGGAGGTAGAGTCATTAAATCAGAAAAGTGCAGATAATGTAATTGTAGAAGCGAAAGTAAGAGAATCAACAGAGTTTTATGAAAATGGTGTGAAGCAGAGAAACAGCGATGAGAATTTACGGGTGCGTTATGATTTAATTCGTGAAGGAGATAGTTGGATTATTCAAGGTATGTCCGTTGTTCAAAGTAATGTAGATTAATTACTACAATAATATATATCCACCACTATTAAATAAATAGACAAGTGCAATTATTAGTATTCAAGGTGACAGATACCGGACTTCTTTAAGAAGTCCGGTATCTTGAATATATATCTTGAATATTTTATGAGTCAAATATTAGTCAAACTAATCTTTACTCCCTGGTAATTTTGATAAATAATCATCAAAAATATTAGCCAATTCTTGAGGCTAATATTTATAATAACGACATATTACCTAAAATGAGTTATCATTGCCATACCTTAATGATAAACTACATAGACAGGAAAATTATAGTCATTTACCATGCTTCAGTATCCCGACCTGGAAAAACACCTCAAATATCACTTTGGTTATGATCATTTTCGTCCTGGCCAACGAGAAATTATTGAAGATGCCTTAGCAAATCGTGATTTAATGGTAATTATGCCCACAGGAGGTGGCAAATCTCTATGTTTTCAATTACCAGCACTATTAAAACAGGGTTTAACTGTAGTTGTATCACCTTTAATTGCCTTAATGCAAGACCAGGTAGAAGCATTAAGAAATAATAATATTCCTGCCACTTTTCTGAATAGTAGTCTCAATACTTATCAAGTTCGCACTCGTGAAGAAGCGATCATGAATGGTAAGATAAAGTTATTATATGTCGCTCCAGAAAGATTAATTAGTGACAGATTTTTACCTCTTTTAGACGTAGTTAAAGAAAAAATAGGAATTGCTAACTTTGCTATTGATGAAGCCCATTGTGTCTCGGAATGGGGTCATGATTTCCGTCCAGAATATCGCCAATTAATGTTATTAAAAAGGCGGTTTCCTCAAGTTTCTACTATTGCTTTAACAGCCACCGCAACGGATAGAGTCAAGGCTGATATAATTAGACAATTAGGATTAAAAGATCCGGCAGTTCATCTAGCTAGTTTTAATCGGCAAAATCTTTATTATGAAGTAAAAACTAAAAGTAAACGTCCCTATAATGATTTATTAGAAATAGTGAGAGAACATCAAGGTTCAGGTATTATTTATTGTTTAACTCGTAAAAAAGTAGATGAATTAACTTTTAAATTACAAAATGATAAAATCTCTGCTTTACCTTATCATGCTGGTTTAAGTGATGATGAAAGGTCAAAAAATCAAACTCGGTTTATTCGGGATGATGTGCGAATTATGGTAGCAACAATTGCCTTTGGAATGGGAATTAATAAACCCGATGTGAGATTTGTAGTTCATTATGATTTACCTAAAAATTTAGAAAGTTATTATCAAGAATCTGGACTTGCTGGTAGAGATGGTGAACCTTCCCGTTGTACACTATTTTTAAATTATGGTGATGTGAAAACTATTGAATTTATTATTGGACAAAAACCCGATCCTCAAGAACAATTAATCGCTAAACAACAATTACGTCAAGTGATAGATTATGCTGAAGGTACAGATTGTCGGAGAACAATTCAATTAGGTTATTTTGGCGAAAGATTTCCGGGAAATTGTGGTAATTGTGATAATTGTCTTTATCCTAAACCTGTACAAGATTGCACTATTGACGCGATGAAATTTCTATCTTGTGTGGCACGATGTAAGGAAAGATATGGCATATCATACATTATTGATGTGTTACGTGGAGCGAAAAATCAAAAAATTATTCTCAACCGTCATGATCAACTTTCTACCTATGGTATAGGTAAGGAAAAATCTGTGGATGAATGGCGACTTTTAGGCAGATCATTATTACATCAAGGTTTATTAGAACAAACTGCTGATGGTTATTCTGTGTTAAAACTTAATGCTTTAAGTTGGGAAGTAATGCGAAAACAAAGAACGGTTTCTATTGCTGTTCCTGTGGTACAAAAAACTAATTGGGATGAGAATAATAGTAGTAAAGCTGCGGAAGCTGAAATTCTTAATTATAGACTGCGATCGCTGCGCAAACAAATAGCAGATGAACAAAATGTACCACCTTACATGATCTTTCAAGATTCTACTTTAAAATTAATGGCACAAATGCAGCCTAAAACCCTAGAAGAATTTGGTGAATTGTCAGGAGTTGGTAGTCATAAATTATCACAATATGGTGAAAGATTTTTAGCAGAAATTCAAGATTATGTCAAAGATAAAAATTCCCAAATTCCTGCTAATTATCAGTTAAATTATTCTTCTGTAGAGTTTCCCACTGATACGGAAATTACTACATTTGAATTATATAAACAAGGTTTTAGTATAGAAGAAATCGCCCGCGATCGCCATCTTAAACCTAGTACAATTGTTAATCATATAGAGAACTTAATTGAGAAAAATCAACCCATAGACTTAAATAATTTAATACCTTTAGAACGCCAGAAAAAAATCTGGCAAATTTTAGAGGTTTTAGGGGATATTCCCCTAACGCCAATTCGGGAAAATTTAGGCGAAAGTTTCACTTATGAGGAAATTCGGTTAGTGAAAGCCAGATGGAAAAGAGATAAGAAGAAGGCTTAACTAATTATCTCAATTAAGATTAGTTAAAAGTTAGTTAAGAGTTGATTTTCTAGCAAAAGCTATGGATAATAACCTGGGTAAAGCTAAACAAATAACAGTGCTAACAATGGTTAAGAATACACAATCAATTAAAGTCATAAATTATTCTCACTGCTGAAATTTGCTATGGTTTTTTTGTTATGATCTTTAGTTTCCATTAAAAAGACCACAATTGTACAAAATCCATTTTTTGAATTTCTTGTCATTGATATAAATGAAAATGATGTTTAGATTTATGTACAAATGTTAAGAAATGTTAAGGAATTAGGTGAAGGGATGCTTTGTTTAGCTGTGAGAATATGATATTGTAGTAATAACTGTATGTAATAACTGTATAAAATTATTGGCTACACAAGTTTAAATCGTTTAAATCAAACTTTAATGCACGTTATCAGCAGGAAAAAGGGATGACTGGTCTTCCCTATTACACAAAAAGTAGAGTGTGGAGATTTCAGCAAAATAGCCAAACTTTGCTCACATCTTGATAAACTTAAATCAAAACATGATCTAAGTATTGGACACAAATTCAAACGACTTAGATACAAGCTAAGACTAGCAATGGAAAGACTCAGAACTAAGATTAAAAACCTCCGTTCTGAGTGCCATAAACAAGTTTGCTCCTATCTAGCTAAAAACTATGATGTGATTGTACTTCCTACTTTTGAGACTTCCCAAATGGTTGTCAAAAAGAAACGGAAATTAAGGAACAAAACAGCTAGAGCAATGATGACTTGGGCATTCTATCAGTTCTCCTAACTCCTATCAACTATTGGGAGAACATTGATCGCAAAAACGCGGTCTGAATTTACAATATTGAGTACCAGTTATATTGTAAACTGTACAGTACGGAAAACTGGTAAGTTTGTTTTTCGCTGCTGCTAACGAAGAATCTTTTTTAGAAGTTTGACAATTGGGGGATTTACGACTTAAAAATACAGATAATAGTTTAGGCAAAGTTATACAAGCAGCAACGTTAATCACAGTAATTAATAATACTTCCATCGAACTTATTGGGAATCACCCCCACATAAATTACAATTAATAAAGTTAAGGTGGTAAAATCTCACCCATTTATGACTCAAGCTGGTCATTAAACTAGCTTAAACCATAGGTTTTACTTTATATAAAATCAGTTTAGCATAAGTTTTTATAAATAGGAGCAAAAAATCTTGATAAAAACGGTAGACTTTTGTGAGAAATTAGGCAGTTAACTTACACAAGTGTCACATTTAATATTTTCATCAATAAATTATACTAGATAATCATGATCAAAACCATTGACTTCTTTTTTACGGGTTCTGATGATCACACACAAACCACTTGAATAACTTTAATCAAACTATGATTCAAGCAAATCCTACTCTAGCGTCTTTTTTAAGTAATATTTCTGATCAGGAAAGACAGGCACTAAGAAATTTAGCTGATTATACCCATGTTCATAGTTTATCAGAGGTGTGGCCTTTAGCTGCTCAGAAGTTTGCTAATATTGTCGCTTTACATAGTCCCCATACTAAACCAGAAATTAAAATTACCTATCGAGAATTAGCAGAAAATATCCAATTATTTGCCAATGGTTTACAATCATTAGGTGTGAAATCAGGCGATCGCCTTTCTTTAATAGCAGATAATAGTCCTAGATGGTTTATTGCTGACCAAGGTATTATGACAGCAGGTGCAGTAAACGCTGTGCGTAGTTCCCAAGCTGAAAAAGAGGAATTACTATTTATTATTGCTAATAGTGGTAGTACAGCTTTAGTAGTGGAAGATATTAAAACATTGCAAAAATTAAGAGAACGTCTTAATGATTTACCCATACAATTTGTAATTTTACTATCTGATGAAACACCACCAGAAGACAGTTTACAAATTCTCAATTTTTCTCAACTTTTAGAAATAGGCACAAATCATAATTTTATACCCGCACCCAGACAATTAGAAGATTTAGCAACCCTAATATATACCTCTGGTACCACAGGAAAACCTAAAGGTGTCATGTTATCTCATCGTAATTTATTACACCAAGTTGTTACATTAGGGGTAGTAATTCCTCCTACACCGGGAGAAGTGGTTTTAAGTATTTTACCTACATGGCACAGTTATGAACGTACTGGCGAGTATTACTTACTATCTCAAGGTTGTACACAGATTTACACTAATTTGCGTTCAGTTAAAAATGACCTGAAAAAATATAAACCCCATTACATGATCGCTGTTCCACGTTTGTGGGAATCAATTTACGAAGGAATACAAAAGCAGTTTAGAGATCAACCTCCAACTAAACAAAAGTTAATTAACTTCCTTGTGGGAAATAGTACCAAATATATGAGACTACAAGGAATCGCTAAAGGGTTAAGATTAGAAAAAACTAATCCCTCTCCCATAGAAAAAATAACCAGCCAAATACAAGCGGTAATTATCCTACCCTTACACAAACTCGGCGAAAAAATAGTATATCAAAAAGTGCGGGAAGCTACCGGCGGAAGAATAAAGCACGTCCTCAGTGGGGGTGGTGCATTACCTCGACATATAGACACTTTTTTTGAAGCCGTTGGTATTAACATCTTACAAGGATATGGACTTACGGAGACAGCACCAGTAACAAATGCACGTCGTCCTTGGCGAAATGTACTGGGAGCATCAGGACAACCCGTACCAGGAACAGAAGTAAAAATAGTCCATCCTGAAACCAGAAAACCATTACCTCCAGGGGAAAGAGGTTTAGTCCTACTCAAAGGTCCCCAAATCATGCAAGGATACTATCAAAATCCAGAAGCTACAGCTAAAGCTATAGATAGTAAAGGATGGTTTGATAGTGGAGATTTGGGTTGGGTAACACTACAAAATGATTTAGTCTTGACGGGAAGAGCTAAAGATACCATAGTTTTAACCAATGGTGAGAATATAGAACCTCAACCTATTGAAGATGCTTGTTTGCGATCGCCCTACATTGATCAAATCATGTTAGTGGGACAAGATCAACGGAGTTTAGGAGCATTAATAGTACCCAATATCGAAGCATTACAAAAATGGCTAGAAACTCAAAACATAGTTAGTGAAAAAATTGACTTAGAGAGTAAAATAGTCCAGGACTTATTTAGGCAAGAAATAAACTCAGAAGTGCAAAACCGCCCTGGATATCGAGCCGATGATAGAATAGGACCATTTCAACTTATAGAAGAGCAATTTTCCATAGAAAATGGCCTAATGACACAAACCTTAAAAATTCGTCGTCATATCGTCATGGATAAATACTCTGATATCATTAACCGAATGTTTAGTAAATAGCCTTATAAAAGGGTATTTTTTCCATAAACATCAAAAAAAAGCCAAAAATCACCAAATATAGAGAGAGTAAACCTCAAACTTTATGGATATATCTAACCAAAATAGCCCACAACTCTTGTTAAAACGTCCTGTTAACGTCAAAGCTATAGTCACTACCTTGTGGAAAAATGAAGTACAAGAGCAGTTACAAGCACAAATCAATCAAATTGATCAACAACTGCAACAATTAGAAATGGAAGGACAAAGAGCGATAAGTGCTATTCAAAAGCAGAGTATACAACCACCAGGTCCTCAAACACTACAACAAATGGATAATATCCAACTACAGGTAAACCAAAAGAAAAGTGAACTATTAGAACAAAAAAATCAAATGTTGCAAAATCTCCAACAAGTGCAACTATTGGAATTGGATCAAGAAGTTAACCAATTTCAGATGGAAAGTGTTTTTCGCGCTGAAGTAGGAGATAACTTAATTAGTAAAATGCAAGTGGAAATAGTGCTGCGTGATGGTGTAGTAGAAGAAATTCGCGGCGATATTTAGATATTTAGTAAACTCTAAATTACCACAAAAATCTGCGATTGGAAATCGCGTCTACACAGGCAAAACCCGCCTACGCAGGTTAAAAATCAAGGATTTTTCCCTAGCTAGTAGGTTGGGTTAAAAGAAGTTAAACCCAACATATTGCCATCAATATTAAGCTAAGTGTTGGGTTTTGTACCCCAACCCAACCTGCTTCTGTTGATTTACTTAGATAAATTACATAACTTAAGTATTTTCCATAACTGGTACTTCAAAAAACCCCAGCAAAAAATTAATTAGGGGCTTGACAAATAATTTTGGATTTGTTATAGTACTATTGACGAGGAAGAACTATCTAAATCAAGATATCCAGAATTTAAGGATGAACAGAATAAAAATAGCGATTTCATTATGAATTACTTTAGCAACTTTAACTAAATAACTAGTAACTTAAGTTAAATAGTTACTAACGATATATCAAGAATGCCAAAAAGAAATATTATCAATCCAGAACAATCTTATACATTTGCAGATTATTTTAAACTGAACTTTGCGCCACAGGATATTTTAGCTTATTTTAATGTTAATTTAGAACGTCGTAGTTTAAAATTACCACAATCTACTCATGATCTTGATCGTCTACCTGACTTAAAAACACGCATTGAAGAAATATTGCCTCGTCTGAGTCTTACCAGTGAAATTGCACGTCGAGAATTTTTGATTGCTCCAGTATTAACAGACCTGCTACACTACACACAGGCCACCCTGAATATTGAATATCCCATAGTTGTCAACCATCAATTAAAAGGTTCTTTGGACTACCTTATCGAAAATTCTCAGGTTTTTCTGGTTGTAGAAGCTAAAAATGAAGACCTAGAAAAAGGTTTTTTACAGTTAGCAGTGGAATTAATCGCGCTTTATCAATGGATTGAATCAGACAATAATATATTACATGGTGCTGTTTCCACCGGCAATATTTGGCAGTTTGGGCAATTTGATCCTCAGGGTCGTATAATAACTCAAGACCTAGATTTATACCGTGTTCCTGCTGACTTAGAGGAGCTTTTGCGGATTTTAGTAGAGATTCTGGCATCTCAATAACCATCTAATATCAAGCTAATAATGCAAGGTAGTACAAATGAACGGGGGAAGTTCAGTTTCAAAAACTTGCCAAATGCGATCGCTATTTTGATTAAACTTAATGAAATTAGGGTTAAAATCCGAATATTGGTAATTTCAGGTATAAAAACTAGGAACTTTAATAAATCCCATCCCAACCTGATTAAAATAGTCATCACCATTTAAAATTAGATTAATCTTTAATTCTTTCATGACAGCCATTGATGATAAATCTGTAAATCAAATTAAAGGCTTATCCAAATATTTCAAGCGCAGATTTTGGGTTGCGGTAAATCTTTCACTTTCAGGAGTCATCCAAATCAATTGAAAATGCTCATTCTCGAAACTTTTTAATAATAGAACAGTTTAACAGAAATATCCCTGACTTCTTTTTTTTAGCCTATCAATAAATGATCAAATAATATCAGAAGTCAGGAATATACAGCAGTTTCCGTTATTATGAGGTACAGATGTTAATGATAAAACCCTTGTAACACAGGAATCTTGCTGTGTTCATAGTGTACCTCATGTAGATGGAATGTACTGTAATTCATTATCATGGAGTCAACATTATTATTTGTTGTTTAACCAGGTTTCTAATTTCAGAAATTGTTAATGTTGTATTTCCTGTAGTGGTGATTTTTTCTATTATTTGAGATACCGTTAAAACCCCATCACATTCTTGCAAAAATTCTATTTCTGTGGTGGATAAATTGATGATTTGATAATCATAATTAAATAAACATTTACTGGGAAACCCATCTATGCAAGGGTTAAGTTCCGGTACTGCTATTAATAAACTGTTATCTGCTAACCAGTCCATTTTCGGTAATGGAGGACGACTGAGGAAAAACTCATAATGTGCTACATCAGGATTCAATAATTCTACTAGTCTGTACCGTTGACGTTGCGTTAATTCCTGCGTTCGTTCAATTAACTCCGGTGCTTTTTCTAGTAAGGTTTCCAGTTGCCAAAAACTAGGATTAGAAAACCCTACAAAGTCCAATCCAGAAGCATCAATTAATTCAAACAATGTATCAATATTATAATCAAATTCCTGGGGATGTACGTACATATCCGCAAAACATTCATCCCGTTGGTTTTCTAATGACCATCTTTCCTGTTCTCTCTTGACAAGACGGTTATTTTGTGGTAAAGAAGCAAAGATTTTTCTGCCTATTTGCACACCATCCCGATAGTCTCCACGTTTGTCACCTTGGAGGAGAGCGATCGCTTGCTGCATTAGTTGTATTTCCCATCTACCCAATTCTCCATAGACAAAAATGTGCATAATTCCACCAGGAGCGAGTTTTTTCGCTAATGCTTGAATACCGCGAATGGGATCAGGTAAATGATGAAGGACACCAACGGAATTAATTAAATCGAATTGTCCTGGTATTTGTTCAATATCATATAAACTGAGATGATGAAATTCTACACGATTAGCACCGGAACTTTGACAGCGTTTTTTGGCAACTTCCAAGGTTCCAGCACTAATATCTATAGCTACAACCTGAGCGTAGGGGTTAAGATGTACTAAATATTCTGTACTGACTCCTGAACCACAACCAGCGTCAAGGATGCGAATATCTTGTTTTCCAGGTTTTCTACCAGTACAGAAATTGTAAGCTGCTAACCAATTCCAGCGCCAATTATAACCTGGAGGTGGTTCATCCAGGATAGGTTCAGGAGGAAAGGGGTAGGTATCGTAAAGTTTTGCAACAGCAGCACTTACTTGAGCGGTTTTTTGGGAGTCAGACATAAGATGATCAAGAATGCAGTATTTTTGAGTTTAGCGGATTAGGGAATTTTGGGCAAATTCAAATTCAGATCCCAGACTTCTGAAATAAGTCGGGGATCTATTGAGTATATCATCGTTTTTTAGTTGTTTGATTTACTCTTGATTCTAATATAAATTGTGGTATTTCTTCCAGTTCATCTTCATCTAAAATATATTGTTCACAAACTAAACTTAAACGACTTCCTGGAGTTTTTACAGCATTAACAGAATGTGTTAAATCACCTTGAAAATAAAGTAAAGTATTAGTCTGTGGTTTAATTTGTCCCAATTGACGTTTTTGTGATTTTAAAACTAATTCTCCTCCTTGCATATTTTCAGGAATACGCACATAAAGAACACTGACAAAAGCAGGAGGTTGGACGGTTTTACAATAGGAACGTAGAGAACGATCTATATGTGGATCAACACGAGATCCTTCTTTTAATAATAAAGGATTGAGGTAAAATGCGTTACAATTGGGTAATAAAGCCACATCTAAATAAGGCTTAAAAAAGGGAAATTTTTGTTCTACTTGGGTAATTCCTCCCCGTTGAAATACTACAGAAAATCCTTTTGTGTTGACAAAATCTCGGTTAAGGTTGTTAATAGCAAAGTAAGGACAGGAATTAATTTCTCCCCATAGGTCATTGAGGTAATTATAGTGGAAAACGTCGGTTTTTTGTTGACAATATTTCACGGTATATGTTGTTGTGTGTTTAATGTAGATAAGGGATGTAAATTAATGTATATCAGCAATGCAAGCAAGATCAAGATGCTGACACTACTTTTAGACTATTTGACTGCTTTCTAAATCAGGTTTCGGTAAGATTGTATATCGCAAATATAAGCCAAGCCACACAAATAAAACAATTAACAATGTTCCAATTCCTAAGAAGTTTGGTAGCCAAAATACTGCTTCTATATGATTCATTTCTCCTGGTTTAATAGTCCAAACAACAAGATTTTGTTTTTGTTTATCTGCTGGAAGAGTTTCACTATTTTTAGTGAGATTTTTTAAGCCCCAGGGAACTTGTAAACTAAAGTCTAAATTCACTAGAGAATTATTAGCTTTTGTGTTTACTATGGCTAAAGAACGTAAGTCTAAATCATAAGTTAAATGATTTCTGGATACTAGAATTAAGTTTTTTTCCTCTACTACTAATTTTGTATTAATGCTAGATAATTCTGTACCTTCTTTATCCTCTGATGTGTGGGTATTTAAGAATGCTGTGAAATTTTGCTCTAATTCTTTACCATTAGTAAAAGGAATTTTGACAATTATTTCTGATGAAGAAATTCTTGTCACTGAACCTGATAATTTTCGCGCTCTATTTTCTAAGGTTCTTAACCATTCTGAAATATAATCACTGCCAAAAATACTGATTTTATCCCCTAGTTTAATATGTTGAATGATCTCACCATTATTAGTATGATTAAAGTTTACTCCTAAGTCATACTGTACACAACCAGATAGGCAAAATATTGATAGAAATACTAATATAATTATCTTAATTATTTGCAGTTTTATTTGGAATTTTGGTAATGTGAAAGTGACATTCATAATTTCATTCCTTTGTGAAATTTTTATGTAGTTAATATGAATTGACAATATTAGCTAAAATTAGCTAATAACTCATCCAAACTAAATAGGAAATTATTCCCACAACCGCAGTTAAAGCTACCCAAACAAAACTATTATCTTTGGTATTTATGGTACTCAGATCAATATATTCTTTTTCGGGTGTTTTTTTAGCAGAAGTAGATTTTCGAGGTGTAGAATTAACAAATCTTTGTGATTCATTATCTTTCATTGTGGATAAATCAGGAATTTCTGTCATCCATTCTTTTGGCCGTTTCAGTTTTGGCGCTTTTAAGATATAAACTAAACGTTTAGCTTGATGACGAGTTTCATAGTGAGGATGACGGGTAAGTTCTTGACACAACGCGATCGCCTCTTCTGAATGTCCCGCAGCTTCTAAAGCATTGACTAACCAAATATCAATTTCTCCTTGTAATTTGCTATTTTTTACTACTAAACTACTAGCTATTTTTAAGGTTTCTACTGCTTGTTTATATTGGCCATTTTCAAAAGCAATTTTTCCTTGTTCATAACGAGTTTTCGCAATTTCTAAACTGTCTGTCATGGTAGTTAATAATTGATGATTGATGATTGATAATTGACAATTGCGGAGTGCGGAGTGCGGAGTGTGAAATTCTTTATTCTTTCTCCTGACTCCTTGATCTCCTAACTCCTATTCTCTCAATTGAGAACCTAAAATCATAGTTCCAATACCAACATCTGTAAAAATTTCTAACAGTAAAGCGTGAGGTATGCGGCCATCAATAATATGCGCTGCTTTTACTCCTTGAGCCAGCGATCGCACACAACAATTTACTTTAGGAATCATACCACCACTAACTATACCATCACTAATCAATTCCCTTGCTTCTCGAATATCCACTTTCGGAATTAAGGTGGATTGATCTTTATAATCTGTTAAAATCCCTCTGGTATCTGTCAGTAAAATTAACTTTTCTGCTCCCAAGGCCGCAGCAATTTCTCCTGCTACTGTATCCGCATTAATATTATATGCTTGTCCTGTTTCATCGGCTGCTACACTAGAAACTACGGGAATATATCCATTACTAGCCAGAGTTTCTAATATTTTAATATCCACATTACACACATCTCCCACAAAACCTATTCCTTCATCTCCTTGGGGACGCGCTTTAATTAAATTACCATCTTTTCCACATAAACCAACCGCTTTACCTCCAGCTTGGCTAATTAGTGACACAATTTCTTTATTCACACGACCAACTAAAACCATCTCAACTACATCCATAGTTGGTGCATCCGTGACACGCAAACCATTCTTAAATTGTGCTTCTATTCCTAGTTTATTTAACCAACTATTAATTTCTGGTCCGCCACCATGTACTAAAATTGGTCTCATCCCTACACAAGATAAAAATACTATGTCACGGATGACTTTATCTTTGAGGTTACTATCTTTCATGGCCGCACCACCATATTTTACAACTACGGTACGGCCTGCAAATTGTTGAATGTATGGTAATGCTTCGCTTAGGATTTCTACGCGGTTAGCTTCTGCTTGCCTGATATATTCTATGTCGTTAACCATTGTTTTGATTTAATTACTTAGTGATCTAGTTTAGGCTGTTATCTGCCAATTTTCCTAAGTTTTGCAATTATTAATTTTCTAATTTTGGCTATTTTCACTTCTGAGAATACCGGGAATTACTTCTAATATATGCTGAGTAATTTCTGCTGGTGTTTGTTGAGCATTAATAGTAATATGTAAATCTGCTTGAGCGTAAACTCCATGACGTTCAGATAAAAGCGATCGCAATTTTTCTTTAAGATCAGTATCTTGTAATAAAGGTCTAGTTTTATCTTCTATTAATCTCTCATACAATACCTCTATAGGTGCATTTAACCATACTATGACACCATGATGCAAATAACTCCAATTTTCTTTTTGCATCACAATTCCCCCTCCTGTTGCTATCACCAATTTTGTATAAGCACAGACTTGAGATAGAACATTACTTTCTAGTTTTCTAAACTCCTTTTCGCCATCTTCTGTAAATATCTGATTAATAGACTTACCAGCAGCTTTAACTATAATATCATCCGTATCTATAAACCTATAACCCAACTCGGACGCTAATAAATTTCCTACCGTAGTTTTTCCACATCCCATCATCCCAATTAAGTAAAGATTCACTCCTTTTAACAAATTATTCACCACTTCCTCCTGAATATCATGTAAAAAATAGTAATTATAGCAGGTAAGCTGATGTGTAGCTAAACTAAAATTACTGTGGTGCAAGCATCTTGCTTACTATGAACACAGCAAGATGCCTGTGTTACAAGGGTTTGATCATTAACTTCTGTACTTCATCATAATAATGGAAATTGCTGTAAGTTTTTCAAGATTTTCAAGATTTTCAAGATTTTTAATATTTTTAATATATCATATTCAAGATTTACGACTTTTTACATCATCAAAATCATCATTTTCATCATCTTCAAAAAAGCTCCAATCATCCTCATCATCTTGATTATTAATATCACTAATTCTTTGATCAGCAGGAGGAATAATCACACGATAATTAGCATCATAAATCATTTCTGTTTTTCCCACACCAGTATTTTCTGGAGATTGAGAACTGTAAGAATAGACAGAACTAGAACGAGGTTCATCTGCGGATGTTCTTAATGTTCTACCGGATGTTCTATAATTATCTTTTATTTCCCATTCTTCCTCATCATCCCTATTTTCCCAATCATCAAAATTATCTTCTTCTTGATTTACAGAAGATGTAAAATTGCTAGATGTTCTCGCACTTTTCTCAGAAGATGCACGAGTTGGAGTAACTTTAGTTTGGGATGCTTGGATATTATTAAAAGTAGTCAATTTGAGTAAATTAGTAATTACCAAAGATGTAATTATACCAGCAGTTAAACTAAATAAAATCCATACACCTAGAGGTAATTGTTTACTTCGCATTCCTAAAAACACCAAAGCTAAACTAGGAGATAAATTTTGGAAGAGAAAGATAATTAATCCCCCCAATAATGTAAATAAAATAATGGAACGGAATAAGTTCATAGGAGTCTGAATAGTGCGGAGTGTAGGGTTTTGAAAATTAGGAGTTGTATAACCAGAATATAACTATATTTTACCTAATTACCAATTACCAATTACCAATTACCAATTACCAATTACCAATTATTCCCACCGTTTAATTGCGGTACAATCAATATCTAATTGATCTAAAGTTCGCACAACTACAAAATCAACTAAATCTTCTATAGTTTGCGGGTTATGATACCAAGCAGGAATAGCGGGAACTATTCTAGCACCTGCTTCAGCTAAAGTGGTTAAATTACGTAAGTGAATTAAACTAAAAGGGGTTTCTCTAGGGACTATGACTAGTTTACGTCCTTCTTTTAATTGTACATCGGCCGCTCGCTCTAATAAATCTGAACTTAATCCTCCGGCTAATTTTGCTACTGTACTCATACTACAGGGAATAATAATCATCCCCAAAGTACGGAAAGAACCACTAGCAATACCCGCACCTACATTACTCCAAGCATGACAACGCAATATTCCCGATGTAGGAACATCCGCTTGTTGTCGCCAAAATTGTTCTTGTTTATCTGGTTCTGGCGGCATTCGGATATTTTGCTCTGCTTGCCAAACGATGTAAGTGGATTTAGAAGCTACTAATTCGACATGATAATCGGCTGTAAGTAAGTATTTAAGGCTGCGAACTGCGTAAATAAGTCCAGATGCACCTGTTACGCCGATAATTAAGGGTTTTTTTTGGTTAAGCACAATTACAATTATAGTGAGTTGGGAGTAAAACAGCCCCACTGGGAATGAATTCTTAGTCTAACCTATCTTCCGCACCCTCAACTGTCACAATCGGTTTTTACCGTTTTTTATGATAATATGAGGTTGTATTGTATACTTTTTAAATTACAGCATATTCCATCTACATGAGGTACACTATGAACACAGCAAGATGCCTGTGTTACAAAGGTTTTACCATTAACTTCTGTACCTCATAATAACGGAAACTGCTGTATTTAGTTTACTTTAGTAAACTTTAGCTATTCTAACAGAAGTATCTTGTAGATTATAGCATAGCATGGCGTGGCGTAAGCCATATTTGACACCAATGAACCATGCTAAACCCCTGCTGAATTTTTGAAGTCCTAACTCCTATTCTTCTAGGTTAAATGATTCTTTAGTATCTTCTGCAGAACTATTCATTGTTGAACTTTTAGGTTTTCCATCAGGTCCTACAATGATTAAATCTATTTGTTGACGGTAATAGTCCACACTTTTAACCTGCACAAATACGCGATCGCCTAACCTATAGGAAGCTCGGTTTTTTCTGCCAAATAAGGCCTGTTGTCTAGCCCGGTACTCATACCAGTCATCTTTTAATGAACTTACGTGAACCAAACCTTCAACCCTTAATGTTTGCTTTACGTCTCCTTCATTACTTGACTCTACAGGTACTTCTATTTCTACAAAAAATCCATAAGACTGTACACCAGTAATTACTCCAGAAAATACCTCTGTGATTCGCTTTTTCATTAATGATGCTTTTTGTAATCCTGCTAAATCTGATTCAGCATCTCTAACTTCTTTCTCCCGATCATTAATCTGAACAATAACCCTATTCAAATCACTTTGTATTTCTTGCTGTAATTCTGAAGGTAATATATTCCAGTTAATTTCTTGGTGAGAGGCAGAATGACGCAAATTAACACGCTCTTTAACGCGAGTATTACGGCGATCGCGTCCATATTCTAAGAGATGATGATATACCCGTTGTAAAATCATATCAGGATAACGCCGCAGAGGTGCAGTAATATGCAAATACTGGGGTAATGCTAAACCAAAATGAGGAGCTAGAGTAGTGCTGTACACACAGGGTTTAAGAGTATCTTGTAGTAAATATGTCAAAACCTGTTCTGAGGAAGACTCAGCAAAAGCCGTAGTCAAATCTTGATAATCCAAAGGTTGTATTTCCAATTCTGGATCCATCCCTAATTCTACACCCAAATTAACTGCTAATTTGAGCATTTCCTGAAGGTCTTCTGTATCAGGGATACCCTGTACCCGCCAAATACTGGGAACTCCCAAAGCACTGAGGTGTTTAGCCATTAGTTCATTAACTAATAACACGATTTCGGTAATTAGCGATCGCTGCGGTTGCTGGTGATTATTCATAACTACAGCCCCCATTATCCCCTCATCATAATAGGGATTATTATTTACAGGTAGGTTTAATTGTACTCCTCCCCTTTGTAAACGAATTTGAGTCAAAGCGGTACTAATTATTGCTAAATCTTTCACTATCTCAGCTATATCACTGATAACTCCATGAGGTTCACCCTTGAGAATAGCTTCCACGTCACTATCACTAATAGTAGTATCCACATTCACCACACTGGGTTGAATTTCCCACTCCGCTACTATTCCTGATTGGGGATTAATGGTAATTATAAAAGATAAAGCTAGGCGATCGCTTCCAGGCACCAAAGAAGCCCGTTCTCCCACTATTTCTGGTAACATTGGTAACACCACTTCCCCCAAATAAGCAGTTTTACCGCGTTTTAGAGCCTCCCTATCTAACAACTCATCAGCTTGGATATAATGAGCAACATCCGTAATGTGAAAAATCAACTGCCAATTATCAGTAGATTTTCTTAAACTAAAAGCATTCTCTACTACATAATTATCATTATTCCTCATCTGAATCGTAAATGTGAATATATCTCTTAGATCCAGACGATTTTTTAAATCAGACTTGAGTAATTTTTTGGGTAATTGTTGTGCTGCTTCTAACACATTAGCCGAAAAATTACGTGCAAGATCATGTTTACAAGTTACTAAATCTATATCTGCGGCTGCCTCTGCATCGCTCCCCAAAATTTGCACAACCCGTCCTAGAGGAGGATATTGTGCTAAAGGATAGCGGAGAATTTCCACATGAGCTAGATGATCTATAGCCTGAGTTAAATCCATACTATTGATTTGTAATTTTAACTCAAATAGCAGACGATCATCCAAAGGAACGGCTTGAAAGCCGTCTTCAGCCTGTTTAATTCTCGCCAGTAAAGTATGATTAGAACGTTCCATAATCAACTTTACCTCTCCTTCAGGAGAACGACGACGACTACCTTCCTTGAGAACCTTAACTAAAACGCGATCGCCATTCCACGCATTACTGAGATGACTTTCACGAATATAAATATCTTCTGAACCTTCAGTATCCTGAATTGCAAAACAGAAGCCCTTACTAGAACAGCGTAACTTGGCTTCAATTAACCCCTCTTCAGTGATCCGACGGTACTTACCTCGTTCCTTGACCAAAATACCGATTTTTTCGAGGACATCTAAAGCAATTTGTAATTTCTCTAAATTTTCCTCATCTTCGCAACCCAGTTTTTTTTCCAAAACTTTAGGTGCTACCAATTTATCATCTGTAAAATTGGCCAATAGTGTAGCGATTGAAAATTCCATGCAGTGAACCGACCTTTGGTCAAAACATTACTTTTTTATCTGGTTCTTTGGATGCAAAAATGCTTACAGGTGTTCATATTTTTTTCCTGGTGGAGCTAAATAGTTGTATCACTACCTAGCATTGGCAAATAACCAACCCGGAAATAACGAGATTGTCACCTACTTGTGCAGTGGAGGTCCCTGCTACAACTTCTCACTACCCAACAATCTCATAATTTATCCCTGTACCAATTTGCCCAAACGGAACAATCTTAATTATGCACTCCTGAATTTACCGATCATTAACCGTGAGACGTTACTGGCCGATGAAAGGCTAGGTTTGAAGAACTTCCCATCCCCACCAGTACCATCTGCAAAATTAACTACAGGTGTTAGATTATTCACATCCTTGTTAGTATTTTGCACCAACATCTGAGTTTTTTATTGAGAAAAACCGCTTTTTCACCTAATTTTACCATCTGTACAATCAGCAACAATCAGGTAAACAGCTTTACTGGTTTTCAAGGCGAACCTTATTTTTATGATTATAGACTTAGAATATAGTTCTGTGAAAATAGTTACTAGGACTTACGCATTGACAGAATAAAAAAATAGTGCATTGATAAATAAGGGTCGTCTAGTAATCGGTATGGGAGAATGAGAGAAATTACTAAACTCTCGACAGCACAATGCAACATAGACATCTACA
>NZ_JACJPV010000049.1 GCF_014696225.1 Anabaena sp. FACHB-1237 | reverse complement strand
TAATGGAGCTTTGGGGATTTTCCTCAAGGCAATGTGGGATACCACCTTTATCAACTCAGTTGGTAATGTTGTACTGGACATTCACGATATCTCAGATGTCAGGGAATGTCTCGGTTAAAAGTATCAGCAAGGACAAAACCAACTTTAAAACTAACTTTATGGAAAATCGCTCTGAGTTAATTATCTGGTTGGTGATTTGGGTAGCAATATGTGCCTCCGTAGTCCGCGACCAGTGGAGTCGCAAAGTTCCCAGCGTTGGTTTACCCCTTGCTTACCTATTATCCCTGTCAATGATTCATTTTTTCGGGGGACTTATTTACGCTTTACCTTGGTATAACGCCAAAAATGCATACTTGCAGCAATCAGGGGTTTCCTATGCTCAAGTTTCCAGCGGTTTCATCGAAAGCGTCTATGGTGTCATGGGCTTTGGTTTAGGTAGCACCATCTTAGCTTACTGGATACTACGCACATTTAAACCAAGTTGGCTCAGACAAGTTCCCCAAAACCCTGATTTGCAAATACCCAAACAGTTGCTACAAGTAGGGTTCTTTTTCATGCTGATTATCGTTCCTACTATTGGTAGTATTCCCGGTTTTCAGGGTTTTAGTACATCAGGAGTATACCTATTTGTGGTATCATTATGTTTGGCTTGTTGGAAAGCATGGCATCAGCAAGATAAAAAAGCTTTTTTCTTTTGGCTGGCTGTCAGTTGCAGTATCCCCCTAATTACCATTAACCTCCTCGGTTTTATTGGTTATGGTGCTGCGGCTACCTTAGTTATCCTCATTTTTATATCCACTTTTTATCGTCCCCGTTGGCATATTTTAATCACCGGATTTTTGGTGTTCGTTTTAGGACTATCTGTATTTGTTACCTATCTCAGAGATAGAGGAGAAATTAGAGCCACAGTATGGGGGGGAGAGGGTTTAGAAGCAAAATATGAACGCACGATTAATACCTTTAGCAACTTTGAAATCATTGATTTTACTAATCAATCACACTTAGAAGCCATTGACATCAGGCTAAATCAAAATGCACTTGTTGGCAAATCTATTGAGTACATTAATCGTGGACAAGGAACTTATGCTTTAGGTGAAACGTTGTTACAAGCAGCAATCGCTCCTATTCCTCGAATTCTATGGCCTGATAAACCTAGCTTTGGTGGCAGCGGAAATATTGTTACTTTATATACAGGACAAAAATTTGGGGATAGTACTAGTGTGGGTGTGGGGCAAGTCCTAGAATTTTATATCAATTTCGGATCTATAGGTGTTTTTATCGGCTTTATGGTTTTTGGGGTAATGATCAGAATTGTTGATATCACGGCAGCTTATAAATTATTATCTGGCAATTGGTTAGGGTTTGCTTCTTGGTTTTTACCAGGATTATCCATGCTCCAACCTGGGGGTGCATTAGCGGAAGTTACAGCTTCTTTTGCGGCTTCAGCAGTGTTAATGATTCTCATTAGAAGATTTGTCCTGAGAAAATCTTCAAAGTTAAAAAAAGTTAAAATTGGGGCAACTCAACTTAATAATTAACATCAATGAAAAATCAAAGTTGCCTTGAACTAAAACATCGTTTCCACCTCTGGTTTCCCAACTTATTTGAATTTACTGGTGGAATCCAAACCTACTCGGCTTTTTTCCGCCAAGCTATCCAAAATATCTCCCCTAATTCTGACTATCGGGTATTTATTAAGCATGATAAAAAACCTTCTCCTGATTTTACCACTGTAGCCTCAACTAAATTCCATTGCACTGGAACAATTCCATTCTCACTGAGAACTCCTGCCTTTGCGGCTGAACTATTTGGACGGGGAATTTTACAAAGTCCTGATTTAATCATCTCTACTCACTTGAATTTTACCCCAGTAGCTAATCAATTAAAACAACTTAGGGGCATTCCTTATTGGACAATTGCTCATGGTGTAGATGCTTGGAACATTGACAACCCTAAATTACAAAAGGGATTACATCATGCCGATCGCATTTTAGCAGTTAGCGGTTACACACGCGATCGCCTCATCAGAGAACAAAACCTGGACCCGGAAAAAGTCTCCATACTCTACAACACATTTGATAGTTCTAAATTTAAACCCGCACCAAAACCGACCTATTTATTAGACAGATATCAACTTAAACCAGAACAACCGATAATTTTAACAGTAGGTAGACTATCGGCATCAGAACAGTATAAAGGCTACGACCAAATTATTCGCGCAATACCAAAAATTCGTTCCATGATTCCCGATGTTCATTACATCATTGTTGGTAAGGGAGATGATAAATCAAGAATTGACCAATTAATTACGGAATTAAAATTAGAAACCTGTGTCACTCTGGCTGGGTTTGTTCCCGACGCTGAACTTTCTGATTACTATAATCTTTGTGATCTTTTTGCCATGCCCAGTAAAGGCGAAGGTTTTGGTATAGTTTATTTAGAAGCATTAGCCTGTGGTAAACCCGTACTCGGCAGTAATCAAGATGCAGCAATTGACGCTCTTTGTCATGGTAAACTGGGCGCACTGGTTAACCCTGATGATCTGGATGAAATTGCTCAAACTATTACCCAGATTCTCCAAAGTACATATCCTAATTCATTAATGTATCAACCCCAATCTCTACGTCAGTCAGTCATTGACACCTTTGGTTTTGAGCAGTTTCAGAAAAGTTTATCTGGGTATTTGCAGGATTATGAAAGCTGTAAACCAAGGCATACGGTCTGATATAGAGTAGTTTCCGTTATTATTAGGTACAAATGTTAATAATAAAACCCTTGTAATACAGGCATCGTGCTCTGTTCATAGTGTACCTGATGTAGATAGAATGTGCTGTAATTTTGGTAGGGGCGATGAAACACAGGAGATAATGAATCATGTATCAAAGCGAAGCGCATCCGCAAAAAAACCATGCCACCCATGTATGATTTACCCAGTGAGGATGTCAATGAAGAAGAATTAGACTCCACAATTCATCCGCCTCCACCCTGGGAAACATTGCCCACGATGTATGATTTACTTAGTGAAAATCCAGAGGAGCCAGGGTTGCCAGAGGAATTTCATGACTTTCAACTGCAATTATTGGGGGAAAGCTGTCAATCTCCTGTTTATCCCAAGGAGGAAATGTTGATTGGTACGGATTAAAATTATATTATGATGTGCGCCATTTTGCATGGTATAAAAGACCAGATTGGTTTTTAAGTTTTATACCAATTTACCAATTTATAATATTTACATACAAGAAAAAATATGTGCGGAATTGCGGGTATTATCAAACTAAATACCAACGATGGAAATTTAGAAGCAAAAATCGAAAAGATGCAAACTGCATTGCAACATCGTGGACCAGATGATGCAGGTATTTATATTTCAACTGACAAACAAGTAGCTTTAGCTCACACTAGACTTTCTATACTTGATCTTAGCCCTGCTGGACATCAACCTATGTCCACCACTGACAACCGCTATCATATTACATTTAATGGAGAAATTTACAACTTTCAAGAACTGCGAGAAAATCTCATTTCCCAAGGTGAAAAATTTCATTCTCAAACAGATACAGAAGTAATTCTCAAACTCTATCAAAGAATCGGTTCTGATTGTGTCCAACATTTACGAGGAATGTTTGCCTTTGCCATTTGGGATGATTTAGAAAAAACTTGTTTTTTAGCTCGTGACCCTTTAGGAATTAAACCACTTTATTATTACCAATTAGGTACAACTTTAGTATTTGCTTCCGAACTCAGAGCAGTTTTGGCATCTGGGTTACCTGCAATTAATATGAGTGTGGAAGGATTATATGGTTATTTAACAACCGGTTCAGTTCCCGAACCATATACCCTAATCGCTGACATTCATTGTTTACCCGCTGGTAATTGGCTATATTGGCAAAATGGAAATACTACCAAAAAACAATATTGGCAAATAAATTTTACTCCTGAAGCAATTTCTCCTCCAGAAGCGCAAGAAATAGTCCGTAAAGCTTTATTAGATTCCATTGAACATCATTTTATTAGTGATGTACCTGTGGGAATTTTCCTCAGTGGTGGTATTGACTCTACAACCATTCTGGCATTAGCAACCCAAACCCAACAATCACAATTATCTACCTATTCCATAGCTTTTGCTGAATCAGAATTTAATGAAGGAGAATTAGCTCAAAAAATCGCTAATCATTTTGGTGCAAAACACACAGAATATCAAGTTACATCATCCTTTGCTAAGAGCATATTACGCGATTTCCTCACAGCAATTGATCAACCGAGTATTGATGGCTTTAATACATTTTGTGTCTCTAAAGTTGCCCATGAAAATGGCATGAAGGTAGTATTATCAGGTTTAGGAGGGGATGAAATATTTGGTGGATATCAGTCTTTTAAAAAAGTTCCCCAAATGGTAAAATGGGCTAAAAAACTAAATATATTACCTTTCCTGGGTACGGGTTTGGGTATAGGATTAGAACGTTGGGGAAATTCACCAAAAACAAAACGATTGGGTGACTTTTTAAAACAGCCTCCTACTTTTGCTTCCGCTTATAATACTTTTCGCGGTATTTTTTCTCATCAAGAAGCTTGTATGATTATTAATCAATTATCAACAAGTACCCCGATATTACCCCCTGATAAAGGAGGGAAATCGGAATCTATTTCCCTCCCTTTACTAAGGGGAGGGTTAGGGTCGGGTTCTACCCCAGAAGATGAAGTCAGCTTTTTAGAATTAAGTGGCTATATGCGTAATCAATTACTGCGAGATAGTGATATCATGAGCATGAATTGGGGTTTAGAATTGCGTGTTCCCTTTGTGGATAAAATTTTATTAGAAGCTGTTGCACCAATTCCTAGTAATATTCGTTTAGCACAGGGGAAAAAACTTTTAACACAAGCAATTACAGAAATACCTGATTGGGTAATAAATAGACCGAAAAAAGGCTTTTCTTTTCCCTTTGAAAGTTGGATGAAAACTGAATTTAGTGATGATTTTGATAATGTCCATCAAAACCTAAATATCCCACTCAATATACCCCTAAATCCTTGGTATCGTCGTTGGAGTTTAGCAATATTAAAGCATTGGTGGGAGCAGATTAACTCATGAAAGTTCTTCATGTTATTCCCTCGGTCGCAACTGTTCGCGGCGGTCCGAGTCAAGCAATTTTACAACTGGTCAAAGCTTTAAGAAAAAATGACGCTGATGCAGAAATTGTTACCACTAATGATAATGGAGAAGATATATTAGACGTACCTCTAGGAAAATTTATAAATTACCAACAAGTTCCTGTGCAGTTCTTTCCTCGGTTTTCTCCTTCTATTCACGCTTTGAGAGAATTTGCTTTTTCCAGAGAATTAACGATATGGTTATGGCAAAATATCGGTAATTATGACTTGTTACATATTCATGCTATTTTTTCTTATAGTTCTACAATAGCAATGGCGATCGCCCGCTGTCAAAAAATTCCCTATATTGTTCGTCCTCTAGGACAATTATGTACATGGTCTTTACAGCAAAGTGCTAGAAAAAAGCAAATATATCTCAAAATTATCGAAAAAGCTAATCTTAATCACAGTCAATCAATTCATTTTACCTCTGTTGCAGAACAACAAGAAGCTGCACTATTAAATTTAACCTGTCCAAATTTTATTATCCCTCACGGACTTGCGATTCCCGATACAATTCCTTATGCTTATCAAGGTCTACGACAACATTTTAATTTACCCATAGATGAACCAATTATCTTATTTTTATCTCGTTTACATCCTAAAAAAGGTTTAGATTACTTAATTCCAGCATTAGGTAAGTTATCTGATTACCGCTTCACATTCATTGTCGCAGGTAGTGGTGATTCAGATTATGAAACTGAGGTCAAAACTTTAGTGAAAACTCATGGAATTGAAGAAAAGACACAGTTTGCCGGATTTGTCAAGGGTGAAATCAAGGATTTATTAATGCAAGGAGCAGATATATTTGCCTTAACTTCCTATTCGGAAAACTTTGGTATATCAGTTCTAGAATCCCTAGCTGCTGGTGTTCCTGTTATTGTTACCTCTGGTGTAGCTCTTAGTGATATAGTCCAGCAACAACATCTGGGATATGTTACAGAACTTAATATTCATGCGATCGCAGCTACAATTGAAAACTTCTTAAATCATCCTCAAGAATCTAAAAAAATGGGCGATCGCGCTCGTCAATTTATCCTGGAAAATTATACATGGGATCATATTGCTTCAAGAATGATATCTGTTTATGAAAATATCATTCACGCCATTAAATGCAGTACAGCTTAAAAAGCGATCGCTCTGGTTTGTCGACTATTGAAAAAAGAATTTGGAGCCATAGGGCGATTCCTAGGCAGCGCTTCGCTATCGCAGCTATAATACTATAATAGAGTAAACAATACTTAGGTGCTTTGATGAACACCATTAATGCTCTTTACGAACAAGATTATTTCCTTTGGCTGGAAGAAACCTATAAATTACTAGAAAATAATCGCATTGAGGAATTAGATTTTTTACATTTAAAGGAGGAAATTCTCAGTTTGGGTAATGAACAAAGGCGGAAAGTTGACAGTTACCTGCGTCAATTGCTGATTCACTTATTGTTGTATAAGTATTGGAACTCTGAAAAAGAATACTGTGCCAAAGGTTGGCAAAATGAAATTGATAACTTTCGATTTGAGCTTGAGTTATTGTTAAAGTCTAAAACGTTGTATGACTATTTCTTGCAAGAAATTGAAGAAATTTATGTTAAAGCCAGAAGACAGGCTATGAAAAAAAGTGAATTACCTGCTCATCTTTTTCCTGAAAGTTGTCCGTTTTCTGCCGATGATCTACTTGATCCAGAATTTCTTCCCGATTAAAATTAGTGATGTGGCTGTGAAATTTCTATAATAATGCTTCTCAAAAATGGGCGATTCCTAGGTCGCGGTTCGCTATCGGGCCCGGCAGTTTATAAGCTGTTGTGCCTTTAACTTGAATAATTAATACAAGCAAGATGTTTGTGCTACTGTAACTTCAGGTTTTTTAATTATACAGTGAGTGCTGCACATTAGCTTATTAATGTAAGTTGCTAGTTAGGTAAATTTTCAGAATCAGGATGTCCAGGATTAAAGGATGAAACCAGAGTTTTTATTACCAATTACCTAGTATATGGAAGGAATTGAATATTAATGACTTAACTATTAAGTAGAGGGAAGCAAAAACAATGACTGTAGCTTTAGACAAAACCATAATCTATCCCGACAGTGATGGTCAGCCCATGGCAGATAACACCAAGCAATTTCGCTGGATTGTCCTGATTAAAGAAAATCTCGACTCCCTCTTTGCCAATGACGATACCGTTTTTGTGGCAGGAGATCTGCTGTGGTATCCCGTTGAAGGTCGTCCCGATATTCGTGTCGCCCCTGATGTCCTTGTGGTCTTTGGTCGACCCAAAGGCGATCGGGGGTCATACCGGCAATGGCAGGAAGATAATATTGCTCCTCAAGTAGTGTTTGAGATTTTGTCTCCAGGCAATACCCTCAAAGAAATGAGCCGTAAATTGTTATTCTATAACCGCTATGATGTGGAAGAATACTACATATATAACCCAGACTCTAATGAGTTGATGGGTTTTACCAGAGCCAACGAAGAACTCATATCCATTGAAAACATGGATCATTGGCACAGTCCTCGTTTGGGTATTCGGTTTGAACTAACAGCGTCAACTCTAAATATTTATGATCATCAAGGCAATCTCTTCTTATCTCCGTTAGAACTACGCAAAAGCCTTGAACTGGAAAAACAACGAGTAGAACAGGAAAAACAACGAGCAGAACAGGAGAAACAACGAGCAGAACAGGAAAAACAACGAGCAGAACAGGAAAAACAACGAGCAGAACAGGAAAAACAACGAGCAGACAAACTAGCAGAAAAACTGCGGGCTTTGGGGGTGAATTTAGATGAAATTTAAAGAAAATTAACCGAAAAAAGCATTTCTGCCTGGCGATCGCATTCGGCAAACAAGAATATTATGAAAAAACACCCTAATTATCGTCCAAACTGATGTCAAATATGCTAATATCAATTAGGGGCGATCGCAGCCACAATTGAAAACTTCTTAGATCATCCTCCTCAATCAGCTAAAAAAAATGGGCGATTCCTAGGTCGCGCTGCGCTATCGCGCACGTGAGTTTATATTAGATAATTATACATGGGATAAAATAGCATTAAAAATGGTTTCCGTGTATGAAAATATAATTTCCAGTGTTAAATTATATTAAATTATATATTTAAATTACCCCTTCCTAATCCTCCCCTTGTCAAGGTGAGGGGACTAGATTCCGGTTTCCCTCTTTTACAAGCACAGAGATCCCAATTCTTCTTTCCCCCCTTTACAAGGGGGGATTAAGGGGGGTAATTTGACAACGGCAATGAAACACAGGAGATAGTCATCATGTATCAAAGTGAAGCACCTCCGCAAAAAAACCTGCCCACCATGTATGATTTACCCAGTGAGGATCTTAATGAATTAGACTCCACAATTCATCCCCGTCCACCCTGGGAAACCATGCCAACGATGTATGATTTACCTAGTGAAAATCCAGAGGAGCCAGGTTTGCCAGACGAATTTCACGACTTTCAACCGCAATTATTACGGGAAACCTGTCAGTCTCCCATTTATCCCAGGGAGGAAATGTTCATTGGTACGGATTTAAACTTATACTATGATGGTCGTCATTATTCATGGTATAAAAGACCTGATTGGTTTTTAGTATTAGGTGTAGCTACTTCTGAAAAACAAGAAGATATGCGGTTGAGTTATGTAGTTTGGCAGGAAGTAGTAGCTCCATTTTTAATAGTAGAATTATTATCACCGGGTACAGAAGCAGAAGATTTAGGACAAACATTAAGAAGAGCGAATAAACCACCGACAAAATGGCAAGCTTATGAACAGTATTTGCGATCGCCCTACTATGTTATCTTTGATAGATATGAAAATCGCCTACGGGTATTTCAATTACGTGGGACAAAATATCAAGCAGTGGAACTGGTAGAACCAAAATTCTGGTTTCCTGAATTGGAATTAGGAATAGGAGTTTGGTCGGGAAAATATCAGGATACAGAAGGTTTGTGGCTACGTTGGTATAATCAAGATGGTAATTGGATTCCTACCTTTGCCGAAAGAGCAGAACAGGAGAAACAACGGGCAGACAAACTAGCTGAAAAATTGCGGGCTTTAGGGGTGAATTTAGATGAAATTTAAAGAAAATTAACCGAAAAAAGCATTTCTGCTTGGCGATCGCATTCGGCAAACAAACCCTAATTATCGTCCAAACCGATGTCAAATATGCAAATATCAATTAGGGGCGATCGCAGCCACAATTGAAAACTTCTTAGATCATCCTCAAGAATCGAAGGAAATGGGCTATTCCTAGGTCGCGCTGCGCTATCGCGCTTGTCAATTTATCTTAGACAATTATACATAGGATAAATTAGCACCAAACATGATATCCTATTTCTCTTTCCAGTCAAAATCTACTACCGCAGGTAGTAGAATTTATCTCTTTTAGACATAATGGATCAACTTTAAATCCGCGTTTTCGTTATGCAACATATAAAACTGATAACTACATGAATTATGACTGAGTCGATCAACATCATAGATGCATCTACTCAAATGTGCCAACTAATAAACTAATACATCAGAGTAACAAATCAATGAATATTTTAGGAATCAATGCCTATCATGGAGATGCTTCAGCTTGTTTGATCCAAAATGGTCAATTAATAGCAGCAGTTGAAGAAGAACGTTTTAATCGAGTTAAACATTGGGCAGGATTTCCCAGTGAATCTATTAGATATTGTTTAAAAATCGCTGGTATCAGCCCGAAAGATTTAGATCATGTAGCTTTATCTTTCAATCCCAAAGCTAATCTCAATCGGAAACTGCTATTCACCCTCAAACAACGCCCATCCTTAGCATCGCTTTTAGATAGATTTAGTAAACAAAGTAAGTCAGCTAACCTACAAGAACAATTAGCAACAGCTTGTCATTGTCAACCCCAGGAAATTACAGCACCTATTCATACCCTGGAGCACCATACTACCCACCTAGCCTGTGGTTTCTTTGTTTCCCCCTTTGAAAAAGCTGCTATTCTGTCTATTGATGGTATGGGAGACTTTGTAAGCACCTTATCAGCAGCAGGAGAAGGTAATCAACTAGAATATTTCTCCCGTACTCACTTTCCCCACTCTATTGGTTATTTATACAATGCTATTACCCTATACTTAGGTTTTCCCGCCTATGGTGATGAATATAAAGTTATGGGATTAGCACCTTATGGAGAGCCAGAATATCTGGAAGCATTGAGAAAGATCATCTTTCCCAAAGGAGATAGTTTTGAGCTAAACCTGGATTATTTTACTCACCATGAACAAGGTATTTCCATGAAGTGGGATAATGGTGCGCCCAAAGTTGCGCCATTCCATAGTCCAGAACTAGAAAAATTATTGGGTCCAGCAAGACAAGCCAATTCTGAAATAACACAAAAACACCAGAATATTGCTGCTTCTTTACAGGCGGTGACAGAAGAAATTATCTTTCATTTACTCAATCAATTATATCAACGCTACCCTTGCGAAAATCTGTGTTTAACAGGTGGTGTGGCCATGAACTCTGTAGCCAATGGCAAAATTACCGAAAATACAGCCTTTAATAATGTTTATGTTCCTGTAGGGGCTGCTGATAATGGTACTTGTATTGGTGCAGCATTTTTTGTTTGGCATCAAATACTTAAGCAACCTCGTCAGTTTATTTTAAGTCATGCTTATTGGGGATCGGAATTTTCTGATGAAGAATGTTTATTAGCACTACAATATCATAACTTAACACCTAAACACTTTGAAAAGACACAGATGTTAAACCATGTTGTAGATGCTATTTGTGATGGTAAAGTAGTGGGTTGGTTTCAAGGTAGGATGGAATTTGGTGCTAGAGCATTGGGTAATCGTTCTTTAATAGCTGATCCTCGTCGCTGTGATATGCGAGACATTATTAACCTGAAAATTAAATTTCGGGAGAAGTTTCGTCCTTTTGCACCCAGTATTCTGGAAGAATCTGTAGGTGAATACTTTGAAATTGCTCAAACAGCACCTTTTATGGAAAAAGTATTCAAAATCCGCCCTGAAAAAAGAGAACTAATTCCGGCTGTAACCCATGTAGATGGTACTGGACGTTTGCAAAGTGTTAGTCACACAGCTAACCCTCTCTATTGGGAATTGATTAATACTTTTGCCCAACGTACAGGAATTCCTTTGTTACTTAATACGTCCCTGAATGAAAATGAACCTATTGTTAGAACACCTCAAGAGGCCATCCAGTGCTTTTTGAGAACAAACATGGATAGTTTGGTGCTAGGGTCTTATTATATCGAAAGAAGTAATATCAATTCATAAAGAACTATATTACATTGTGGTGCAGGCATCTTGCCTGCTAAATGTGTACCTGTCATCTGATAGCTAAGTTTTTTACTTGTTCTATCATACCACAGGATGTCTAGCTATGTATAGTATGTCTTGGTAATTTACTTTCTATCTTTAACTCTGTTTACGAAAGGATCATTCAAAGTTATAATTTCTATAATTTATAGAACATTCCAGGCAATGAAACACAGGGGATAATGAATCATGTATCAAAGTGAAGCACCTCCGCAAAAAAACCTGCCTACCATGTATGATTTACCCAGTGAGGATATTGATGAAGAATTAGACTCCACAATTCATCCGCGTCCACCCTGGGAAACATTGCCAACGATGTATGATTTACCTAGTGAAAATCCAGAGGAGCCAGGGTTGCCAGACGAATTTCATGACTTTCAACCGCAATTATTACGGGAAACTTGCCAATCTCCCGTTTATCCCCAGGAGGAAATGTTCATTGGTACGGATTTAAACTTATACTATGATGTGCGCCATTTTGCATGGTATAAAAGACCAGATTGGTTTTTAGTGTTAGGAGTGCCTGCTTCTGAAAAACAAGAAGATATGCGCTGGAGTTATGTAATTTGGCAAGAAGGATTAGCTCCATTTTTAATAGTAGAATTATTATCACCAGGTACAGAAGCAGAAGATTTAGGACAAACATTAAGAAGCGCGAATAAACCACCGACAAAATGGCAAGCTTATGAACAGTATTTGCGATCGCCTTACTATGTTATTTTCGATAGATATGAAAATCGTCTCCGAGTATTTCAACTACTGGGGATAAAATATCAAGCTGTGGAACTGACAGAACCAAAATTCTGGTTTCCCGAATTGGAATTAGGAGTAGGAGTTTGGGCGGGAAAATATCAAGGTACAGAAGGTTTGTGGCTACGTTGGTATAATCAAGATGGTGATTGGATTCCTACTTTTGCTGAAAGGGCAGAACAGGAGAAACAACGAGCAGAAGAGGAGAAACAACGGGCAGAACAGGAAAAACAACGGGCAGAACAGGAGAAACAACGGGCAGAACAGGAGAAACAACGGGCAGAACAGGAAAAACAACGGGCAGACAAACTAGCCGAAAAACTGAGAGCTTTGGGAGTGAATTTAGATGATATTTAAAGAAAATTAACTAAAAAAAGCATTTCCCCAGGTATGTTATTGTGGGTGCCTATTCCCAAGCACCCCATCCCCAATCTATAGATGATGGTATATTATGACGAAGCGATCGCCTCTTTTCTTTTTCCGAGCTTTTGTTATAAAGTTTTGTCATGATGAATATTTGTCAAGTGCGATTACTCTTTAAATATAATTACCCCCCTTAGTCCCCCCTTGCAAAGGGGGGAAACAAAAATCCAGTCCCCTCCCCTTTATAAGGGGAGGGTTAGGGTGGGGTAATACTTCCTATAACCTACCAAATAACCTACTAAAACAAATGACTACCACACCGAACCAATACGAGTATTCGTATCAAAATAGTCAAGCTGGACATCATCACAATTATTTGCTAAAACCACTTAGAGAATTGATGTCAGAAATGCTACCCCCCCCCCTAACAACCAAAAACCTCGGATTTTGGATATTGGTTGTGGTAATGGTAGCTTGAGCAATTTCCTAGCACAGCAGGGTTATGAAGTTGTTGGTGTTGAAGAATCTGAATCAGGTGTAAAATTGGCTAATCAAAGTTTTCCCAGTTGTCGCTTTATTCAAGGTAGTATTTACGATTTACCATACTCCGAACTAGGAGACAACTTTGATATTGTGATTGCTGTTGAGGTAATTGAGCATTTATTTTATCCTAAAGAATTAGTCAGAAGCGCTAAAAAATGCCTCAAACCCAATGGTGGTTTAATACTAACCACACCCTATCATGGTTATTTAAAAAACCTAGTGATGGCTGCTACAGGGAAAATGGACAACCATTTTACCGTTCTTTGGGATGGTGGTCATATCAAATTCTTTTCTGTACCAACTATGACGGATTTACTTAAATCAGAGAACTATACAAATATCAAGTTTAAGTTTGCAGGTAGATTTCCCTATTTTTGGAAAAGTATGTTGTGTTCTAGTACCATAGTTCAATAACAAGAATTTATTTGAATATCCTAATGTTAGAACAAATTACTCCTCTCATCCTTACCTATAACGAAGAAAATAACATTAATCGTACCCTGGAAAAACTTAAATGGGCAAGTAAAATCATTGTCATTGACAGTTATAGCACAGATACAACATTAGAAATTTTGTCTCAATATCCTCAAGTAGAAGTATTTTCTAGAAAATTTGATTCCTTCGCTAGTCAATGCAATTATGGACTGTCAAAAGTCACATCAGAATGGGTACTATCTCTAGATGCAGATTATATATTAACCGATGATTTAATTCGGGAAATTACATCTTTACCAATAGAGTCGGATATAAATAGCTATAGTGTCAGGTTCAAATACTGTGTTTTTGGTAAACCCTTACGCGGTACTTTGCTTCCACCCCGCAAAGTTCTTTACAAAAGGGAAAAAGCAATTTATCAAGATGATGGACACGCTCATAGAGTTGTGGTACAAGGTAAATCTAGTCAATTATCAGCATACATCCACCACGATGATCGCAAACCATTGAGTCGTTGGTTATGGGCGCAAGATCGTTATATGGTAATTGAAAGTAAAAAACTTCTAGAAACACCAGAGCATGAACTTAGTATAGGCGATCGCATTCGCAAACGCAAAATTCTCGCACCTTTAATAATCTTCATCTATTGTCTCATCCTCAAAGGCGCTATTCTGGACGGTTGGCATGGATGGTATTATACGTTTCAGAGAGTTTTAGCAGAACTATGGCTGGGTATACATATCATAGAAGCAGAGAAAATAGATAATTAATTGGCTCAAATAACCTGTGATCTTTATTGCACTTATTGAGTATCCGCCCAAGCTATCTATTTCTCAGATAGTAAATGCTTTAAAAGGCGTATCTAGTCGTAAGTATGGGCAGGCTGGCTATAAAAAACCCCATAAACAAGCATTATGGAGTCCAAGCTATTTTGCCATTTCTGTAGGTGGTGCGCCATGAGAAATATTAAAGGAGTATATTAAAAATCAAGAAAAGCCGTCAAGGACGGGGCTTGTATCGCAGATTTTTGGTCAAACCTACATAATTTCTGTTCCCCATCCTATTCTTAATGCCCAAAATATGATTAAAATTCCTATAGCTATCCAATCTCCTATTTGTAATTTTAATTCTTGCCATTTTACTTGATGTTCATTAGGACTAGTAAACCCTCTTACCATCATCGCATTTGCCATCTGTTCAGATCTTAACAACAGGTTTTCCAATAGTCTTTCTGTGACTATTAACCAAACTTTAGCTCCTCCTTTTAATCCTAGTTTTTTCCAGTTTATTGCTCTGGTAATTACTGAGCGTACTAGGTTTTGTATTTCTTCTAATACTAGGGGTATAAATCTTAAAGATAGGGTTAAGGTTAGGGTAATTTCTGTAACGGGTATGTTCAATTTCTGTAACGGCTGCATTAAACTTTCTATACCAGAGGTAATTTCTTCTGGTGCAGTTGTTAGTAAGTAGAGGTTGGTACTATAGATTAGTGTAAATACCATACTGCTTAGACTAATCGCTAAGTCTAAAGATCGTATATTTATTGTTACTGGTTTTACTTTAAATACTACATATCTATACTTTTTATTACTTAGTTGAGTTTCGCTTCTACTTTCTTCTACTTTGGCTGTTGCTGGTTGAGTTAATATTTGTTCATTGCCGGGTAAACGGGGTTGATATTTAACACCTAAACCATCGGGACTAATCGCGCCTAAGATCAATACTATAAATGATAATACTAATAACCACCCCATTTGTTGTTTCCAAACTCTCAAGGGTACTTGAGCAAAAATGGTAACAATAATCAACACAGCGACTAGTAATACACGCCAATAGTTGTTAGCGAGTATGTAACTAGTTAAAAAACTTAATAACCAAACTAATTTGATCCTTGGGTCAAGTTTGTGTAACCAAGTTTGCGGTTGTTCTAAATATAATCCCAGGGGGAGCGATCGCAATAAATCCATTTTTAGTGCTTGTTGGATGGGTTAAATGTCAGTTGCTGCTTATGTATCATAAATTTATGAATAATTGATCACCAACTGACTGGAAACTATTATATTACTTCCTGGGTAGTGATAGGTAATTACTAAACGCGAGTAGCTCTGTTGGGACTGCTAAGTTCCATTTCTCGCACTTTCTTACTACGCCATAATAGTTTAATTGGTGTACCTTTAAAACCTAACTGTTCACGAAACTGTCTTTCAATATAACGACGATAGTTGTCATTAAACCTTTTAGCGTCGTTAACAAATAATGCTATGGTTGGTGGTTGGGTGCTAACTTGTGTACCATAGTAAATTCTACCTTGACGACCGCTTCTGGAGGTTGGTGGAGAATGCCAACTTACTGCATCTTCTAACACTTCATTAATTACTGATGTACTGACACGACGTTTATGGGATGCAGCAGCAGTGCTAACTAGTTCTAAGATTTTTTCTACTCTTTGTCCTGTTTCTGCGCTAACAAATACAACATCTGCCCATTCTGTGAAATTTAGGCGAGATTGTACATCTTTTTCATAGTCATAAATTGTATAGGAGTCTTTTTCTACAGCATCCCATTTATTGACTACAATTATACAAGCTCTACCTTCTTCAACTATTCGCCCTGCTAGTTTTTGATCTTGATCAGTTACGCCATCCAGAGCATCTATAACTAATAAAGCTACATCACAGCGACGAATTGCTTTAAATGCCCGGTTAATACTAAAAAACTCCGCTCCATATTCGATGTGTTTCTTTTTTCTAATACCTGCTGTGTCTATTAAGCGGTAGTTTTGTCCGTCTCTATAAACTACGGTATCAATTGCATCTCTTGTAGTTCCAGATATAGGGCTAACGATCGCTCTTTCTTCACCAACAAAAGCGTTTAATAGGCTAGACTTACCGACATTTGGTCTACCGATAATAGCGACTTTAATTTCAGTATCTTCCTCTACTTCTGTCACATGAGGAATGTGATTAATTAACTGATCTAGTAGGTCTCCTGTACCACTACCATGAATAGCGGAGATAGGATAAGGTTCACCTAGTCCTAATTCCCAAAATTCTGCGGCTTGAATGATACCTTGATCTGGAGATTCACATTTATTAACCGCTAGTAATACGGGTTTGGGTTGTTGACGTAACCACTCGGCTATTTCTTGATCAGCGATGGTTAAACCTGATTGTCCATCCACAACAAATATGGCAGCACAGGCTTCTGAAAGGGCTGTTAAGGCTTGTTGACGGATGAGGGGGAGAAATTCGGTGTCATCATTAAATACTAAGCCTCCAGTATCTACTATGAGAAATTCTCGATCGCACCAAAATGCTGGACGATAGGTGCGATCGCGGGTAATACCTGGTTCATCATAAACTATGGCTGTTTGATCTCCGGCTAAACGATTGGCAAAGGTAGATTTACCAACATTAGGTCGGCCAATAATTGCAACAATGGGCAGTTTCATAAATTAATTAAGTGTTAAATAGTGCTGAGGAAGAGAATTTATTATTATATCACTTTTTGCGATGTAGGGTGTGTCAGAGAAAATAAATCTTGTAAAGAAACTGATTATTCATATCTGACTACTAGTTTACCAGTTGTATTCTGTTGATGATAGTTTTTTGATGATTCTGGGTAATCTAGAATTGGGAGGGCTGCTATTGTTGTGAGTGCGGCTGGTAATAAATATGACAAGTGCAGGAAATGATTATTTAACTAAGCGTAGTAAGCAAATTGAACGGAAAAAAAGAATTGTTACATATATTTCATTATGCTCATTCTGTGGCTCTATGCTATTTGGCGCATTTAATACTATTAAACAATCTTTAGAAAGACCAGCGCAACAACAGAAAGCTGTTTCAACAGAAGATCAAGTGCAAAATCAGGTTAAGGGTTATGAGTTAGTGTTGCAACGTGAACCTAATAATCAGATGGCTTTAGAAAATTTGTCCATAATTCGCTTGAAGACAGGAGATAATCAGGGAGCGATCGCTTTACTAGAGAAATTAGTACAGCAGCATCCAGATAGACAGGATTATAAGACTGTTTTAGCGGATGTGAAAAAGAATAGGGCAGGGAATAATCAAGCTGGTAAATAGGTAATTGGTAGGATTGTTCCAAATTGTTTATAATAGATTCAGGTGAATCTATATTAGTCAACATAACCATAAACAATAGGAAATTATGAATAGTATTACAGTTGATCTGTCTTGTGATCTACCGACACAGTTACCAGATCATACGCAATTACCCTGTGAAAATGGAACAATAGTGAAGAACTTTCAAGAACATCCTCAAAGTATATTATTAACAGAATCAATTTGGTCAAGATTACAAGAAATTCACCCAGATCAACAATTTTGTATAGGCCAAGATAGCGGTATTTATTGGCGAATTACTGATCCTCCAGAACGAGGAGCAGAAGCGCCGGACTGGTTTTATGTTCCTGATGTACCACCAACTTTAAATGGACAAATGCGCCGTTCTTATGTATTATGGCAAGAATTTGTCGCTCCTTTAATTGTAATTGAATTTGTCTCAGGAAATGGTCAGGATGAAAGAGATGAAACCCCCTACTTGGGTAAGTTTTGGGTATATGAAAAAGCCATTAGAGTACCTTTTTATGGTATATATGAAGAAAAGAAATCATCATTAGAATTTTACCATTTAATTGAAGGTAAATATCATTTGATGCCTCCTAATGAAAGGGGACATTATTTCATTCAAAAAATGGGTGTGGAATTAGGTATTTGGCAAGGAACATATAAAAATGTAGAGTTACCTTGGTTAAGATGGTGGGATGTAGATGGTAATTTGTTGTTAACAGGAGAAGAACAAGCAGAACAAGAAAGACAACGGGCTGAACAGGAAAGACAACGGGCTGAACAAGAAAGACAACGGGCTGAACAAGAAAGACAACGGGCTGATAAATTGGCCGCAAAACTGCGAGAATTAGGAATAGAATTAGATGAGTAAATAGACTTATTGTAAAAATTATTGTAGGGGTAATTCATGAATTACCCCTACACATTATTGCAGAGAAGTTTAATCAATAACTAAAAAAATAGGAGTGAATCAAATTATGCTCCCCTACACTATAGAAGAAACAATTATCAACTCAGAAGAAGCAATAATTAATTTTCCCACGCAAGATGATCTACCCTGTGATGATGATGATGTTATGGAAACTCTGCGACATAAATATCAAATGGACTTACTGCTAGAAACCATCTACCCTTGGTTAGAAAAACGTCAAGATGGTTTTGCAGCAGGGAATATGTTTGTTTATTTTAGTCCCTATCAAGTCAAAAGATATGATTATAAAGGTCCTGATTTTTTCTGTGTTTTAGATGTCCCACAACAGGAAAGAAAATGCTGGGTAGTGTGGGAAGAAGGGAAAACTCCTGATGTAGTGATAGAGTTATTATCAGAAAGTACTGCTAATTATGATAAAACCAACAAAAAATTAGTTTATCAAGACCGGATGCGAGTACCGGAATATTTCTGGTATGATCCTTTTAATCCTGATGATTGGGCAGGTTTTGGTATTACTGAGGGAGTATATCAACCTCTTGTTCGTGATGATAAAAATCGTTATCTTAGTAAGAAGTTGCAATTGGCTTTAGTGCGTTGGCAAGGTGTATATAGAGGTGTGGATACGGTTTGGTTACGCTGGGAAACTTTAGATGGTAAGTTGTTGTTAACAGATAAGGAACTGAGTGAACAGCAAAAACAACGGGCTGATAAATTAGCGGCTAAATTGGGAGAATTAGGAATAGAATTAGATGATTGATATACTCGCCGACCTGAAGGTGCGGTGATTCTTGACGCTTCACCGACGGACGCTACCTAAGTAGTCTTACTCTGTCTCTGCGCCCGTTTAGAGTCGTGGCAATGCCCTATCCCGACTTTATTGATATTTTTGGCAGCATTTTCATCTCGGTCCTGTTGAGTTCCACAATTCAAACACTTAACCGACCGAATTTTTAAATCAAGTTTACCCCATTTGTATCCACATTTAGAGCAAATTTGACTTGTTGCTTCCCATCTACTAATAACAATGCTTTAAAGGGCGTATCTAGTCGTAAA
Source organism: Anabaena sp. FACHB-1237 (assembly GCF_014696225.1). Taxonomy (GTDB): domain Bacteria; phylum Cyanobacteriota; class Cyanobacteriia; order Cyanobacteriales; family Nostocaceae; genus FACHB-1237. The sequence goes on along the minus strand of NZ_JACJPV010000049.1, from coordinate 9,565 downwards.
TATGGGCAAGCTGGCTATAAAAAACCCGATAAACAAGTATTATGGAGTCCAAGCTATTTTGCCATTTCTGTAGGTGGTGCGCCATGAGAAATATTAAAGGAGTATATTAAAAATCAAGAAAAGCCGTCAAGGACGGGGCTTGTATCCCAGATTTTTGGTCAATTATTAATTAGGTTGGGTTAAACAAAGTGAATGCCAAGAAACTATTGTAAATGTTGGGTTTCGTTCCTCAACCCAACCTAGATGATTTCTGCTGTAAAGATTTGTGAAAATTAACATTACCATATCCAGAAAGTGATAAGTTTTTGACCGTTGTGGGTACTCTCTATTAAAGAGGTACTTGAGGAGGTTAAGCAGGCGATCGCTGTTATGGAGAAACTGGTAAAATTAAATAGGTAGAATTTTAAGATTGTGTTACCGAATGTAAAGGAAACAATCAGAGAAAAGGCAAAGTAATAAAAAAAGTATTGACATTATGAATAATGCTAACTTGTTGGTAAATGTAGATTTAGGATGTGGAACTCATAAAGCTGAAGGTTTTATAGGTGTAGATTTAGTGGCTGCTGATGGTGTAGATGTTATTGCTAATTTGAATGGTCATTTTCCATTTCCAGATAATAGTGTTGATTTTATTAAAGCACATGATATTATTGAGCATCTGCCTGATAGAATCCACACAATGAATCAAATCTGGAGAATATTAAAGCCAGATGGAATAGTTGACATTAGCGTACCATCAACTGATGGCAGAGGAGCATTTCAAGATCCTACCCATGTCAGTTTTTGGAATATTAATTCCTTTATGTATTATTGCCAAGAATTTCCTCCTTATTTAGCAGGTTGTCAAAGTCATTATGGTTTTAAGGGACAATTCAGTATTGTTAGCATTGATCAGAAAAATTTGGGAAATCAAGTTATTCAAGTTCATGGTGTATTAAAAGCTATAAAATCAGCAGAAAACAACTATCAACTGAATTTTAAAAATATTAATTTTATCATTTTCCCAGATTGGAGTCAATCTATAGAAGTAATATTTACACATTTACTAAATATATGTCAAGCCATTATTGATCACCCTAAAAATAGTGATATTGCCTTACTTATTGATATCCAAAATACCAATTTAGAAGATGCGAACTTCTTGTTAGCAGATGTTTTACTCAATCTTTGTTATCAAGGAAATATGGAAACTGATGATGATAAATTACCACAATTTAATTTGTTAAAAACAAATTCACTAGAGGAATATAAAGGTTTATTGCCAGTTTTGCACTCTAGAATTATTTTGGAATGTGAAAACAAAAAATTGATTAATCAAATAGGATTAGAACAATTACCTGGTTGGACTCTAGAAGAGATAATCAAAGATTCACTAGATATAGAAAAATTAAACCTATTAGATCAGCTACAATATAATACGCTGCCACAAAAAAAAGAAAGTAGTTTATCCAAAGGTTATCAAAAATTTGCTGAACACAAATTTCCTGAAGCGATCAAATTATTTAAACAAACAATCATTGAAAATCCTCAATTTACTGAAACTGGGTTAATACCCCTAGCTCATAGCCTAATATTAGCTACTGATTGGGAAGAAATTTCCAGAAATTTACCTCCAGGTATTAATTATTTACAGACTTCTGGATGGTTGAATTCTTTATATTCAGGAAAACCTCTCAATCAAGAGGCTAAACCTATACCTTGGTACACCTATCCTGCCATAGAATTTATTGAAAATAAAATATACAGTGATTTTCGTGTTTTTGAATATGGTAGTGGTAATTCGTCTCTTTGGTGGTCTAAGAGAGTAACACAAGTAATTTCCATTGAGAATGATGCTAATTGGTTTAACTATATTAAAGAAAATATGCCTTCAAATGTAGAATTATATTTAATTGAAGATGATTTAGAATATGCTTCTGCTATTCTTCAATATGAAGATCATTTATTTGATGTAATTATTGTTGACGGTAGCAATAGAAATCAATGTGCTGAATTTGCTATATCTAAAGTAAAAGACCAAGGATTTATTATTTTTGATAACACAGATGATCACAGACACGCAGAAGGTGTTAAAAAATTACTAGACTCAGGATTTATGAGAATTGATTTTTATGGAATGATTCCTAGCTATCTTTATAAAAACTGCACTTCCATCTTCTTTAAAGATGTTAGTTTATTATCCAGAGGAGACTTACCTAGCGAAAAACGCTCTTGTTTAGGAAGATCCTGTTTTCAGATTACCAGTCCTGTAATTGCAATTTAGAAAGGAAAATTTAATGCTTGAGCTAAATTTAAAAGATATGAATTTAATAATCTTTCCAAATTGGAATCAATCTAGAGATATGATATTTGAAGAGTTGGTAAAAGTATGTAAAACCATTATCAATCATCCAAATACTAGTGTAATAAATCTACTAATTGATACTAACAACATAGATTTAGAAGATGCACAATTTTTATTAGCAGATGTATTGCTAAATATTTGCTACGATCAAAATTTAGAAGGTGATGATAATAATTCACCAGAATTTAATTTGCTAAAAATTAATTCATTAGAAGAATATAAAGGTATATTACCACATTTGTATTCTAGAGTTATTTTAGAAAATGAAAACAAAGAACTTATTAATCAAATAGGATTAGAACAGATACCTGCTTATACGTTAGATGATTTAAATACTAAGTGTATTCATATAGATAAGGATCAAAGCCTGATATCACAACAAGTTGAAAATGTAAATAATATACCTTTTCATAATGTTATTGTTAGACCAAATCCAGGTGATGATAATCCTCTTTGGCAATACTTTTGTAACAACCAAAAAAGATTAATTTATAAATGGCATCACTATTTTGATATTTATCATAATCATTTTTCTCGGTTTCGAGGATTACCTATTAAAGTCCTAGAAATTGGAGTAGCACATGGTGGTTCTCTTCAAATGTGGAAAAATTATTTTGGCGAACAAGCATATATTTATGGAATTGATATTGATCCAAGATGCAAACAATTAGAAGAAGAGAGAGTTGAAGTTTTTATTGGCAGCCAGACAGATAGAGAATTTTTAAATTATGTGAAAAATAAGATAGGCATAGTTGATATTATTATTGACGATGGTGGCCATACAATGGAACAACAAATATGCACCTTTGAAGAATTATATTCAGCAGTTCAAAAAACAGGAGTGTATTTGGTTGAAGATTTGCACACAAGCTACTGGTCAGAATATGGAGGAGGTTATAAAAAAGAAGGTAGTTTTATAGAGTATGCTAAAAATTTTATTGATCAAATCAATGCCTGGTACACACAAGAACAAGGATTGACACCATCTAACTTAACAAAGACTTGCACTGGAATTCATTTCTATGATAGTGTGTTAGTCCTGGAAAAATATTCAAATCACCATATACCGAAAGCATCAATGACAGGAAAGTTTTCTTTTTAATTGCAATTTTTACAATTACCTAAAAATAAAATTTTATGAATGAATGGCAATTAAAAACCCCGGTTTGTTTTATCATCTTTAACCGTCCTGATGTGACAGAGCGAGTTTTTCAAAAGATTCGTGAAGCTAAACCTCCGAAATTATTAGTTATTGCTGATGGTGCAAGAGCGAATAAAATTGGAGAACAAGAAAAGTGTATTGCTGCTAGAGCAATTATTAATCAAGTTGACTGGAAGTGTGAAGTATTAACTAATTACTCTGATATTAATTTAGGTTGTAGAAATAGAATTTATACCGGACTAGATTGGGTATTTTCTCAAGTTGAAGAAGCAATTATTTTAGAAGATGACTGTCTCCCTGATCCTAGTTTCTTTCGCTTTTGTGAAGAGTTATTAGAAGAGTATCGTCATAATTCGCGGATCATGTTAGTTTGTGGACAAAATCTTCAGTTTGGACAAAAAAGACGAAATTATAGTTATTATTTTTCCCGTTATAGCCATTGTTGGGGATGGGCTACTTGGAAAAGAGCATGGCAATATTATGATGATACTATGACGCTTTGGCCTCAAGTTAGAGATGAAAACTGGCTATTTGATATTCTCCAAGATGAACAAGCATTCAGATACTGGTCAGTAATTTTCCAAAGTATATATGAAGGTTTTGACACCTGGGATTATCCTTGGTTATTTGCTTGTTATATAAATCAGGGTTTAAGTATTTTACCAAATATTAATTTAGTTTCTAATATTGGATTTGGACAAGAAGGAACTCATACAACAGATACAAATAGTATTTTAGCTAATATACCAGTTGAAGAAATGCAGTTTCCCTTAAAACATCCTCCTTTCATAGTCAGAGATACCCAAGCAGATAATTTTACTGAAAGAACTTTTTATAGTGGATCTTTAGCTAACACACAACAGGCTATTAATATCACAGAATTATTGAATAATGCTATCCATTTACTGGATAAAAATACAAGTAAAATCAATCTGCAAAATACAACTCTAGTCACCATATCTTCTGTAGACATAGAACTTACTTTACTAAGTTTAGTAATTTCCAATTTAAATGCAAACTTTAATAGAGTATTGTTCTTTACATCCGAGGAAATTGATCAAAGTTATTTGGAGCTTTTCCCCCAATTAGAAATTGTTACAATTCATCCGATCAAGAGTTTAGTTGAATACAGCAGATTTATAATCAAAGAGCTTAATTCATTTATAGAGACTGAATTTTGCTTAGTTACACAAGGAGATGGTTTTATTATCAATCCTCAGTTGTGGTCAGAGGAGTTTTTAAATTATGATTATATTGGCGCACCTTGGCGCAAACAATCTCATTTAGTTAACTCCCAAGGTCAGACAGTAGATATACTTGACTTAAATAAAAATAGAGTAGGTAATGGTGGTTTTTCTTTAAGAAGTAAAAAATTATTAGAGGTATGTTCACAGTTAGATTTTGATCATATAAAAACATCTTCATTATCAGAAGATTTGATTATCTGCTATTATTTTTATGACTGGTTTACAAGGAAAAGTATTAAATTTGCACCTTTAGAAGTTGCTATTAAATTTAGTTTTGAACAACCCATAGAAGAACTTGAAAACTTTTCTTGGGAAAACACCTTTGGATTTCATGGAAAACCTCATGTTATCTATGTCCTAAATAAATTATCTCAAGATTTGAATTTAGACTTTTCTTCAGATAATTATCAAAACAGCGATTTTATCAATGAGTTAAAATTAAGAGATATTAATTTAATTATCTTTCCTGATTGGACACAAGCAGAAGATGAACTTGGTTTAGAATTACAACAGGTAATTCAAACATTAGGAAATCACCCTGAAAATCAAAAAATTACCCTGATTATTCACACAGGTAATCTAACTATAGAAGATGCAGGAATGTTTTTATCTAGTGTGGCTATGAATCTGTTAATGGCAGATTTAGACATTAGCGATACTATAGAGATTTCCTTGATTGATAAATTAGGAAATATGCAATGGCAATCTTTGTTACCCCGCATTTATGGTAGAATTATCTTGAGTAATGAAGCTAACATAAATTTAGCACAAATACCAGTTAGTAATTTAGAAAGTTATCCATTGGATAGTTTGATTAATCAAATTTGAAAGGAGGTTTTTGAAATTGCAATGAAAAATTTGCTAAATAATTCGTAGTAAGCACTTTAGTGCTTTTTTTTAATAAAATTAGTTGAGGACTAAAGTCCTCACTACTGCGTTATTTGCACTGACTATCTAAAAATTTGCTAAATAATTCGTAGTAAGCACTTTAGTGCTTTTTTTTAATAAAATTAGTTGAGGACTAAAGTCCTCACTACTGCGTTATTTGCACTGACTATTTAAAAATTTGCTAAATAATTCGTAGTAAGCACTTTAGTGCTTTTTTTTAATAAAATTAGTTGAGGACTAAAGTCCTCGCTACTCAATGATTTGGACTGACTATCTAAAAAAAATTATGTACGAATATCGTAAGCTTACATACAAGCAAAAAGCTGAACTGGTGCAATATCGTATAAGTCAGGGTTATCCACCGCACTCACCACCACATCTAGTTAGAGATCAAGAATTTTATTTATTAACAGCAACTTGCTATGAACATCGATCATATATGGACTTGGAGAGTCGTCGTCAGCAAATTCTAAAGACCGTATTTGATAGGTTTGGTGACGAGGGACGTGATCAAGAGAGTACTGAAGGACTGACTACGAATTTAAAGATTTGTGCATGGGTGATTTTACCCAATCATTATCATTTACTGGTTCACGTAACAGATTTTAATGTTTTAAGTGAGACATTTCGCAGAATACATGGTGCGCTTTCTCGTCAATGGAATCAAGAAGACAATGTAACTGGGCGAAAAATATGGTATAGTTGGAGCGATCGCGCAATTCGCTCTAAAAAGCATTACTACAGAACTCTTAACTATATTCATTACAACCCAGTAAAACATGGTTTGGCGAAATCGCCTTATGATTGGGTTGAGAGTAGTGTTCACTGGTATTTAGAAACTTATGGACGGGAATGGTTACGGGGTTGCTGGGTTGAATACCCCGTCAGAGATTATGGGAAAGATTGGGATGATTAGTCCGTAGTAAGTATCGTAGTAAGCACTTTAGTGCTTTTTTTTAATAAAATTAGTTGAGGACTAAAGTCCTCACTACTGCGTTATTTGCACTGACTATTTAAAAATTTACTAAATAATTCGTAGTAAGCACTTTAGTGCTTTTTTTAATAAAATTAGTTGAGGACTAAAGTCCTCACTACTGCGTTATTTGCACTGACTATCTAAAAATTTACTAAATAATTCGTAGTAAGCACTTTAGTGCTTTTTTTAATAAAATTAGTTGAGGACTAAAGTCCTCACTACTGCGTTATTTGCACTGACTATCTAAAAATTTGCTAAATAATTCGTAGTAAGCACTTTAGTGCTTTTTTTAATAAAATTAGTTGAGGACTAAAGTCCTCACTACTGCGTTATTTGCACTGACTATCTAAAAATTTACTAAATAATTCGTAGTAAGCACTTTAGTGCTTTTTTTAATAAAATTAGTTGAGGACTAAAGTCCTCACTACTGCGTTATTTGCACTGACTATCTAAAAATTTGCTAAATAATTCGTAGTAAGCACTTTAGTGCTTTTTTTAATAAAATTAGTTGAGGACTAAAGTCCTCACTACTGCGTTATTTACTATCAAGATACCTTTGCCACATCTGTAAATAAGCATTCTCCATTTCCCGCGCAAATTTCTTCCCATTCCATAGGGGTGATGTTTGTCTTGATTTTCGCAGTTTCCAGACAATTTCTTGTCTTAATTTCTCGTCTTTACCCAACCTCACACCCCACTCTACATACTCTTCATCACTCCAAGCAATACCTTGAGTAATTCCAGCATTCATCATCATTGTATAGCTGTTCCGGGCTGCAAATTGTTCCCCCACTCTTGTGACTATGGGTACACCCATCCATAATGTTTCTAAAGTAGTAGTTGCACCATTATAGGGATAGGTATCTAAAACGATATCTGCAATGGCTAAATTGGCGCGGTGTTCCATCTCTGTAAGTGCAGTAGGTAAAAACCTAAAAGATTTTAAATCAAGTCCTTCGGCTTCAGCAAGGGGAGCAATAAAATTTTGCAGATCTTCATGATTGCCGCGATGACTTTTCAGCAGAAAATAACTATTAGGAACTTGTTTGATAATTTGCATTTGCAACCGGATATTATCGGGATTACGTTTTAATCCAGTTTGAGAACTAAAATAAATAATTCCATCATTAGGAATATCTAAAGATTCTCTACTGATAGTTGGTGTTCCCACAGTAAAGCCATCAATACCAATATAATTTTGCGGCAGTCGCCAAATCTTTTCTGTATAATCATTCTGTGCTGATGCAGGTAAAACATAGTTATCAGCAATAAAATAATCAACCGTCGGAAAACCAGTGGCATCATACCCTAGCCAGCTAACTTGAATGGGTGCGGGTTTCAAGGCTAAAATAACACAATTACTATAGGAAGTTAAACTATCTAAATCAACTAAAATATCTATTTCATCTTCATTTATTTTATTTGCAACTGTCACTGGCGGCGGCCATAATTGATGAAAATGATCACCAAATTCCTTTTTATAAGCTTGTTGTTGTGGATCATAAATATTCTGGCTTAAAGAATATAAATGAATATCAAGTTCTTGATGATTATGGTATTTTAATAACCACCAAGCTAAATAACCGACAGAATGGGAACGAAAACACTCTGATATATAGCCTATGCTTAAAGGACGCTCACTCAAAGCAGGACGAGGTGAATTAAAACGCTGTTGATAAATATTGATCTCTTGAGGAAACTCTTTCCAGATCATTTCTTGACATAAAGCAGCTAATCTATTACGAATTAATCTATTTTCATGGGGATTATCTTCCATGTATAAGAAAAAGTGACCAAATGCTAAGGTTGTATTTATAAATAAACTTTTGCTTTCTGTTTCACTGCTGACAAGATCACATAAAAGTTGTTTATATTTTTGGTATGTTTGTAGAGCTTTTTCTGCACTTTCGAGAGACTCTAAAAATGCTACAAGTAAGCAGTGATTCCCATGTATTTGTCTAATTAGTTCTGGGGAAGTTACTAAATATTTGTTTGCCCAATCAATAGACTCTTGAAGATAACTTCCTCCTAGTGATTGTCCTAGTAATTGTAGGTTAGTAATTATTTTCATAGTAAAATATAGACTATTAGGGTCTAACAGCAAGCCAATTTTGCAAAAATAAATTGATATCCCATGGTTGAAACAAGAATAATAGCTATCAGCTTTACCCATCAATAATCTAATAATGCTTTCAGATTTTATTAAATTGGGTATAAAGGCTTCTACTAATTTATCTATAAAGGTAGGGGGGATAACTGGCTGAGGAAGAAGCAATTCCTCAATCACTTGCACTAATAAATTCTCATCAAAAATAGGAGGTTCTCTTACTTCGGATATAATCGCAATTAATTGATTAATATTCGTTTGCAAGTCTTCAATCTTTAAATCAATATTTAATGCAATTATTTTCAAAAGATTGTTAATATGACCAGGAACAAATTGTCGAATGTGTTGACGAATTACCCAAGCAAATTGAGATTGAGAATCTGTTTCCTGTTGTTGAGCAGCACTTAATAAAATTTCTGTTAATTGTAGTAGCCATTGTTCTGACTCTTCTTCTCCAAATTCTAACATTGGAGTCATCCAGGCTATCTGCGCTTCTTCTTCTCTTCCTGATAATAACAAAGCAAGTCCTAAATACCAATAATTAGTAACTTCCTGGGGATTCTCTGTAATATTTTGTTCATATTCTTGAATGGTTAATAAGTTTGGGTTAGCAGAAATTTGATTGTTCAAGTTGGTGGTAATCATTGAAAAATTGAACTACTTTTAATTATCTTGTCAATAAATTTTTTGATTAGACATCTTGTGAAAATTATCCAGGACTTACGCAACTGGCACATTGGTAGGGTGCGTCAGATATCAACAATTTGGTTATTTACATGATTTATACTGTCTGACACACCCTACAGCAGATTTTTTAGTGTGACACTTGCGTAAGTCCTAT
>NZ_JACJPV010000048.1 GCF_014696225.1 Anabaena sp. FACHB-1237 | reverse complement strand
GCAGCGACTCTTGGAGGTACATAATTTACTGTCATCTGATAGCTAAGTTTTTTACTTGTTCTATCATACCACAGGATGTCTAGCTATGTATAGTATGTCTTGGTAATTTACTTTCTATCTTTAACTCCACAAATTATAAATTGATATCAGAAGTCAGGGATCTGAATCCCGACGGCTGACTCCTATGTTACCAACACCATTACAATTTATATTGTTTGATATTGTTCATCCATCTTCAGCAAAGCTCAGGGCTGACGGACTCTTCACCAAAATAATTACCATTATGGCAAAAATTATCGCAATTCATCCTGATAATCCCCAAACCCGACGAATAGAAGAAATAAAGTTGGCACTCTTAAATGGTGCGATCATGCTCTACCCTACTGATACAGTTTATGCCATTGGCTGTGACTTAAATGCAAAATCAGCAGTGGAAAGAGTACGACAAATTAAGCAGTTAGCCAATGATAAACCACTGACATTTTTGTGTCCTTCTCTCTCCAATGTATCTACTTATGCCTTCGTAGGTGATACAAGCTATCGGATCATGAAACGTCTCATACCCGGTCCGTATACATTCCTATTACCAGCAACTAAATTAGTCCCGCGACTAGTGCAGAACCCCAAACGCAAAACTACAGGAATTAGAGTTCCAAACCATCCTGTATGTTTAGCATTGCTAGAAGCGTTAGGAAATCCCATTATTTCCACTTCGGCTCATGTCCCAACAAATGAAGACGAAGATGAAAACATTGGTAGAGAAGGAAAATCACAATTATCTTGGGTGGAATTATGCGATGCCTTAGATAAAATGGTGGATATCATCATTGATACAGGTCAAGAACCTACATATCAAGTATCAACCATTTTAGACCTAACAACAGCAGAACCAATTATTATTCGGAGGGGTCTAGGTTGGGAAGCAGTAGCAGCATGGGTATAAGAATCAATCTTTACAGATATAGCCCTTTATTTTGGCCTCTGTTACGCGAATTATGATTTGATTATTTTACTCCAATTGTAAAAGTGTCATACTTTTGTCATCCTTTCAGGAGTAAAAACAATTCATAATTAAAAATGCAGCAAACCTTTATCTGATAACGCTTTGCTGGAATTTTACTGCAATCGCGAATATATTATGACACCTTAGACTTAGTTGCTAAATAAAAAAGCGACACAATTTACCAGCCCTTAACTTTAAAAATTTTCTACAGTCTTTATTTATATAGAGCAGTTGAGGCGCTCAATCTTGACGGATGTAGCCAGTAACTAGGATATTACCAGGACAAAGATAAAGATGCTTTTTTCCTCTTCCCAGTTCCCGGCTATACCAAAAAAATGGCAACTTAGTCTGTTCTTAGATACTGTACTGTATCTGCATTTAGTTAAGGTGCAATACCAATTTCACTCCAAAAGTCATGAAAGCTAATTTTGCTAATTTGTCTAATTCTACATCTGCTTTTAATAGCTATATTTCCCTTGAAGAACTATCTACTCCTAACAGCGACACTCTTGTACAACTGTTGGCTCACGAAATGCAAACTCAAGTTAAAGCTACGGCTACAGGAGTACAATCTGTTGCTACACATATAGCTAAAGAAGTAGAACGGATATGTAGTAAAAGTTCACGCATTCAAAATTCGGGACAGGTCCAGTCTTGGCAAATTACTTTAGGAAGACATCGCTTACAAAAGTGTCTACGTTATTATCAACTAGGTGCTAAACAAGGAAGGGTAGAATTACATAGCAGTTTAGGAGCGATTGTTTATCGTCATGTTACTGTTGCTGGATCAGATTTAGGATTTGAAGCACGTTATAATCTAATTGAAGACTTTCTGCAAGCTTTTTACATCGAAGCAATTAAGGCTTTTCGTCGAGAAACCGAATTACCAGAAGACTATACCCCCCGTACTCAACTACAATTAGCTGAGTATATGGCTTTTACAGAACAATACGCTAAACGTCGTATTAATTTACCAGGTGGTGCTAATCAACAGTTGATTGTATTACGCGCTCAAGGTTTCGCCCGTCGTCAACCTCAAGAGACTACAGTAGACATTGAAATGGCTGTAGATTCCGCTAAAACAGAAGAGGCTGAATCTTATCAACGTAATGTCGCAGTTCAGCAAATTCGCTCGCAAATGATTGCTAAACCTGATTTTGACCCATCAGAAGAGTCAGAACGCAACCGTGTAATTACTGAATTGATGAAATATTTTGAGTCTCAGGGTCAATCTGACTGTATGGACTATTTGAACTTGAAACTTCAGGATCTTTCCGCACCAGAAATTGACCAAATTTTAGGCTTAACCAGTCGTCAACGGGATTATTTACAACAACGATTTAAATACCATGTAGAAAAATTTGCCAAACAACACCAGTGGCAATTAGTTCATCAGTGGCTAGGGGCTGGTTTAGAGCATAAACTAGGTTTATCATCCTACCAATGGGATGCGTTTTGGCAAAAATTGACACCGCAGCAACAACAGATATTTCAATTGAAAAGTTCTTGTGAAAATGATCAGGCGATCGCCAAAGCAGTACAATGTACACCTAAACAACTGCAAAAACGCTGGACACAAATGTTAGAACTAGCTTGGGCTATTCGCAACGGACAGATTGAAGTTAAAGTATAACATTCAGGTAATGGGGAAAAGTCAAAAGTCATGCTTGCAAAAGTTAGAATTTATCCATGACCAATGACCCATCACCCATCACCCATCACCAATTATCAATTATTAATTATCAATTATCAGTTCACTGTAACTTTACAACCAAATATATTACAATCTAAAAGGAATCGTGACGCTATCATCAGCGTTCATAATCATCATATAATAAGGCTATCTAAATTTCCATGTTTGACGGATTTTGGGATAATGTATTTCGCTACCCTCGGTACTTAGTTACTATAGTTTTAGGGCTTTTTCTCAATACCCTTGAACCACTATTTCCCCTATTGAAACGTCCAGTTACCCTAATTGCTATCCTGGGCTTATTTGTCGGTGGTTTCTTTTTCCTCACTTTTACCTTACGAGCTATGTTAGGATTAAATACAATTATGTAGATATTTTTGGTAAAACTTGGGATAATATCTCATGTTTACCCATCCAGGATTCACGAGCAAGAATTTTTAATTCTTACTTGTCTCCCCATCCTAGATCAAAAATTAGCAGTAAAAACCTGTTACAAATCCCTTAATGTTTAACCCATAACCCATTGACAATGATCAATTGTCAATGATCAATCATCAAACCTTGTTTGGAAGGCGGATATTTATATGGCTACAGATCGCCGAGTTTCCCGCGTTGCTGAATTAATTAAACGGGAAGTTAGCCAAATGTTGCTTAATGGCATTAAAGATGACCGCGTAGGCACAGGAATGGTTAGTGTTACAGATGTTGATCTTTCAGGAGATTTACAACACGCAAAAATATTTGTAAGCATTTATGGTACTGAAGAAGCAAAAGCAGAAACAATGGCTGGTTTAAAATCAGCTACAGGATATGTACGTAGTGAACTTGGTGCGAGAGTACGGTTACGTCGTACCCCAGAAGTGATGTTTGTGGAAGATCGTTCTATAGAAAGAGGTACTAAAGTTTTAACTTTATTAAATCAATTGAGTCAAGAACGTTTAACAACAAATATAGAAGATTAATAAGGGTGCGGAGTAAGAGAGTATGGAGTACAACTTCTTTCTCCTGACTCCTTAAACTCCTGACTCCTACCATATAAACGCAATTAATAAAAGAAACTTAAATTTGCAGGCAAATTTAAAATAGGCTGCTATTATAACAGTTGGTACTTAGGATATAACTTACACTTAGTTAAAACCTGTGTAAATTCAATATATCTCCTGAATTTACCTGGATTTTACAACTGACGGCTGATAGCTGATAGCTGACAGCTTCTATAACAAAATCCCAATACTTTGATTTTTTTCAATATGCAACCTAAATATCACAAATGTTATATTTTCTTGACAAATGTAATATTTCTTTAGATAATTTAAAGTTGTATAGCGTCAAAATGATAATAGTTCCGTATAGCAAACTACAAAAACCCTAGCCACAGGTTTAGTTATTTCCATGTTATTTCCTAATTGTGATTAGGAATACTTTTTACAGTTTATAAATCTAATTTTGTGAGTAAAAATCATGAGTGTGAATACGGTGTCTTCTATCAATTACTACTCTTTAGAACTAATTCAGGACGAGGCGCGTAGACTAGTAGAAAAAGGATTTCTTGGTCGTCAGCAACCCATATATACGTTGTGCCAATTTATTCCTGCTAGAGAGTGGGTATGTGTAGAGTGGGAATTAGAAAAGTGTGATTTTCTATTACGCGATCGCATTGGTGACTTAATTGGTCGTGAAGAATGGGATAACGATTAATCTAAATTAAACAGGAGTCAGAAGTCAGGAGTCAGGAGTCAGGAGTTAGGAGTTAGGAGTTAGGAGTCAGGAGTTAGGAGTTAGGAGTTAGGAGTTAGAATTTTCACTACGCACTACGCACTCTGCACTCCACACCCCACACCCCACACCCTGCACCCTGCACCCTGCACCCTGCACCCTAAAACCCTATTACCTGAGAACAGGTGTAGTTAAAGAAACATTTTCCACACTTTCAACTATTTTTTGCGTGGCTAAAGTTGGTACAGAATCACGTAATCTAGCTGTAAGTTGTACCGTTGTAGAATCATACATTTGTGTTAATAACTTGGGATAGAAACCTATACCAATAATGGGTACTAACAAACAAGCAATAATAAAGACTTCACGCGGTTCAGCATCTATTAAAGCCTGATGAGAAACTAATTCTTCGTTTTCTTGTCCGTAGAAAATCTCTCTCAACATAGACAACAGATAAATAGGGGTTAAAATTACACCCACAGCCATCAAAAAGATGACAATAACTTTAAATGTGGGATTATAGGCATCACTAGTAGCAAAACCCACAAATACCATTAATTCTGCCACAAAACCACTCATTCCTGGTAAAGCTAAAGAAGCCATAGAACAAGCGGTAAACATAGCAAAAATCTTTCTCATTTTTTTACCCACACCACCCATTTCATCTAACATTAAAGTGTGTGTGCGGTCATAAGTTGCACCAACTAGGAAGAATAAACTCGCTCCAATTAAACCATGAGATACCATTTGTAACACTGCTCCACTTAAACCTAAGTCGGTAAAAGAGGCAATACCAATGATCACAAAACCCATGTGGGAAATGGAAGAGTAAGCAATTTTCCGTTTTAAATTCCTTTGGGCAAAAGATGTTAAAGCAGCGTAGATAATATTCACAACCCCCAAAATAACTAATACTGGGGCGAAATAAGCATGGGCATCTGGCAACATTTGGGCATTCATGCGAATCAAAGCATATCCACCCATCTTTAATAAAATACCTGCCAGTAACATATGCACTGGTGCTGTAGCTTCACCATGAGCATCAGGTAGCCAAGTATGCAAAGGTATGATAGGTAATTTCACTGCATAGGCAATGAGAAAAGCGGCGTAAAGTAATAATTGGAAATTGAGGGCATAATCTTTTAGACCAAGGGAGTGCATATCAAAAGTGACATTATCCCCATAAAAAGCCATTGTTAAAGATGCCACTAAAATAAACAGTGAACCACCTGCGGTATAAAGGATAAACTTAGTGGCTGCATATTGGCGTTTTTTGCCGCCCCAAATCGCTAAAAGGAGATAAACAGGGATGAGTTCTAACTCCCATACCAGGAAGAATAATAACATATCCTGGACCGCAAAAACGGCGATTTGACCACCGTACATTGCCAATAGTAAAAAGTAAAATAGCTTGGGTTTGAAAGTCACAGGCCAAGCCGCCAAAGTTGCTAAAGTAGTAATAAAGCCTGTGAGGATAATTAAGGGCATAGATAAACCATCAGCCGCCACAGACCATTTCAGGTCTAGCTGTGGTATCCAGGAATAACTCTCTACCAATTGTAAATCAGGGTTAGAGAAATCATAACCAGTGTAAAAAGCGTAAACTATCAAGGCGAAATCAATCAAACCGACAATCAGCGCAAACCAGCGGACAGTTTTGCCATCTTGGTCGGGAATGATAGGAACTATTAATGAGGCGACTATCGGCAATAAAATAATTGTCGTTAGCCAGGGGAAATTAGCTGTATTCATTGTAATGGTTCTGCGAGTTATATACTGATTTGGCAAACAGTCTCATATATTTCCTAGCAGTTTTTTTGGGTTTTGTTGGCAATTGTTAGGTTGATTTAACATAAATGAATAAACATGAGGAGTTTTGTGTAATTTTCTTGATGGTTGGGGATACAAAAATTTACAATTATTAGGATATTGATTAATTAGCTTATTTGTATTTGTAAGATTTATTTCACGCAAAGGCGCAAAACTTTATATTTATAAGAGACAATGTTGGGTAGAATGAGGTGAAAAACCAATCATCTACCTCAACGCTATTGTTGATCTATTAATTCTGATTTTGTTTTAACCAGTTTAGCAAATCATCAAGAGTAGTAAAATCTAATAATGCTTCGGCTAATGATTCCAACTGATCAATAGATAATTTGATAATTCCTTGGTGAATATCTTCCGAAAGTTCTCCCAAGCGTTTTTTAAGTTGTTTGAGAACTAAATGTTGCTCACCTTTTTCGTAACCAATGCGTTCACCTGTGGTAACATAAGTCATACTTCTCTCCTTTTCAAACTCTTTAAAATCTTGCCAAAATTCCATTTCTAATGGTTTTGGTAATAACATTACCCAGTCTATAAAGCGGTAAAGGTTACGGATATCTTTTTCCTGTAAACCTCGTTCATACAATTTTCTAATGAGTTGGAATTTCCAGTTTTTCCTTTCCTGTGGATTTTTGGCTGTTGCTTGGGTTTTTAAATGTGCCATGACCACTATAGCAAAAGGGTTATTACTGGCTTCTAAATCTTCCCAGCGATTTTGGTAGTCTAATAATTTAACTATGCCAAACTCAAAGTTTAATTTGGTGTGAGGATAATTATAACTATATTCTGTGGGTCGCCATTTTGGATCGGTATCACATAAAATTGCTAAACTAATGGCAGGTTTACCAAAACGGTCAAAAATCCGAAAGTTATAGGTAAACATCCTTTGAGGAAAGATTTCTTCTGATGTACCTTGTACTTCTAGGTGAATAAATAGCCAAATTTCGCCTCCTTTTTTGGCGAATACTTTAACTAATTTATCAGCGTATCTTCTTCCTTGTTCTGCATCACGAGATATTTGTTGAAATTCTTTGTCCAGAAATTCATAGGGTTTAGTCCAATCAATTAATGCAGATGTTTCTGGGAAGAAAAATTCTATAGCTTGGGGAAGATATGCTTCTAATATTTCTTTCCAGGGACTATCTTGATCTGATCTTTCTTGTTTTTTGGTCATTGTTGACTTGGTAGATGGTATATTTGTAATATCATATTTGTCTGAATCAGGATATCCAGGATTAGAGGATTTTCAGGATGTTTTATATATCAATAATAATTGAACGCAGATAAACGCAGATGACAGAAGATAGATTAATGAATTATCTGAATATAAAATAATTCAACCACCACTTTTATTAATAGGTGATGTTAATGATATTTCCTCAGTTTCATCATTAAAAGCTGCTGCTAACTCAGGACTATTAATAGCTATTGCACTTTCTTTCCATTCATGATAGGACTTACGCAGGTGTCACACCAAAAATCTGATGTAGGGTGCGTCAGATAGCATAAATCATGTAAATAAACAGGTTCTTGATATCTGACGCACCTTACTAATGTGCCAGTTGCGTAAGTCCTGCATGAATAATAGCATCAAGCATATCCCAAGCATCATGAGAAATATCAGTTAAGCGAAAAGCCTCACTCACTTCTTGAATAAAATCTTGCAATTCATCCGCATCAAAAACCCGAACTATGTTTTTAATTTTGCTTCCATGTCCTTGACGATTGTTTTTATTAATCTCTGTTTTAGTTTCTTTACTGCTGCCACCACCTAGAGATTTTGCTTGTTCTTTGTGTGTAAGCGTAAGCTGAATATGTGGAAAACCCTGAGAAATTTCTACCATTTTTTACTCCAGACACCAAAAATTGAATTTTCAACAAACTAAGAAACCTTGATTTCCGCGATCGCTTCTTCTAAGTGTTCCTGAATAACTAACTCTTCTCGCTCCAAAATCGCTCTTTTCGCTGCATCCTGAGCAACCCTGACAGCTTGTGCAGCAGAAAAATCTTTCATCTGTTCAATAATCTTTGTCCAGTTGATAGATCCCACTTCAATAGTAGATAGTGTTTCCTTTAGTATAAATTCTAGCTCTTGTTCTCCCGGTTTGGGTACTGCAATCACATCATCAAATCTTCTCCACAGCGCAGTATCTAAAGATTTATTCAAATTCGTAGCAGCTACCATAAGTCCAGAAGATGGTTGATATTCATCCAATATTTGCAAGAATGTATTTACAACTCGCTTAATTTCTCCCACTTCTTGAGAATCTTCTCGTGTCTTAGCAATTGAGTCACATTCATCCAAAAACAGTAAACATGGGTTTTTTGCAGCATCTTCAAATACAAGTCTTAAATTACTGGCAGTTTCCCCTAAAAAAGATGACACCATTGCATCAAAACGTACTTTTAAAAGTGGTAAACCTGTATTCCAGGCTAAACGTTCTGCTCCCAAAGTTTTTCCACAACCAGGCGGTCCATAAAGGAGAATTTTTTGCCGATAATGTAATTCATGATGAGCTAGTCTATCTCTGGCTGCATATTCACGCTCAATTCTTTGAAAACGCTTCTCAATTTTGTCAGGCAATACCATATAATGACGTAGTTTATCCCTTGGTATAGTCGTTACCAAGGGAAGATTAAAACGCTTACTGGTTGGTAGTTCACTTAAACCCTGTAAATTTTCTGGTGCAGAATAAGCAGGTTTAATGGAGTTGGGAGATTGATCTTTAGGTTTCTTTTTAGTAATATTCTCTAACTGATCAGCAAGGAGAGTATGTCCTTTGCTGCGTTCTTCTTCTATTACTAGATATGTGAGTTTGTCAATCGCTTCTTGGTCTGAACTAGCGATCGCTCTAAAAAACCTTTTGAGAAGCTCTCCTTTCATATTGCCTCTCTTGTGCAAAAATAGAAGTTTTTTATCTATATAGTACAATTATACTTGATAAATTAGTACATCACAAATTATATCCTGAATATCCTACCTGTAATAATAAACTTATATGTATGGATGTAAAATTATATTTCTTACCTTTTTCCCTTCTTCCCCTCTTCCTTCGCTTCCTTCGCTTATTCGTGGTTCAATAACTTTGCGCCTTTGCTCCTTAGCGTCTTTGCGCGAAACCTTCATAATCAAGGGGCAGACAAAAGCCCACCCCTATCAAACTTAGGTAACACCAAAGAAAATCACCAAGCCCAAAACAGCCCCAAACACAATTAAGGCATAGAATTGAACCCGGCCACTTTCCAAGTATTTCAGACCTTCACCACTAACCAAGGTAAAGAAACCAGTGAGATTAACCGCACCGTCAACAACGCGGAAGTCAACTTCCATCACCTGTCTAGCAACACGACGTAATCCCAAAACAAAGACTTTGTAATAGATATCATCAAAATACCATTTGTTCAGAGAAAACTCGTAGAGAGGTTTTATTTTTGATGCGATCGCTTTAGGATCAATTACCTTACCTAAATACATCAACGCGGCTAAAGTAATACCCACCACAGAAATAGCGATAGAACTACCCGCCATCACATAAAACTCATGGGGGTCAAATTCTGCGGCTTTTTCCAATACTTCCGCCAGGTTTTCATTAGGTGAAAAGATAAACTGCTCAAAATAATTGGCGTAGGGAGTACCAACTAAACCAATCAAAATAGAAGGTATAGCTAATACTAGCAATGGTAAGGTCATGGTCCAAGGAGACTCATGGGGTTCGCTGCTGTGGCCGTGGGAGTCATGGCCATGAGCTTCTAACTCTCCTTTTTTCATTGCCCCAGGACCGAAGTTAGGCACAACTTCGCCCGCTAATTCACTGGCCAAAGCTGCGGCTTTTTTGAGTTGGGTTTTGATTTTTTCATCATTACCCCGGAATTTACCTTCAAATGTGGAGAAGTACATTCTAAACATATAAAAGGCGGTAATTCCCGCAGTCATCCAACCAATAAACCACAGGGAGGGGTTGGCGGCAAATGCAGCGCCGAGTATTTCGTCTTTGGACCAAAAACCGGCAAAGGGAGGAATACCGGAAATGGCTAAACAACCGATGAGGAAGGTAAAGCCTGTGGCGGGCATATATTTCCGCAGTCCACCCATTAACCGCATATCCTGGGCTAATACTGGATCATGGCCTACTACCCCTTCCATACCATGAATTACTGAGCCTGAGCCTAAGAATAGCATGGCTTTAAAGTAGGCATGGGTCATTAGGTGGAATAGTCCCGCACTGTACGCGCCTACCCCCATGGCCATGACCATGTAACCTAGTTGGGATATGGTGGAATATGCTAAACCCTTTTTAATGTCATTTTGGGTAATAGCGATGGTTGCCCCTAAAAATGCGGTTAATGCTCCGGTATAAGCAATAACGTTCATGGCTGCGGGTATATCTTCAAATACGGGATACATACGCGCAATGAGGAATACTCCAGCTGCTACCATTGTGGCAGCATGGATCAGGGCAGATATGGGGGTTGGACCTTCCATAGCATCTGGTAGCCAGACGTGGAGAGGAAACTGGGCTGACTTAGCTACTGGTCCAAGGAAGACGAGAATGGCTAGGACTATGGCTAGGAAATTGCTGATAGAACCAGCTTCTACTAGTTCGGACAGGCGATCGCCCATTACTACGAAGTCAAAGCTACCTGTTGCCCAAAATAGTCCTAAAATTCCCAGCAATAAGCCAAAGTCACCGACACGGTTAGTTACAAACGCTTTTTGACAGGCATCTGCGGCCGCTTTGCGATCGTACCAAAAACCGACGAGGAGGTAGGAACACATCCCCACCAATTCCCAGAATATATAAACTTGTACTAGGTTGGGACTGACCACCAAACCTAACATTGATGAACCGAATAAACTGAGATAGGCATAAAACCGGACATAACCAGGATCATGCGCCATGTAGCCATCAGTGTAAACCATGACTAAAAAGGCTACGGTTGTTACCACCACCAGCATTAGGGCTGTAAGATGATCAATGGTGTAACCCATAGTCAGGTGAAAATTGCCTGCTGCTGCCCATTCCAAGGTACGGAGATAAGGCTCATGTCCTTGAATTTGACTCCACAACAACGCTATGGATAGCGCCATTGCTATTCCCATCAGGGATATAATTACTACAGCGTTAATCTGACGTAATTGGTTTGTCACCTGATTCAATGAAATTAACCCTAGACCGACTAGCATTGCTCCCAAAAGAGGCAAAACAGGAATCAGCCAGGCATACTGATACAGCACTTCCATCACTAACGCCTACTTTTAAAATTCTGCACTATAAACTAATGAAGCATAACATAAGGTTATTAAAGCTGATCCTCGGCAATTTTGCGGTAAATTTTAGCTTTATTTGCCGATTTTCTCTTTTTTCCCCTGTTGCTTCTAAGTTCCGTTGTTTTTTATTCATGGGAACTCTTAATAATTGTGACACAATCTCTTGACGATGAAATAGCCTACTCTATACCTATTGTTTGCAACAGTTGAAAATTAAAAGTTAAATTAAAGGTTATGGAATATTCGTTATTGATATTTTAGGTATTGACAAAATACCATTAATGTGTTATGTAGTTCTGATTGTTAAGTGTATGCTAGTTTGATTTGACAGGTTTATGAATGATTACATTTATTTAAAATTCAGTAAATAGTATCTCTTTTCAGTGATAATAATAAAATTAGCAGAGGCTATTAGTGGGAAAATATATCATGAATATTCAAGTTAAACCAGAAACTCAGGAGTTAATACAGGCTTATATTGATACAGGTAACTACAGTAATGCTGATGAGGTGATCAATAAAGCACTGAAATTATTATCGGAGTGGGAGAAGGGTTATCAACAATGGGAACAGGAAACACGGGAAAAGTTAGCTGTAGGACTTGCCCAAGTGGAACAAGGTGAGGTAATTGATAGTAATATTGTTATGGCCAGATTATATGAAAAAATTAGGCAAGCGCGTGAGAGTCAAAAATAATGGAATATGTTTTATCTGTGGAGGCAACTAAGGATTTAGAAGATATTTTAGATTATTTTCTTGAACGTAATATTGATGCGGGGGAAAGGTTTGTTCAGGAATTTAATAATAAGTGTCGTAATATAGCGAGGTTTCCTAAAATTGGGCGTAGTTATGGAAATATAGATTCTCTATTAAGGGGTATTCCCCTTGATGGATATATTATTTTCTATCGGGTGTTTGAAAATAGTATTGTTATTGTGCGGGTAGTTAGTGGTTATTGAGATTTAGAATCTTTGCTTTTAGAATCAGATAAATAATTAGTCGTGTAAAATAAATTTGTATCCGCAAATTATGTTAAAATACCCCAAACCCATACTTCATATTTGATATATCCTGGTATAATTCCTATAAAAATAGTTTTTCTGGTGCTGATTCTACTATGCTACAAACTTCTTTAAACATCCTCAATGTCAAAAATTCTGTAATTCCAGTATTTGCTAATCATGAAACCTTTCATCCTCGGTTTGGTTGGTTAAAAAAAGGATTTGATGCAGCTAAAAAAAATTCAGGGATTTTCTTACAAGATGATGCTCCTGTACGTTTGGGAGTTGGTAAAAATATGGTACGCTCAATTCGTTATTGGTGTACTGCTTTCAAAATTATAGATAAAAATAGTTTACCAACAGAATTTGGTGAAAAACTTTTAGGTAATGATGGATGGGACCCTTACTTAGAAGATACAGCATCATTATGGTTATTACATTGGTATTTATTAAAACCTACCTGTGAAGCAGCAGCATGGTACTATATTTTTAATATTTTACGAGATGTAGAATTTACCAGAGAAGATATTTTAGCAGGACTTAAAGAATATTCACAAAAATTAAATAAAGATGTGGCTGAATCTTCTTTAATTAAAGATACAACTTGTATTTTAAGAATGTATGCTTCCCAAGATTTTAGTAATAGTAATACTCCTATAGAAGATTCTATAGACTGTCCTTTTACTGCACTAGGTTTAATTAAGAATATTGGTAAAAATTATCAATTTAAAATTGGACAAAAATCCAATTTACCTCCATCAATTATAGTGGCTATTTGTTTAGAATATGCTAGTTGGGTAAGTCAAGAAACTAAAACAATTCCTATTTCTCGATTATTGTATGATGAAGGTAGTCCAGGAATGTTATTTAAACTGACAGAAAATGTTTTATGTGCAGCGATTGAAACAGTTGCTAAAAGGTTTACTTATATCATGATTTCTGATAGTGCAGGGTTAATTCAGTTATCTTTTAATCAACAACCTGAGATTTTATCTCAACAAATTTTAGAACAATATTATCATAATTGAAAATCACAAAAAAAATACAAAATTGAAAATCATGACTAACAAAACATTATCCCAATATTTTCAACTTCAACGTCGTTATTCTCGTTCTATTAACTTAGAAAGAGATTTAGAAAGTGTAACAGCATTAGATGGTTATATTCTCACTAAACGAGCAGATGTTCAAGAACAAATTAAAGATATTCAAGACAAGCAAGGAACGATAATTAAAAAATTAATGAATTAAGCAATGATGTTAAAAAGCCATTATCAAATATTCAGCAAAAAACAGTGCATACAAAATCAAGAAGTAAAAAGCATGAACCTACTATTATTCCAGTTGCATACTTACAAGAGCATGGAAAAGATGGGCTAAATAAAAAGTTAGAAAAAATGACGGTTGATGAACTTAAACAAATGAAAAAACATTTTTTAAGTAAACCAAAAAAAGAATTAGATAAAATAGATCGTGAGCAAATGATTCAAAACTTAATAACGTATGCTGACACTGAATTGAAGCGAGGTAGTAAATTTTTAGAAGATAGATAATATAAGATTATTAATGATACACCTAAAACAGTGATTAATAATAATATTTAAAAATTTGGAATTTAACATCATGTACAATTTACCAAATTCTCACAGTTTAAATATTCCCGCATTATCAGAACTTTTTAACTCCACAACCAACTCCTATAAATATCTTTATTTTTTGTCCTTACTAGATATTATTAAGAGAAAGAATTTTAATAGATTTAATAGATCATTATTAATTAGTTTCCGAGAAATTACTATAGAAATGTTAGCTAATGCTTGGTATCCTTACAAATATTTTAATCTTTCCTTTGGTAAACAGGATCAAATTTCTAATAAATTAGATGAACTAGAATTAGACATTGCAGAAATAATTTTAAAAACAGATCCAGATAAAACAATTTTACGAATAACGCTGAATAATCAAAACATTGATGATTTTATAGATTTTATTAATCGTTATGTTCCTTATCGCTTAATTCGTCCTTTTTTTCAACAAGAAACAAGAAGATTAAAAGATTATGACGTAAACCCAAATATCATTAATTTAGCTAATAATGAATTTAATATAAGAAAACCTCTATATTGTTTTGACGCTGAAGAACAAAAAGATTGCAATTCAATTATTTTACATCCAGAATGGGTAATATATTTAGAGGAAAATTATACCATAGTCAGAAACTGGGTATCTTGGGAATGGATAACTTATATGGAAAAAAGAAACCCTAATATTTCCAATATAGCTAATAAATTATTTATATCATAATCAAAAAATTAAATAAATTTGATTTAGCTATAAAAAATAAACTGTTACTTATAGAGTTAACAATGAATAACACAACTATTACCAATCAAAACCCAGAACTAACCAAAAATTACATTATTCACATTATTCAATTGTTAGATAAAATCACCATTGATTATCAAAACACCAAATCAGAAAGACAAGCGATCGCTCTTAAATATTCACCATTAGAAACAGAATTTACAGTATTAGAAGAAATTGAACTACTAACCATATATATTCGCGGATATGCCAATCAAATTAAAGCTAGAGGTTATGTACAAAACCCAGTAGAAACAATTAAAACATTACAAAAAATTACAATGTTTGATATTCAAAAAATTGCCCAACTTTATTTTCATACTCCTGGAGAATATGAGAATCTTAAATCTTACTTACGGATGTTAGATTATCTGCGTTTATTAATCTTAGAATATCTCAACTGAAAATAAACCAATGAATTTAATCAGATGTTGCGCTTTTAATTTGGATAATCAATGCAAGCAAGATGCTTGCGCTACAAAATTAAAATGGGGATTTTCAATTTCTCTTACGTCCTGAAAATCCTTAAATCCTGGATATCCTGATTCAGACAAATAAATACAGACAAATAAATACCAATTATATCTGAACTTTCCCCCACACTAACTAAAATCCCAAAATTCCCAACTAACATCACTCCCATTAACAACCACCGCACCAGCAAAATTATTCGCTACATTTAACTCCCTTAATGTCCAATTTCCTCTTACCAATAACTCACTTTCATGATCAGATATTAAATTAACCTCCGTTTCCTCCAACTTCACTAAACCATCTCCCGTAGCTTTTAAATAAGCCTCTTTGCAAGTCCAATAACGAAAAAAAGTCTCCTGCTTTTTTTGTCCAGGAATTGATTTAATACTCTCATATTCTCTAGGAGAAAAAAACCGCTTGGCCAAACTTTCTAAATCAGAAATAGGCCGAATATGTTCTAAATCCACACCAATTAAATTTTCACAGGTAATAGCACATAAAGCTAAATTCTCTGAATGAGATAAATTAAATGTGATTTTTTGATCAGCAAATTTATCCGCTAATAAAGGTTTACCTCGCTGTTGATAAATAAATTGTACCTCCATTGGATCAACTTGTAAGTATTGTCCTAAAATACTTCTTAAACTGCCACGTGCAGTAATAAAACGCTGACGATGTTGGGGAAAATAAAATCTTTCAGCCCTGGCTATTTCATCACTGGATAAAGTATTTTTGAAAATTGCTACTTGCGATTCTGTTTGATTAAGATTTATCCGCCATAAATGTACATCTCTTGATGATATAATCAGGTTTTTCGGTGGATTTAACCAATGTTCTGAAAATGTGTTCATGTTATTGTTCATGTTATTATTTAATAGTTAAAATAATAATTAAAATAATACTTAACATAATACTTAAAAATTAGGAGAATTTAGCTACTCTACATATCCATGATCAATTCCTATTTTTAAACCATTCTAAGATACGATTCCAAGCCCACCATTGATCAGGATCTTGATATTGTTGTTGACATTTTTTACTACTAATATAACCTACATGACCACCGTAGCGCGTAAGTAATAAATCTATATCAGGATTGTCCGCAGCTATATTTTCTATTTCGGGAATTAACTCAGGATCAAATAATGGGTCATCTGCTGCATAAATAATTAATGTAGGTTTATGAAGATTTGGTAATATTTTTAACCCACTGCTTGCCTGATAATAGTCAGAAACAGTATCAAAACCGAGTTTTTGAATAACTAGTTCTTGGTCAACAGTCCAAATGCTATTTGCCCTTTCTATAACTTTTATATCAATACTTTCTGGATGATGACTATGGATTTTTTGAGCCAGTTTTTTTAGTTCCTGGGTAATGCAATAGTCCATGTATTTACCGAAGGGATGAGTAACTAAATATTTAAGCGATCGCTCAGAATCTAAACTAGGACAAATTACTGCCCCTCCAGCTATATTTATATCTGAAGTTGCTAAACTTGCAGATGCTTTCACACCCCATAATGCTAATTGTCCCCCTAAAGAATAACCTGTGAACCAAAAAGGCTGAGGACAACCCATTTTTGCGGATCCTTGGGCAATTTTAACAAAATCTTCCCCTTCATATAACCCATCAGAGGTCAAAGTAGGAGATAATTCAGCCGTTTTACCATGCGCTCGCCAATCAAATAACACTACAGCGAAACCTTGAGAGTATGCTTTACGTCCTAAAATCTTTAAAATCCATTGTTGCGTTAATTGACCGGTAATACCATAGGTAGCGACAATGGTACTATGGGCATGAGGTGGAATAGCAACCCAACCAAAAATTGGCACATCCTGAAAACCACTAAATATAACTTCATGATATGGTGGTTCAGGGTCAGTAATTGTATTTTCCCAATTATGACTTGCTAACAAACCAACATAACTAGTCATTGTTATGCCATTTCTTAATGGCAGAGGTGGACTATATTCATATTTCAACATAAAAATATAACAAAATATAACAAATTTATTCTACTTTAATATTTTTTACTTTTAGAATTAAAATCTTTTTTATAATTAGTCATAGTAATCTTTGGTTTATCTCAAAGGTTCTTATTGATCCTTAATAAAGTAGTCATAATTTTTTTAAGAATGCCGAGGATTCTTGTCATAGATGATGACCCAGCTATTTCAGAACTTGTTGCCGTCAACTTGGAAATGGCTGGTTATGATGTTAGTCAAGCTGAAGATGGTATCAAAGGTCAAGCATTGGCACTCCAGTTACAACCGGATCTGATTATGCTTGATTTGATGCTACCTAAAGTAGATGGCTTTACAATTTGTCAACGCTTACGTCGTGATGAACGTACTGCGGAAATACCTGTATTAATGCTCACAGCTTTAAGTCAAACACAGGATAAGGTAGAAGGATTTAATGCTGGTGCTGACGATTATCTCACCAAACCCTTTGAGGTAGAAGAGTTATTAGCACGGGTAAGAGCATTATTGCGACGTACGGATCGCATTCCTCAAGCAGCAAAACATAGCGAAATTCTCAGTTATGGACCATTGACACTTGTACCGGAAAGGTTTGAGGCAATTTGGTTTAAAACAACGGTAAAATTAACTCATTTAGAGTTTGAATTACTTCATTGTTTGTTACAACGTCATGGTCAAACGGTTTCCCCCAGTGAAATTTTGCGGGAAGTTTGGGGATATGATCCCGATGATGACATTGAAACAATTCGGGTTCATATCCGACATTTGAGAACAAAATTAGAGCCAGATCCCCGTAATCCGCGCTATATTAAGACTGTATATGGTGCGGGATATTGTTTGGAATTACCAGGGGTTCCTCCTGCTGCTGAAGGTATTCCTGCGGTAGTTGAATGAGAGAATTTGGAGAGTTAACGTAACAATTCACAATTGAAAAATTAGAGGTCACTATATTTAACTAATCACTAGATTATTAAATAATAACTGACTGCTGAATATTGATAGTTGAATGTTTAGGAATTAATCACTATTCTACATTTAATTTGCATATTGTAATTTTCATGACCATAGTATTTTAACTCAATATGTAAACTAGATGTTTGATAGTTGATAATTTGAGGATGTGGAAATTTCCACATCCTTTTTATTTAATGATAGTTGTTAAAATTCTGAAAAAATTAGGTATTGCAATTGTAGTATTGTAGGGTGCGTCAGACTCCATAAATTCTATCAATCAACAGATTTATAATATCTGACGCACCCTACATATATGCATCATAAATCCAATATTACTCCTATAGTTTTCAACTTTCAGCACTCCGCACTCCGTACTCCGCACTCAGTGGTAAGATAATAGTAAAGGTTGTACCTTGATTGACAATACTAGAAACTTTAATATAACCTTGATGATGTTCTACAATAGCCTGGGCGATCGCTAACCCTAATCCCGTACCATTATAAATACCCGTTTTTCCCATATAATGAGTACGTGCAGGATCTACTCGATAAAACCGATCAAATAAATGAGGTAACGCTTCAGCAGGAATACCAATTCCTGTATCAATTACCTGAATTTGTAAATAAGAATGATCATAAAGTCTATTATTCATTCCTTCTTTTCTGATTAATTGAACCTTGACTAAACCTCCCTTGGGAGTATATTGTAAAGCATTACCAATTAAATTTGTAAATAATCGCCCTAATTCTGGCCAATTTCCCATTACAGAAAACCAATTTTCTAATAATTCATCATTAATTTCCGCAGGAGGATCAACTAAATCTAAAATTAGATGAATTTGTTTTTCTTTAGCTATTAATTGTTGTTCCTCCACAACTTCCATTAATAAAGCATCTAGGGGACAAATTGTCAAGCTATTATTACTAATACCACTATCTTGTCTAGCTAAAAATAATAAATCATCTACTAAATTTCCCAAACGTTTAGTTAATCTTTCAATTAATTTTAATTGTTGTTTATATTGTTTATATTGTGGTTGAGAATTAATATTATTAACTCCTTTTTTTTCCACCAATTCTAAATCAGATAAAGCCACTTGTACATTAGTTTGAATTAAAGCGATCGGACTTCTTAATTCATGG
Organism: Anabaena sp. FACHB-1237; assembly: GCF_014696225.1. Taxonomy (GTDB): domain Bacteria; phylum Cyanobacteriota; class Cyanobacteriia; order Cyanobacteriales; family Nostocaceae; genus FACHB-1237. The sequence continues at coordinate 11,341 of NZ_JACJPV010000048.1, read as the reverse complement.
GAAGCGTCAGCAGTAAATTGTTTTAAACGTTGATAAGATTCCCCTACAGGTTGCATAGCTTTTCCTGATAAAAACCAACCACTAGCACCCACAGATAATACCATTAAAATAGTACCTAAAGCTAAATCAAAAATTAATTGACGACTAGGTTTAGTCACTTCAAACCAAGGATGACTCACTCGTAAATATCCTAATACTTGTCTTCCTAATTCAATTCTTTTAGTTACTTGTCTCAATAATTTTACAGATTCTTCCCATTTTCCCATGTCTAAAACCTTGACAGTTTCAGTGGTATAATTACCACGAATGGGAATATTTAAAGTTTGGGAAAAAGTAGACCATAATAATTGACCATTGGGACTAAACCATTCTAAATCAATGCGATCATCTTCACTATTATCAGCATTATTTCTCAAGCTAGATTCTATATTTACACGCACTTGGGGAATGGGGGAATTAACAGATTCAATAATTAAAGAACGTTCTATTACTTCCACAACATGATTTAAAGTATCATCAATTCTTTCAACTAAGGTACTTCTGACATATAAATACACACCACTAGCAAATAGTAACAGCAATATAGCTGTCACCCCAGTATACCAAATTGCTAAACGACGACGGGTAGATTGAAACATAATTGAAAATTGATAATTGATGCTATCAATATTTTAAGATGGTAGTGTAGGCATCTTCCCTGCAATTTGTTTATTACAGGTAAGACTTACGTAATGGTAACATTAGTAGGGTGCGCCAGATACCAAAAATGTGTTTACTTACTTGATTTATGCTGTCTGAAGTGGTTGGTGAGTTTGTCGAACCACAGCCTACATCAGATTTTTGGTATGACACTTGCGTAAGTTCCATAACAGATACTTGAGTTAATGACTACTGGTGTTAGATTTATGTATTGATGTCGTTATAATGGTAAACTTGTGTATATACTTAATAACCAAGGATTTGTGAAATATTTGTTATATATAGAATATAAGAGGGTAAATTCTGGGAATAATTAACTCAATTTTATACATTAACTGAAAAATTGGCCAGATCCCCGACTTCTTTAAAAAGTCAGGGATCTCAACACTCCAGATAAGATAAAATATAAATATCCAGGTTGTATTCAGCAATATCTCACATAAAAATCAACAATTATGCCAAAAGCAAAAAAAAGTTCTGGTAATATTAATCTCCAGAATCCAGAATACTATATTAACCGTGAATTAAGTTGGTTACAATTTAATAATCGGGTACTACATGAATCTACTGATGTTCGCACTCCTTTATTAGAAAGGTTGAAATTTATAGCAATTTTCAACTCTAATTTAGATGAATTTTTTATGGTGCGAGTTGCAGCTTTAAAACAACAGGTAGAGGCTAAAGTTAATCCTTTAACTCCCGATGGCAGAACTCCACAACAACAATTAGATGACATTCGCACTTGGTTATATCCTCAGTTTAAACAGCAAAATACTGAGTTTGAAAAAGTTTTAAGACCTTTGTTAATGCAAGCCGGAATTTGCATTTTAAACTATATAGAATTAAATGACCAACAGAAAATTTACCTGGATAACTATTTTGAGGAACAGATTTTTCCAGTGTTAACTCCTTTAGCTGTTGATCCTAGTCATCCTTTTCCTTATATTTCTAACTTGAGTTTAAATTTAGCGGTAGTTGTGAAAAATCCTGAGACGGAAGACGAATTATTTGCTAGGGTAAAAGTACCTAATGTTTTACCAAGATTTTTACCCTTACCTCCAGAATTAAATGTTGAGAAAAATGGTCAACGTATACATTGGACAGGAATACCATTAGAACAAGCGATCGCCCACAATTTAGAATCTCTATTTCCAGGGATGAATATTCAAGAATATCATCCATTTCGTATTACCCGCGATGCTGATTTAGAATTAGAAGAAGACGAAGCAGAAGACCTGTTATTAGCTATAGAACAGGAACTGCGTAAACGTCGTATGGGAGGAACTACTGTCAGATTAGAAATTCAGTCACAAACTCCACCATTAATTCGTTCTCGACTCTTACAAGATTTAGAATTAACAGAAACAGATATTTACGAAGTTGATGGTTTATTAGGATTACGTGATTTAATGTATTTTATGGCTTTACCATTACCAGCACTCAAAGATCCTCCCCGTCAGTCTGTAATTCATCCTCGCTTACAAAGACTTCCTGAACCAAACCATGATCCTGAAGTTGCTGAATTAGAAGATCGCAAAGATTTCTTTTCTATTATTAGAGAAAAAGATATCTTAGTTCATCATCCTTATCAATCATTTTCTAGTACAGTAGTCAGGTTTATTACCCATGCTGCCCATGATCCTAAAGTATTAGCTATTAAAATGACATTGTACCGCACTTCCGGCGATTCACCTATCGTTAATGCCTTAATTGCTGCGGCAGAAAATGGTAAACAAGTGTCAGTTTTAGTAGAATTAAAAGCCCGGTTTGATGAAGAAAATAACATTTATTGGGCTAGACGTTTAGAAAGTGTGGGAGTTCATGTTGTCTATGGTTTAGTAGGACTGAAAACCCATAGCAAAATTGTCCTAGTAGTGAGAAGAGAAAAGAATAAAATGCGCCGATATGTACATATTGGTACAGGAAATTATAACCCGAAAACAGCTAGGTTATACACAGATTTAGGGTTATTTAGTTGTCGAGAAGAATTAGGTGCAGATCTCACAGATGTCTTTAACTTCTTAACAGGATATTCTCGCCAAAAATCCTATCGAGAAATTATGGTTGCACCAGTAAATATGCGCGATCGCTTCCAAGAACTAATCCAGCGAGAAATAGAAAATATTAAAAAAGGATTTTCTGGCCGCATCGTCGCTAAAATGAACTCCCTAGTTGATCCAGAAATCATTTCTAAACTCTATGAAGCCTCCTGTGCTGGCGTACAAATAGACCTAATTATTCGCGGAATTTGTTGTTTACGTCCCGGACTTCCTAATATTAGTGAAAACATCCGCGTTATTAGTATCATTGGCCGCTTTTTAGAACATTCTCGTATTTACTATTTCCACAATAATGGTCAAGAAGAAATATATATTGGTAGTGCAGACTGGATGCGAAGAAATTTAGATAGACGCGTGGAAGTTATCACTCCCATTAAAGATCCAGATATTGCTAAAGACCTGCAAGAAATCATGGGCATTATGTTAGCAGATAATCGTCACGCCTGGGAATTACAACCCGATGGTAGTTACATTCAAAGAGTCCCTTGTGATAACTTATCCGCAGCTAATTCTCAACAAATTCTCATGTCTATGGCTTTACGTTCTGTTGGCATGAATTAGTTTATAATTTATGATCAATATTGATGATCAAAGTCATTAATTATCCTTCTTAAATGCAGCAAAAAGTGAATTTATCCATCATTATACATACCACGATTTCCGTTTTCAGTAGAAGATACATCTTGCTCCCCAGTATTCTAAATGTACTGTTGCCATTGATTCAGTATTTGTACTTCTGATAACGGAAAAATTTACACAAAACTATATCATAGGATAGAGTCTATTTTGCTAATTTATATTGTAAAATTATAACTGGTTAATTTCCTTATTAAATACTTACCAGTAATGTCCCAAATCTCTGACTGTTCCCCTAGATTACGTATTCTCATCGTTGACGATCATGAACTGACACGATTAAGTTTACAGCTACTATTAGCTTGCCAAAAAAACCTGCAAGTGATTGGTCTAGCTAGTAATGGAGAAGAAGCTATAAAAATAGTTAAATCAGAACCCGTAGACATCATTATCCTTGATTTAGAAATGCCAGTGATGGACGGTTGGATCACCTCCAATTACATTAAAAGTATTTCTCCCCAGACTCAAATTATTGCCCATTCCTCTCTCACTGAAACATTTTGGGAATCAGCAAAATTAACAGGCAATTTTGATGCTGTATCTAACAAGGATATTTCTACATCAGAACTAGTAACCTTAATTAGAAAATTAGGTCAACGTCTTCATCATGGCAACCATCAGTCATCAAATGATCCTACACAGATACATGGGTTTAGCCATTAATAATCAATGTTGTTAACTATGTCTCTGTTCAGCATTATTGCATGAGATCATCATCAAAAATTCATTAGTGGCACAGAGGTAATTAGTTAGTAAACTAAGTCGAAATTGCACATAGACATCCTCATAGAATAGATCGCCAAACTTTGACAACTTTTTACAGCTAAATTTTGTATCCTAGCTTTTCAACTCCTGCTAAATAAACTCCCCGTAACCAACGCATTATTTCATCAATCAGTAGTCAGTAATCAACTGTAGTTACTAAAAATATAGTCAAATATTTCTAGCTTGGTAAAGTCCTAAACCTTACAGGGCTAACTACAAGCCTCTAAGGTTAACTACCTTTCTTAATATGTTCACAGGAACCGTTTAAATCTGCTGAATAATGCTAACCTGACTTAGACCTAAATAAACCTCTTTTAACTCTTTTTCCTAAATATTGCCCATGCTTTTTGATTGGTTCAAAATCCAGAAAACTACATTTTGATGTATAGCTTTCTTCTACAATTTGTACCTTAATTCCTACAAGTTTAGCTAGTCATCTTGCTGATGACTTTTGCTATGAGACACACAGAATATGGCTTTAGCGTAGCTACTGTAATCATACGCTACGCCCTGCTATCATTCCCAGTCAGTCCATGGGTTTTACATTAAGTTGACACCAGTGAGCAATGTGCTAAACTCCTACACAGATGGGTTTTTCGTGACTTTGCAAAAGTCCAAACCCAAGCTGTGTTTACTATAAGTAGATGACATTACCTGAAATTAAAATTTCATGATAATTTTTCAATCCTTGTTATTACTATTATTGACTGATTACTGATAGCTGACGGATGAATACTTACTGATAATTGTTAGTTATTATCAATTTCAGGAACCACCCGATTATATTCATCCATTAAATCATCTAATTCTTCTAAGGCTTGATTAATATCTACTCGTAAAGTCCCTAAGTTAGATTGTTCTAACAGACTTAGTAAATATTCCCGTTTAGCTTTCACTGCATTAAGGCGTTCTTTGAGAGTTTGAATATCCATATTTTTCCTACCAATTTTTATGACAAGATTATTGTAAGATAAATTTTAAGTCGTAATAAAACTTAAACTATAAATAAATTATCATAAACTGACAATCATGTTCGGCAAAATTTCATTAGGAACCCTAGGTTTAACCATTGGTAGCATTCTTACCCTCACCGGTTTTATAGCTTATGCCAATAGTAACGCTACTCTCAATTTAGTAGGATTTTTCTATGGTTTTCCCCTGTTATTAGGCGGTTTAGCACTTAAAGCTAATGAAATGAAACCAGTTCCCTTTAGTCAACCAACTACAGCATCAGTATTAGCACTGAGAAAATCACAAGCCACAGTGACACAAAATAAAATCCGTAAGGATATCACACGATATTGTTACGGACAAAAAGCCCATTTAGATAGAGCCTTAGAATACCTGGGATTAAGTCCTACGGATGAAGAAAGACCCATAGTTACAGCCTTAAGAGAAGCAGAGATTAACGGCACTTACAGTTTAACCCTGGAATTTGATTCTCCCCTGATTCCTTTACCATTATGGGAAGAAAAGCACGAGAAAATGACTAAGTATTTTGGACCTGGAGTGGAAGTTAAAATTACACAACCAGCAGAAAAGCGGATTGAACTGACATTAGTAACTGAGAAATAGTTAATAACCACCAAACCCTTGTAGGGACAATTCATAAATCATCCCTACAATAATTTTCACTTCTATGTCTAATAAAGTTATAATAGCCAAGGTAGGCTAATTAAATTAGTAGCCGATAATGAAATACTTAACAACAATTCTATTTTAAATTTACTAGTATTTTATATGCTGACCAAAGAATTTTACAACATACAACATAATTGATAATAACCTGAATCAACTTTTATAAAAATATCAAGATAATGAAATCATCAAAAAACATAAAAGTATAAATGCTATAAACAATCGAAAATCTTATGCACTATTAATTTGGTTTCTGGAATTTTACGGGAGAAAATCTAACTATACTATAAAGACTTTATTACCGACCCAGGCAAAGATTTTTAACAGTATAACAGTATAGTAGGGTGGTTGAGTCTGTATTAATCAAGCAAATAGATAGATTACAGATATCTAACGCACCCTACAACCCATCAATTATCAATTATTGCCTAGCATACTCAATCAATAATGATAAACGTTGCCGTAGTGTTTCCAATCCTAACCTTTCACTGGCGGAAATAAACACTGCTAAAGGAAACTCCTCCCTTGCTAATGCTAGGGTTTCACTACTAACCTGATCAATCTTATTAAAAGCCACTAAAGCAGGTCCAGGTGTAATGGGCATTTGTGCCAAAATATCCCGCACAGCGCGAATATGACTTAACCAAGCTGGATGAGATAAATCCACTAAATGCAATAAAGCATCCGCTTCTGTTACTTCTTCCAAAGTAGCACGAAAAGCATCTATTAATGACGGCGGTAATTCATGAATAAAACCCACTGTGTCTGTAATTAAAGTCTCTTGAGGTTGTCCAGTTTCCGCATGGGGAATAATTAACCTGCGGGTAGTGGGATCTAATGTAGCAAATAACTGATCTGCTGTATAAACAGTGGCATTGGTCAAGGCATTAAGTAAAGTAGATTTACCAGCGTTGGTATATCCCACTAAGGCCACTGAAGGTACATCTCGATGTTGTCTTCTTTGACGTAAACGACAACGATGGGCTTGTAATTGGTTTACTTCCTGTTGCAGTCGAGAAATTCGCTTCTGAATACCTCGGCGTTCTGTTTCTAATTTAGTTTCTCCAGGTCCTCTTGTACCTATACCACCACCTAATCTGGACATAGCTTGACCTCTGCCAGTTAGTCTAGGTAGCATATATTCCAATTGTGCCAACTCTACTTGTAATTTACCTGCGCCTGATTGAGCACGTTGAGCAAAAATATCTAATATTACTTCTGTACGGTCCACAACTCTAATACCTATTTGGGCTTCTAAGTTACGGACTTGGGCTGGCGAAAGATCCCGATCAAATACTACAAGATTCGCTCCTAATGTTTGGGCAGTGAGGGCAACTTCTTGAACTTTTCCTTCACCAATAACGGTTTGTGGATGAATGCGCGATCGCTTTTGTTGTAATGTCTGTAATACAACACCGCCGGCAGTATCCACTAACCGAGCTAATTCAGCAATAGTATCCTGATACTCTTGGTCATTCATATCATCAGTGTGTAAGCCAACAATGACCACACGATCATGATCTGCATCTACTTCTTGGGCAACATATTCTCTACGAAACTCCTCTTCAATACTTTCCACCAGATCGAAAAAATTCTGATCTTCTAAAGTATCCAAATTCAAAGGAGGTGAAACATGGGCATAAGAACTAGCATCAGCTATAGTCATACCACCGGACTGAGTAAGTGCTAACTGTTGAGTATTAGCTACTAAATGCGCTAGATAGGCTTCTTTAACATAGCCAGTAGCACCACCACCGCGCTTAGTGAAACCGGATGCTGTAACATTTAGCACTACTAAAGCATCTAACCTTTGTAAAGCCATAGCCGTCAAAGCAGCATCATTAGGGGGTTCTGCCTTGAGATGAGTAGAGATACAACGAATACCACTAAGTCGTTCCGCACCATAACGCGGCAATTCTAAGGGTGGAATTTGAGTTTGACGCGGAGTGCCTACCCCCACCCGGATAACTTGTCCGCGACGGTTGAGATAGGCACATAGAGGTTGATTTATGTCTGTACTAATAGCAGCAAGACGTTGAGCAAATTCAGGGGTAGTAATGATATTACCTGATATACGTTGATGATACAGCCGCTCGATTTGTTTTAGCTGGCTGGTTTTCAAACCTTGCACATTACCAAAAATAGTTTCTATAGGCACTTATAACCAGTGATCTGGTCCCTCCGTTACATTTCTAATTACTAGCATAGACAAATATCTTTTAGTTGGAGTGGGAAGTCCTAAATGATCAAAGCTGACTGCTGACAGCTTACGTAGCTGTTAATTAACCCTAACTAACCAAGAACTAGCTAACCAAGAAATAGCAATACCTAAAATTGCTCCTGCAATAACTTGTACTGGAGTATGTCCTAATAATTCCTTTAACCGATCTTGGAAAAAATCAGGTTTTTCATGGAATAATTCATCAATCATTTGATTGAGAATTTTTGCTTGTTTACCCGCAGCTTGACGTACTCCAGCCGCATCATACATGACAATAATAGCAAAAACTGTAGCTAAGGCAAATTCAGCTGAAGACCAACCTACTGTTTCCCCAACTCCAGCCGCTAAAGCGGTAACTAAAGCAGAATGGGAGCTAGGCATACCGCCAGTTGTTACCAAAACTCGCACATTTAGTTTACGATGTTTAATTAACTCAACAATGAGTTTTAATCCTTGAGCGACAAAACAAGCTACTAGCGCGATCAGCAGCACCCGGTTGTCAAGAATTTCCGATATGTCCTGCATGGTATTCTTGAGTAAAGTGAATAAATGTGAGTAGCGATCGCAGGGAACAGGGAATAGATCACAGGTAAAATATAGGAGATTTCACGTTACCTAGTATTCTCATCCAACTGATAACCGCTATACTGTCAGAGTATTAACAAATACTAAGTTAGTTATTACGGTTAGCAATAAAATGAGCTAATGCTTGTAAAGGTACAGCTTTTTCGCCATAATATTCTAATTCTTTGCAGGCATCTATTACTAATTGCTGTGCTTTGAGACGAGATTCTTCAATACCCCATAAACTAGGATAGGTGACTTTTTGAGCTTGTAAGTCTTTACCAGCACTTTTACCTAATTCTTCTTGAGTACCAGTAATATCAAGAATATCATCAATAATTTGGAAGGCTAAACCAATATTTTGAGAATAACGAGTTAATCTTTGCACATCTTCGCTAGATGCACCAGCTATTATGCCCCCACAAACTACACAGGCTTCTAACAGTGCAGCAGTTTTATGGTTATGGATAAAGTTCAGCGTTTCTAACGAAATATCTGTTTTACCTTCTGAGTCTAAATCTACCACTTGTCCGCCTACTAATCCTGCTGCGCCTAATGCTTTTCCTAAGCGTGTTATAACTTGTAAAACTCGATCCTTGGGTACATTATCAGGAGTTTTACTGGCTACTATTTCAAAAGCTAATGCTAATAAACCATCTCCCGCTAATATAGCAACATCTTCACCATAAACCTTATGATTTGTTAATTTACCACGACGATAATCGTCATTGTCCATTGCAGGTAAATCATCATGTATTAAGGACATTGTATGTATCATTTCCGCAGCACAAGCTGTAGGCATAGCCATTTCAATGGTACCACCGATCATTTCTGATGTGGCAAGACACAAAATAGGACGGACTCGCTTACCTCCAGCTAAGAGTGAATACCGCATAGCTTCATAAATTTTTTCTGGATAAACTACAGTGATAGAATTATCCAAAGCCTGATCACAAAGTTGTTGTCTTTGTTTGAGATAGCTAGAGAGGTTAAACTTAGCTGTTTCTGCTGGTTTGGGGAAACTGTTTGTTACTACCATGCTTGAGTTAGTCCTAAATTTTGAGTTTGTGAAGATATGTGGTTATTTTACGAGGGTTTGACTCCTAATCTCTCACTAATTTGTGAGGAATTGTGAATTACAAAAATTATTTACTAATTCTTGGTTGTTTGCAAATAGCTAGAAATAGTATTTTGCAATAACATAGCTACGGTCATTGGTCCAATACCTCCCGGTACTGGCGTGATATATTCTGCTACTTTAGCAGTGCTAGTAAAGTCCACATCGCCCACTAAATAACTTTTACCACTGTTATCAGTGATACGATTGATACCCACATCTATCACTACTGCACCAGGTTTTACCATATCTCCTGTAATCATACCTGGACGGCCAACGGCAGATACCAGGATATCAGCATTAGAAATTATATTTTCTACATCCTGAGATTGACCATGAACGATGGTGACTGTAGCATTTGCTTCTAGTAGCATTAAGGCCATAGGTTTACCGACTAAAATACTACGTCCTAGTACGACGGCTTTTTTACCTGACAGGGGAATTTTATACTCTTCTAATAATCTCATCACACCAGCTGGAGTGCAACTGCGTATTCCTGTTTCCCCCCTAACGAGTTTTCCTAAGTTGACGGGATGCAGTCCATCGGCATCTTTGTCTGGGGTGATTTGATGCAATAATTGGATGGCATCCAGATGTTTAGGTAGGGGTAATTGTACCAAAATTCCATCTACTCTAGGATCTTGGTTTAGTTGATCAATGACATCTTCTAATTCACTTTGGCTTGTGGATGCGGGAAAGTGTTTACCAAAAGACACCATACCTATTTTCCTACATGATTTTTCTTTGTTGCGAACATAGGCGGCTGATGCTGGGTTATCTCCTACCATTAAAACAGCTAAACCAGGCGATCGCCCAACTTTTTCTTTTAATATTGTAATAGTCTGAGTTAGTTCTGCTTGAATCTTCTCAGCTAATGCTTTACCATCTAGTATTGTGGTATTGTGTGTATTCATAATCGTTCAAGCTATGATGATTGTGAATTTTAGATTTTAGCATAATCAGATCACCCATGATCCCTGACTTCTTAAAGAAGTGAGGTATCGGATAACTGATTCACAATCTTAATAATTTTAATTAATTGTTGACTAAAAACATTTTTATGATTAAAATTGTGATTTAATGAATGTGTCAATATTATTCGTGCAACATGATTAGAGAAATATACTCTACAAATTATCTACAAGAAAGCCGTCATAGTAGACGGGGTAGAGCTTTTTTGTTTGCACCAATGGTAGACTTTAACATTATGTCAGAAGTGGGAGATACTCCCCCTTAACTATCTTAACTATATTTACATCACAATAATTTCACCAATTCACAATACTTGTAAAATCAACAAGTTCAAATATTACTAAAAATCAGTATAAATACATTGATTTGCTAGAAAATATCGAATCAATGTCTTTGTTTGGTATTTCTTGTGATAGAAAAAGCACATCTGACTAATAAATGATTAATAAATATATGCTAAATACTGATATTTGAAAGTCAATTGTATCAGTAAAAATTTGCCATATATTTCTTAACTAATCAATAAAATTTCTCGATATTATATCCCACATTCCGCACCCCCCAGTGTCACAATCGGTAATTTCGGATTTTTGAAGACCTTTGAGGATAATTTTAATACAAAATGGTCTAAAGTTTAGGTAGCGATCGCCAATCTCAAATCCCTAAATG
>NZ_JACJPV010000047.1 GCF_014696225.1 Anabaena sp. FACHB-1237 | reverse complement strand
CCAGGTGGTGTGCATTCTTATTGGTTCTTATTGAGAATAGGTTTTGATGACGTTTTTGGTGATTTACTGTTTCTCAAATGCCTTTTTTCACTTTATATGTTTGTTTTGATGCTCCCTTTAATTTTTTCTCTACGTAATTTCCCTCTGTGACAGTTTGGGGTGCGGAATGTGGGATATAATTCCCCTAGAACGTCAATTTATGATAGCGGAAGAATATACTGTTATTCTTGCTAAAACTAAAAATAGTCAATTGGTGGTATTAGAAATCACAGAGACTGAAGATCCTGATATTATTAACCAACTCACACATTACTATCATTATCTGAAAATAGAGCAACCTTTTCAGGATCAAATAAATTATAATTTACCAATTCGCTTAATAGCGATCGCTCCAAACTTCCATAAACATAACTTTATTGATCGTCTTTATAATATCTTACAATTTGAATTAATCAGGTTTGCAATTATTAATGATTCTGAGAATATTAATAATTTTCATTTACATTTATATTTAGAAAATAATCATCAAATTACTATTAATAAAACCATACCTTTAGTTAATCAAGAACTAGAAGAAAAAGCAGAAATCGCTAAATTATCTAACTTACAATTATTCAAATTAAAAGGACAAGTTAATTCTCCTCGCAAAGTGCTAGTAAATTTTTTAGATAAACTTTCTCCTGTGACAAAAATAGAGATATTAAAATTGCGAGAACAAATGTTAACATCTAATCAGCGTGTCAAAGAAATTAAAGATGGAAGAAGTATATTTTATGGACTTAGTAAAACTAAACCTTGCTGTCAATTCAAATTATTTTCATCTACCACATCTCGCAATTTAGATCATCTACAATGTTATTTATGGCTACCTATCCCCAAAAGATTTATTAGGTTTAATAAAGCATCTAATAAAATATCAGGTACGGGGAGAATGTATTTAGGTTTTGATGCAGATTTTCAAACAATACAAACAATTACCTACTGGACAATAATGAATCGTTATGCTAATGAAACTCCAATTTCTATGAATATCTATTTAGATGAAATTGGTTTAGATCAAGAATATCAAAAGGTTGAGAAATTATTTGATTTAGCCGTTAAATTAAATTTGGAAAATAATTAAAATTCAAAATTTCAGATCCCGGACTTCTTTAAGAAGTCCGGGATCTTGGAAGTCAGGGATCTTGTAGTTTATTTTTTATAAATCAAAAATACCGAACCAATAGGACCAAAATTTTCCACATAAACCCGATTATTATAAAATAAACCAGGAGACATTCCACCATCAAATAACATCCCTTCTTGAATAGTTCCTAAACAGTTATTTTTAGCAATTCCTGTTAACACATTATCAAAATCACTGGGTAATAATTCTTTATTATTAGCAGAAATCAAAATCTGAGAATTAGCTTTAGCATCATTCACTAAAAAAATCACATAACCTTTACTCGTAATTGCCACTAAAGAACGATTTGTAGCACCTTCACAAGCAAATTTACCCAGTGCTTTACAAATATCTTTGAATTTACCTTGAATATAAAATCTTCCATTACCTCCGACTAAATTATAATTTAAGTTATTATTTCCTCTTCTTCCCATAGCGATAGTTGCAATTCTTTCACTTGGTTTACCTCCAGAAATACCAAAGGAAGAACGTTTATCTTTAAAAATACCTGCATATTCAACACCACGAGAAATATTTAAACCTTGGGGTTTATTTTCTGGATCAATATAATCAGCATTAATAGCGACAATTGGTAATTTACCGTTTAATTTAGCGTTTTCATCACTAATAATTTCTCTAAATAGTTTAGCAGTATATTCTCTTTTGATAAGTCCTTTATTTTTGGCATATATTTGATGTTTTAAACCTACATTTACCTTAAAATCTAAATTAGGCGATCGCGGATTAAATATAATTACATGATTAATTCCTTTATCATATCTTTCACCATTATTATTAGTTTTCAAAAATTCCAGACTAAAATTACTATTATTTCCAGCACATCTTCCAGAATTTTTAGTTACAGAATTAGCCATCATATTGTCACAAGTAGATATTATACCTGCCAACATAATGAGAATAGATATTAGAAAAAATTTATGTATTTTCATCTGATAAAAACTAATATTTAATAGTTTGATAAGTTAGGTATAAACTTCAGTGATCAATTCTGGCAAGAGTGGAGAAGTTATAGTGAAACCTCCTTCTGGTTGAGGTGTAAGCAACAGTGGGATTTTATAGAACATATTGTAATAGTATAGTTGATGATATTTTATTCACAAAAATCAGCACATTATAAAATTTACCTATCCTCTTCTTGACTATCAATAAATAATATGCTGAATTAAAAAACCGCTACATTATCTAATATAGCGGTAAAAATCAAAAAATCAAAAAATGAAAACTTGTACTAAAATTGTACTTATAAACTTATTTTCCCATCACCAATCACCCATTACCCATCACCTATTTAAGCCATTCTAAAACAGCTTCATCCTTAGTATTAGTATTGCGAGAAGGAGTTTCTCTTTCAAACTTCATGTGAATAGAACGAGTTTGTTCACCATCAGCAGCAACCGCTAAAATGGGGTAATCAATTAAACCATCTTGGAAAGACATTTGGAAGCGGAATGTACCATCAGAATTGAGTTTAATCGGACGGCCACCAATAGTTACAGTAGCATCAGGTTCAGTAGCACCATATACAATCAACTCCGCATCAGCCACTAACCAGAACTTGCGAGGACGCACAGGAATAGCACCAGCAGAGAAACCGACACCAGACATACCCACACCAGACATATTAATACCAGATGCGGTAGGAACAGCCCACATACCCACACCAGATGGGAAAATGTAAGAACTAATAGCTTGTTCTGGAGGAATAGAACCAGCTACGTGCTGCATAGAACCAAAAATAGAACCTGCAACCCGTTGCACTTCAGCAGATTCAGCCAGACCAAATATTTGATCATAAATAGGATTACCCGCAGCAGCACCTGTAGTAGCTACTTTCTTAGATGGGGGAACTAATTCATAGAAAGTCTTACCACGTAAATCTTCCTCAAAGTCTACAGTAATAAATACATCTTCAATCCAATCAGAAGGATACACAGGAGGAATATGAACTCTTGCAGAACGCGCTAACACTAACCAGCGTCCATCCGCAGTGCGATAACCCACATCAATCACATAATCTCTATCACTCACAGGAATAGGTAAGTACCATTCCCTAGCTAACTCATCCGCAGGGTATTCTTGAATACTGTGGGGACTTTGGAATTCTAAATCAATATCACTAACATCATAAATTCTCAACGCCAGTTGTTGTCCACCTTGACGACGTAATTCCTCTTTATGATCATTAGGAATATCCCAGTAAGCATAAGCCCATTGAGGATCACGAGGCAACAAAACTATCCGACTTTCACCATAACCCGCAGGTAAATCACCTAATGTTTCATCCACATCCGCAAGAGAACCACCAGTGAGGTCTTCTTGTCCTAGTTCAAATTTTGCTGCTTCCACGGTTTCCTGTGCCTCCAAAGTATGAGATGAATTGCCTGCAAATTTATTGTTTTGAATTTCTTGAATTGATGACAATAACTGAGATTTACGCATTCTACTATAGCGAGATATACCATATTCGCTGGCAACTTTCCGTAATTGCCGTAATGTCATCTCTTCTAGCGGTGGGCGTTCTTTTGCCATTGATTTGGCCTCCAGTAGTTTTCAAGGTTATAATGTCTTCTGGGTTAAACAGCGTTTGGTTAGATATCATCTACCGCTTTTATGAAACTTACTCAAACTTACTCATAAACTTGAAATCTAGACGATTCATCAAGTTTATTGAATAATTTTGATGTTCATTTCCTGCTTCATCGAATCCTTAATAATGTCCACTATCAGGTTTAAATTATTAAGTAGTTTTGACTCTCCACAGGCTTTACTTTCCAACAAGCTATCGGTAGTTGAATGTTCACAACTTGGTCATAATTTGATCACAACATCAAAAAATGACTACAGTTACAAGACATTAGGCAAATAGGTGTTAGCAGTGATTAGCCCCAGATGATTTTTTATGCCTTACTGCTGGTATTGCCAGTGATTAGCTAGTTTAGCCAGTTTTAAATTTTTTTACTTTGTGTTTTTTTTATCAACATATTCAGTTATTAGTAATCAACGATCTATGACAGTTTTAATAAGTTTTAATAACTTTATTCGTTTCCGAATGCCTGTTTAAGCGAATTGTTGAAAACTAAACACTGACTACTTTTATTTATCAACTTTTTTAATTCCTTTTAACGCTTTCTTTATTTGAGCATTTAGTTCGGATGTGAAAAAGTTGTTATGTAAATATTAACCAGTATTTCTTACTAGGGATCAAGGGGTCTACAGATAGTTTTTACTTGATTTGACGTAGTTATCAGCACTTCCGGGATCAAAATGTCAAGGTTTTTTGACATTCGGTTTTTTGTAGTGGTTTTTATGTCAGGATTTGATGACAATTAGGATGTAGTAGCAGTTTAGCAAATTTTGAATTTGTCAATTTCATACCTGAGTTCAGCAACGGCTATAAAACGCCTATAAAAAGATATGTAGGGTGCGTCAGACTCCATAAATTCTATCAATCAACCGATTGATTATATCTGACGCACCCTACAATACTAACTTGAGTTAAGCTGTTGTGCTTTCAATTTGGATCATAAATGCAAGCAAGATGCTTGCACTACTGTAATTTTAGCTGCACATCAGCTTACTAACTATTGTTTTATTTCTCCCCCTCTGATAACAATTCTCGAATAATGCGAGTAATTGCTTTTTGTGTCATGCGATTAACCACTTGTTGACTCAATTTTTGCACTCCAGGATTAACAATTATTTGCGCTAATTGGGGGGCAATTTTACTAGCATCAAAACCCCTGGTTTCCCTGAGAATACCTGCAATTCTCTGAATATGTTCTAAGGTTTGTTTCTGTTCCACACTAGCAGCAGGAAGTTCATTAAATACCGTTAAACCTACCCTTTCTCGTAACACAAAAGTAAACTGATGTAAGGCATTTTTACTCACAGCATCTACAGTATTAAAAAACTCATCTACTAATCTATCTCTAATAAATTCACCCCGTTCAGAAATCAAGAAATCAACTAATTGATTTAACACTAAATTCAAATCATAATCTTGATTACTACGGGCATTTTTCAACAAGTTTTCTAATCTATTCCAGCGAAATTTACCATCTTTAAATAATAACTCTTTTAAAGAAGTTCTCAATTCATCTGCTGGATCTGTTAACAATCTTTTGGCTACATAGGGATAGGCTTCACTTAATACTTTAAAGTTAGGATCTATGTAAATGGCAATTCCCTCTAATGTCACTAAAGAACGAATAATTAAGGCATAATAGGGAGGAACACGAAAAGGATATTCATACATTAATGCTGATAAATCATCAGTAATACTTTTAATGTTCAAATCCGCTACACTTGCACCTTGGGCATTAGCAAATACTTTAGCAAATGCCGGAATAATGGGCGTTAAATCCGTGTCTGGAGTCAAAAATTCTAACTTGACATAATCTTTAGCTAAACTGTCAAATTCGCGGTTGACAACGTGAACAATTGCCTCAATTAAACCATATCTTTGGGCAGGTTTAACTTCACTCATCATGCCAAAATCCAGATAGGCTAATTTACCATCAAAGGTGGCTAAAAGATTTCCTGGATGGGGATCTGCGTGAAAAAATCCATGTTCTAATAATTGTCTTAAAGAACATTGCACACCAATTTCTATTAAATATCGGGCATTAATTCCTAGAGAATTGATTTTTTCTGGTTGGGTTAATTTTATGCCATTAATCCATTCCATTGTTAATACACGACGGTTAGTATATTCCCAATAGATTTTAGGAACATAAATATCAGGAAGATGGCCATATAATTCAAAAAATCTTTCGGCATTTTCGCCTTCATGAATATAATCCATTTCTTCAAAAATGCGATCGCCCAACTCATCTAAAATTCCCACTAAATCACTTCTAACCCTCTTCACTCGACGTTGTATCCAACCTGCCAAATTTCGCAAAATATACAAATCAATTGTAATTTTTTCTCGTAAATCTGGACGTTGAACTTTAATTGCTACTTCCTCTCCAGTTTTCAATTTACCTTTATAAACCTGTCCTAAAGAAGCAGCAGCAATAGGTTGAGGCGATAATTCCGCATAAATTTGTAAAGGAGAATCACCTAACTCTTCCTCAATAAATTGGTAAGCTATTTCATTAGGAAAAGCAGGTAATTGATCTTGTAATCTTGTTAATTCTTCTAAATATATTGGTGGTACTAAATCTGGCCGAGTGGATAAAGCCTGACCAATTTTAATATAAGCAGGACCTAGTTTAGTTAATAAATCCCTCAGCTGAACAGCGCGACGACGTTCATTTTTAACCTCTTTACCTCTTTGTTTATCCCACCATAAACCAAACACAAAACTTATGACTGGTATTAATACCACTAAAATACGGCCCAGAACTAGCCATAGTTGGCCATTATAATGATCCTGGATTTCTTGAGGATCATAAGTCAGAGTTTCCGGTTCATAGTCTGTATTTAACAGAACTCTATGTTTATTGTTTCTATCTCTACCGACTTTAGCAGACTTAATCATCAAATCTTGCGTACCATTGTCTGGTACAACTTCAATTACGGACAATTCGCCTCCGCGAGTGTCCTCCAAAGTTGCGCGAGAACTAGGGGGGAGTGTCTTAACCATCTTGAAGAAGCCACCAGTTAAAATAACGTTGTTAAGTATTGTAACAATATCTAGGAAATTAAGTCATAAATAACAGGTTTAATTATTAGATGACAATTATAGCTTGGTCAGATATGAATAATCTGCTTATTTGCATAATTTATGCACTCTGACCACGCTGCTAATATATGATCATACTAACATCATAACTTAAGTTGTAGGGTGCGTCAGATATCAACAATTTGGTTATTTACATGATTTATGCTGTCTGACGCACCTTACCAAAAAAAATCTGTTGTAGGGTGCGTCAGATATCAACAATTTGGTTATTTACATGATTTATGCTGTCTGACGCACCTTACCAAAAAATCTGTTGTAGGGTGCGTCAGATATGAACAATTTGGTTATTTACATGATTTATACTGTGTCTGACGTGGTTGGTGAGCTTGTCGAACCAAACCTTACCAATGCGCCAGTTACGTAAGTTCTGAAAACAACAGCACATAAAAAGCTGATAGCTGGGGATATTTCACCTAAATTGTTCGGTTATACCACTTTGATTCATACCAGAATAACTATAATCTTGTACGTATAAACCTTAATAGTTTAAATTTTGGCGTAAATTTTTCAGCCTAATAACTAACTACTAACTAACATGAAATATAGTATCTAATAACGTAAGTTGCCAGTTAGATGGAGTAGGGTGCGTGAGAATCTTAAAATTGGTAATTTGAACCTAAATTATTCTGTCTAACGCACCCTACAGACTACAAAATATCCGAAAATTAATAACTAGCAACTTGGGTTAATACTATCTAATGGCTTTACTTTACTCAAAGCTAATAGCTAATAAACAATCACAAATAATTAGGAGGTGAAAAACTGTGTACGAGTGGATTTTACCAAGTTTAAGAGAAATTTTAGCCACCAGTGAATTAACAATAAATAATAATTCATCAAACAATTGTTCATCAGTACAAGCAGAACAACAATGGCGTGTGAGTCTTGCAGCTACAGAAAATCTATTATTACAAACTTTAGGTAAAACTGCATTTAGCAGTCATCAAGGTTTAGTATTAGCAGCACCAGCACCATTATTTAGTCAACCACATTTAACCCAAACATTAAAAACAATTACCTTTACTGCTAAACCTTTTAACCCCTTAGCATTAATGCCATTTGCTATGGATGCAGAAATAGCAGAAAATAGAGAAAATATCAATATACAAAAAAATTGCCCTCAAGAATCTATATTACCATTATTAGCAGCCGATCCTTTAGGTGCAGAACAATTTTGTTTAGTATTTACAGATAAATTTAGATTAGTTTTAGTTTTATCAGAACACAAAAACGGTAAAAAAGAATTTGGATTTTCCTTTGATGCAGAAATAGTAGAACAGGCTTGGCGTTCTTTAGGATCACGGGTAATTTTTACCAATCCTGAATTATTTGCAGAATTGGATATTTTAGTGAAAAATTATCCCTTGGTAGCTCCTAATTATAACACAGTTGTACAATTTAGTCAACTATTATTACAAGAATTAACTATTACGGAAAATAATCATATTACCTATAATTCTCCTAGTAATGCACCTATTCCTCAACCTGAAAATAAACAAATTACTCGTCCAGACGTAGAGTTATTACAAGCATTTGCCCATGAAGTGAGAACTCCTTTAACAACTATTAGAATGATGACTAGGTTATTATTAAAAAAACAGGATTTACCCAGTAATGTAATTAGTAGATTACAGATAATTGATCATGAATGTACAGAACAAATTGAACGGATGGAGTTATTATTTAAAGCCGCAGAATTAGAAACTAATAAAGATACTATAAATACCACACAATCTGTCCATAGTCAATTAACAAAAATGTCCTTAGATCAGGTTTTACAACAAAGTATTCCTAGATGGGAACAAGCAGCAACAAAACGTAATTTAAAGTTAAATGTAGCATTACCCAAGGAATTACCAATGGTGGTAAGTAACCCGAATATGTTGGATAGAATGTTAACTAATTTGATGGAAAATTTTACTCGCAGTTTACCTCCTGGTAGTTGTATTCATGTACAAGTAATTCCTGCTGGAGATCAATTAAAGTTACAATTAACTCCACAATTAGACTGTGAAAATCAAAGTCAATCTTTTAAATTACCCATTAAAAAATCTTTAGGACAATTATTAATGTTTCAACCAGAAACGGGGACTATTAGTTTAAATATTTCCGCAACCAAGAATTTATTTCAGACTATTGGAGGTAAGTTAATTGTGCGTCAACGTCCTCAAAATGCAGAAGTTTTAACTATTTTCTTACCTTTGGAAGTTAGTCATCATGAAGCTATATAACTAGCTATATAACTATATAATTAACTAGTCCAAAATCTACTATTTTCAACTTACTATTTTTTACCATTTTGCCAATGTTCAGCGCCAGGTAATTGTGATAATGTTTGGGCTATAATTGTGGGCAATTCTTTAGCTGAATAGATATAGGTTAATTGCAAAAATTTCACAGCGGTGGTAATTAATTCTGTTCTATTAACCATTTCTGCTAGTTGGAATTGACTATAAATACCATTCATCACTTCCAAACTAGCATCAGCTATAGCATCTTCCATTATTTCTTCTTCTATTAAATTTTCCCATTCATCTTGATTGATATAATGGGATTTTTTGTTATCTTTAATTAATATTATCTAATCCAAAGATCCCGGACTTCTTTGAGAAGTCCGGGATCTGAATTTCTTGACAAATTCCCAAATTACCATAATGATCATCAATTAATATTATCTAATCCAAAGATCCCGGACTTCTTTGAGAAGTCCGGGATCTGAATTTCTTGACAAATTCCCAAATTACCATGATGATCATCAATTAATATTATCTAATCCAAAGATCCCGGACTTCTTTGAGAAGTCCGGGATCTGAAGTTCCCCGCTACGCGGAGGGTTTTAAGAAGGGAAAAGAAAAAAAGCAAAGAGCTAGAGGGCAAAAGTATAAAGGGCTACAAAGTCCTCGCTACGACAAGACAAACAACGCGAAACCCGATATTGTTGATCCTGAGATCGCGGTTGAAGTTGTTGCGGTTGGCAGAACGGCAGTTTTCAGGAAGGTAGTTCCACGAACCACCACGCAGCACATATTTGCCTTGACTAATCCAAGCACTGCCATCTGCAGGCGCGTTTATATAATTTTCATGCCAGTTATCTAGACACCATTCCCATACATTCCCGTGCATATCATACAAACCAAAAGCATTAGGGGGAAAAGAACCTACATTTGTGGTTTGTGCACGATATTGAGCGTAGGAATAATTACCATTATAGTTTACTAAATCTGGGGTAATACTTTCACCAAAATAAAATGGTGTGGTTGTCCCTGCTCTACAGGCGTACTCCCATTGTGCTTCACTGGGCAATGTGTAGTCTTTACCAGTTTGCTGACTTAACTTTTTACAGAAAGCCATTGCATCATTCCAATTGACTGTTTCAACTGGACGATTATCACCTTTAAAGTAAGAAGGGTTGTTTCCCATGATAGCAGAATATTGTGCCTGTGTCAAGGGATATCTGGCCATGAAGAAACGAGGTACTGTCACTTGATGCTGGGGACTTTCAGAAGATGATCTTTGCCCCTCAGTTTCCGGTGAACCCATCATAAATTTACCTGGGGGTATTTCCACCATTTCTAAGGTGACACCGTTTCCCAAGTCCTCCACAAAGTAATTTGCTGAGTGGTTGCTTCTGCTGATAATACTTCCTTGGGAGTTGGTTTTCACAACTTCAAAAGTGGAGGTTTTCAGGTTATTGGATGGAGTAATTTCTGGAGTTGGAGTATTTCGAGAAGTGGTAATTTTTGGAGTTGAGTTATTACCTTTATTTCCTGTTAATAAATTTTGTCCAATTACAGAAACAATAACACCACCAGTAAATAAACCTGCATATTGGAGAAAACTACGACGAGTAGGAGCAGAATTAGTTGGTTGTGAAATTGGAGGTTGTGGTTTTATAGGAGTTTGAATTTTTGGAGGTTGAGGAGGTTGTGGTTTTGGTTGAGGAGGAGTTTGTAAAACCCTTAAAACCTCCGTTGCTGACTGATAGCGACTTTGATATTCTAACTGTAATAACTTATCTAAAATTTTCCCCAGTTCCACAGTAACAGGTTGTGGTAAATGACTACGCCAATTATTAGTCCAACTGTAACCTTGTCTATTCCACAAATTACCGGGATAAACTCCCGTGAGTAAATGAAAACAACTTGCGCCTATACTGAATAAATCACTAGCAGGATAAACTTCTCTATCTTCCATTTGTTCAATAGCAGCATATCCATAGCTACCAATTTTTGTACCTGGTTTCACTGTTCCTTGAACTTCTTTAGAAGCGCCAAAATCAATTAAAAATAATCTACCGTCACTATGACGACGCATGATATTCTCAGGTTTAATATCCCGATGAATTATTTTTTGATCATGAACTATTTGCAAAACTGGTAATAGGCTAAGTAGTAATTCTCTGATTTTTTGCTCTGTAAAATTTCCTTGGTTATTTAATTCTGTTAATAAGTCTTCTCCAGCGATAAAATCTTGAATTAAATATAAACGATTATCTTGATTAAAATATGCTTGCAGTTTAGGAATTTGCGGATGTTCTAAATTTTTTAATCTTTTTGCTTCTTCTTCAAATAATTCCGTTGCTTTTTTTAAAGCGTAGGTATTTTGAGTGTTAGGTGCTAATTGTTTAATAACGCATTTGCCGTTTAAATTGTCAATATCTTCCGCTAAATAGGTTTTACCAAAACCTCCACCTCCCAAACGTTTAATAGGACGGTAACGGTTTCTGAGGATCATTAAAGCAGTACCACAGTTTGGACAAAATTTCTCTGTATTGGGTACTGGAGGGTTATAACAGTCTGGGTTGAGACAACATATCTGGTTCATGGTGCAGTTTTGGTAGATACGCCAGTATGTGGATATTTTCCGGATATACAGCAGTATAGCAGGTAATTATGGATATTTTTGATATTGGGTATATGGGTTTTGGATATGTTTTATTAATGTACTTATTTATCAATGTCAAACCCACTGACATATTATCCCCATTATTCGCCACGGTACACAACCCAAAGATCCCGGACTTCTTTGAGAAGTCCGGGATCTGAAGTTCTTGACAAATTCCCAAATTACCATGATGATCATCAATTAATATTATCTAATCCAAAGATCCCGGACTTCTTTGAGAAGTCCGGGATCTGAAGTTCTTGACAAATTCCCAAATTACCATAATGATCATCAATTAATATTATCTAATCCAAAGATCCCGGACTTATTTGAGAAGTCCGGGATCTGAAGTTCTTGACAAATTCCCAAATTACCATAATGATCATCAATTAATATTATCCAATCCAAAGATCCCGGACTTCTTTGAGAAGTCCGGGATCTGAAGTTCTTGACAAATTCCCAAATTACCATAATGATCATCAATTAATATTATCCAATCCAAAGATCCCGGACTTCTTTGAGAAGTCCGGGATCTGAATTTCTTGACAAATTCCCAAATTACCATGATGATCATCAATTAATATTATCTAATCCAAAGATCCCGGACTAAGTTGGAAATATTTGAAGTTGAACCATTTTTTGATTATGATGGTTTTATTGATTTAAAGAGATTCTCTCGTTATTGGCAAGTGGCAGAAAAATATGTTTATTTGTAGAGTGCGTTAATCAAATACAACGCACTCAGACTTGTATGGCTTATACTAGCATTTTTTGTTTTAATGCTTCCCTTGCTTGTTCTCTATCATCAAAGTGAATTTTCTCTGTACCTAAAATTTGATAGTCTTCATGGCCTTTTCCAGCCAATAATACTCCATCTCCCGGTTGTGCTTGTAAAATTGCTGTTTTAATGGCAGTGGCGCGATCGCTCATTACTATTGGTTGTACAGTATCAGGAATACCTGCCAAAATATCCTCTAATATCTTCTGAGGGTTTTCTGTGCGGGGGTTATCCGATGTCACCACTACTATATCTGCTAATTCTGCGGCTATTTTACCCATTTTTGGTCTTTTTGTGCGATCTCTATCTCCACCACAACCAAACACACAAATCATTTTACCAGGGATAAACGGACGAGCAGCTTTTAATAAACTTTCCAAACTATCGGGAGTATGGGCATAATCCACAATAACGCTAATATTTTGCTTAGGAGTAATTTGGACTCTTTCCATTCTACCAGGAACACCAGAAAAATGTGGAATTTGATCAGCGATTAATTGTAAATCTATACCAAAGTGTACAACAGCAGCTATAGCAGCTAAAAGATTTTCTAAATTAAATTGTCCCACTAAAGGCGAATTAAAACTCACATCTCCCACAGGGCTATGTAAAATACCCTGAACACCATTTGGCTGATATAGTAAGTCACTCATCCAAAAATCAGCACTAGCATTATTAACGCTATAAGTCCAAACTTGCTGTTTATTCAACCTAGCAATTAATCTTTGTCCATACTCATCATCAGCATTAATAATAGCGCGACCTTGTAAATAATCATCACTAAATAATAACGCCTTAGCCGCAAAATAATCTTCCATATCCTTATGATAATCAAGATGATCTTGAGTAAGATTAGTAAATACAGCCACATCAAAACCACAACCAAAAACCCTACCCTGTGCTAGAGAATGGGAACTTACCTCCATCACTCCAAACTCACAACCAGCATTAACCGCTTCTGATAAACTTTGTTGTAAATCTACAGCAAAGGGAGTAGTATGAGTTGCAACTTGGGAAAAACCAGACCAACGAGTGTACAGCGTACCAAATAAAGCAGTAAATAAACTTGCTTGATTGAGAAAATACTCAATTAAATGAGTAGTAGTGGTTTTGCCATTTGTCCCCGTAACCCCAACCAGTTTTAATTTGCGGCCAGGATACCCGTAAAATGCTCTAGCCACCTCAGCACATAGACGATTGATGTTTTCAACTACAATTACAGGATCAGAGGGCTTAAAGGGGTGTTTTAAAGCCGCTTCTGGAGATATAATAGCCGCTACAGCACCGGCATTAATAGCACTTTGCCAAAATTCCCCTCCATCTACCCTTGTTCCTGGCATTCCGATAAATAAATCCCCTGTTGTGCAAGCATGGGAGTTAGTTTTAATTCCTGTCACTTCCACATCAGCAATTTTGCTATATTCTAAGTGATTGATAACCGCTAATAATTCCCGTATTTTCATCAGGTGAACCTCAATACAACCTTATCTTGCAATATTCTGCATGATTTTTTTCAAGATGGGGAAAATATTTTCTCGTTGTTGATTAAGTTGATGATTATAAAGATAAGCTAATGTGCAGCACTCACTGTATAATTAAAAAACCTGAAGTTACAGTAGCACAAGCATCTTGCTTGTATTAATTATTCAAGTTAAAGGAACAACAGCTTACCAGACTTCTTAAGATATCTTAAGATACCA
This sequence comes from Anabaena sp. FACHB-1237, assembly GCF_014696225.1. Taxonomy (GTDB): domain Bacteria; phylum Cyanobacteriota; class Cyanobacteriia; order Cyanobacteriales; family Nostocaceae; genus FACHB-1237. The sequence continues at coordinate 16,547 of NZ_JACJPV010000047.1, read as the reverse complement.
GACTTCTTAAAGAAGTCCGGTATCTGCAAAATAATTATTCACTTTTACTGATTATTACCATAGGATTTTTCAATGCTTTTTCTCAAAAAAAGTCCTAGATGATGTTTATTGAGAAAAAAAGCGATTTATTCTCAATAATCTTGAGAATGATGTCAATAAGACAACCATTTTATTAGGTTTCAGAGGGGTCTTGACAAGGGTGAATTTTTTGGTAAAATACTGTTGTATGATCTGGAGTTTGTTATATGCAAAATTCACATCAAAATTGTGAAAAATTATACTTTGTACATCAGGTATCCACATAAACCAGATCAGCATTTAACCACTTTTTAGGGACTTTTTAGGGACTTTTTAGGGACTTTTTAAAAAGGTTTAAAAAACTTTAAAAAACTTTTTTGAGTAACTTTTCAACAACTTTTCAGAAGTATTTTTTCTAATTGTTCTACACTGGCACGAGGTGAAGGACGAGGTATTAAAGTTAATTCTTGTAGATCATTTTTCTGACAATAAAGTACAGGTATTTCATATTGATAAGCTGTAAACCAGTCTTCACGAGTGGTAATATCTCTAATTTCTAATGTAAAACTGATATTTTTACTAGTATTTTGAATTTGTACTAATTTTTCTTGAAGTCCTTCACAAAGATGACATCCAGGTTTGCTGTAAAGAATTAATCGCATAATCATAATATTACTTAATGATGGGTAATGTATTTTTCTTAGAAGATGTTTTAAAAGTATGCGGAGAATATCATAAGGCTTACGCCACGCTGTGCTATCGCTAGTATACTGGTTATGAGTAATTCTTATCGTCAAAAAAGTTTGTAGGATCAAGACTTTTATCTATGGCTAGAAACTACAGCCAATTTATTACAAACAAATAACTTTGAATACTAGATATTAAAAACCTTATTTCCTGAAATTCCAGTTTTTTCCTTAACAGATATTCTCAACCCAGATTATTTACCATAATCTGAATTAATCTCAATTTAGACTTGTTCAGTGCGAGTTTCCAGTTCTAGTTTTTGCCCGATTTTCGGTTCTGTGCCTGCGAGTATTCTTGCTATATTACTCTTATGACGGAAAATTACATATAATCCACCAGTAATAGTAAATAGAAGATAGGCTAATGGCTGTTGGAATAATACGATAAATAGGGAAACAGCGATCGCTCCTGTAATAGAACTTAATGAAACTATTCTTGATACACCAATAACCAATAAAAATACACCCAAAGTAGCTAAACCCACTGGCCAGCACATAGCTAATAATATTCCTAAGCTGGTAGCTACCGACTTACCACCACTAAAACCTAAAAATATAGATTTACTATGTCCTAAAATTGCTGCTGAACCTAAAGATATGACTATCCAAGGTTTCCATAATTCTAAATTAACTGTAGCAGGAATTAAATTTTGACTAGTGGTAAAATTCAATAAAGCGTAAATTAAGGAAATTGAGAATACACCTTTTAAACAGTCAATGAATAAAACGAATATTCCTGGACCTTTACCTAAAGTTCTTAACACATTTGTTGCTCCAGTTGAACCAGAACCCATTTCGCGGATATCAATTCCTTTTAATACCTTACCTACAAGATATCCCGTAGGAAAAGAGCCTAAAATATAGGACAGAATAATTGTTAAACTACAGAGAATTAACCAACTTAGCATAATCTTTCATCAAAGAATTAAATGTTACTAATTATCAATTATCCATTGTCAGTGTACTAAAATTCATCATCAAAATCCTTCATCATTTTAGGATCAGGAGCGAACGCTAACCACAATGGAAATTGCAATAATCCTAAACTAATTTGTTCTTCAGAATCATCAATAATAATCAAAGGTAATTGATTAGCCTTCACCAGTCTATCAGCTTTTTGGGCTAAAGCTGTGGGAGCTTCAAATAATATTACTCCCTTATCTGGCCCAAATTCTGGTCTTCCAATTCCCAAACAATCTTGTAAACCGCGTCTCCATTCTCCTAAACGTTCCGGTGTATTAGCTAGAATTAATGCCCGAATGCGATCGCCATATAACTTATATAATATCGAAATTGCTGCTGATGCAATCAAAACATTTTGTAATCTACTCCCCATTGTTCTAATTGCTCCTCTGCCACCTAAGCTAAAAAACCAATTACTAACTTTTTCGGCGTGTATAGGTTCAAAAGTTCTTCTTAATTGCCATGCAGGTCCATAGTAATCTGGTTCATTACGATATTGATCCATTAACCTGCGAATTTTCTTACTTGTTTCTTGAAATTGTTGTTGTGCGAATTGTATAGTTTCTGCCTCTGTTTTTACAGGTTTAAACTCTTTTATAACTGGTCTTTCTCGTTCTTTTTCTTTTGTGACTTGTACCAGTTGTAACTGTTCCGCAGCAGCAGCCAAGTCTTGTAAACTACCTGTAAGATAATCTTTAAACCCTTGAACACGAATTGCTAAGTCTTGAGACGTACCCGCAAAAGTTGTTTTCATCTCATTACGTATTCTTTCCTGTCTGCGTTCTAACTGTTCTACAGTTATTTGTAAAGTTTGTTTACGTTGTTCTAACTGTGATAATGAATCTTGAACTATCTTTGTTAATGCTGTTTGGGTTTCTGTAATTTGCGATTGTAAGGTTTTATAAATAATTTGCAGATAATCAATTTCTGTTTGTAATTCTATCTTTTTTTGTTGCAACTGTTCTAATTCTGAAGTGGTTTGTGTTAAAACATCCTCTGGAGTTATTTCAGTCATTATAGGAGTTTCTTGAATTAATACTGGTTTTAAATCGCCTGTAGATTCTTCTATGAGATTGTGATCAAGAAGTTGGTTTTCTGAAGGTTGTACTTCTATGTTTTCCAACCATTCATTAAGCAAGTCTTCATTTTTAGAGTCATCTGGGTTCATAATTTAGGATCTGAATTATTTGTTTATGTATCTATAAAAACAAGTATAGAATCTGCCATTGTACTAAAAACACGACAAATATTATTGTATCATAAATTGGCGAATTATCAGAGGTCAGGAGTCAGCAATTGTCATTTTCCCCTTGTCTGAGCGTCAAACCTTTAATTTATATGAGTTTTACATTTATTCAGCAAGCCCTAATTTAATTGTTTAGTATTATTGTAAATTTACCATCCTTAATTTGCACAAGAATAGATTCACCTTGACGCTCTCTTTCTTTTGTAAACTCAAGTGGATAGCCTGAAGTTTCCCTACTATCGAGCTTGACTTTTTCTAATCCTTCTAATACTGTAGTCCGTGATGAATTGTTAGATAAAACTTTAATAAAAGCCTGGCCATTGCTGATTTTAGGTAAGCTAATGTGCAGCACTCACTGTATAATTAAAAAACCTCAAGTTACAGTAGCACAAGCATCTTGCTTGTATTAATTATTCAAGTTAAAGGCACAACAGCTTATGATTTGTATTTAGTTGCGATAGCTGCGCTCGCCTAAGGCATCGCTAAACTATTACAGCAGTTTCCGTTATTATGAGGTACAGATGTTAATGATAAAACCCTTGTAACACAGGCATCTTGCTGTGTTCATAGTGTACTTCATGTAGATGGAATGTGCTGCAAATGACCAGTATTTCAGATTATTGGATTTTTATTTTCATACCCTGATTCAGCAACGCCAAAGCCTGAGTTGCATCATAGCTGGTTGCAGTAAGCCAACTAATACCTCCTCCCCATATTTTATCTGATTTTTGGGCAAAAGGTTTAGCTTGTAATGTTTCTCTAAACCAGGGTATGACAATTATTAAACGTTTACCTTGAGTTCGGTCTTGAATCCTAGTAGCACAAGAATATTTTACCACAAAGTTCCAATATTCTTACCATAGAGGTGTGACTTTGCACAGTAAGCATAAGTGGGTAATTGTTAGCTTTTAAGTTACTGTTAATTAACCCCATAAAGCTAAAAGTATTAACCTCCAGCAACAGCCGGAACTATACTAACTTCATCCCCATCTTGTAAAGGTGTTGCTGTATTGTCCAAAAAGCGAATATCTTCGCTATTAACATAAAAGTTCAAAAAGCGTCTAGGTTTTCCATGTTCATCGCATAAACGTGCTTTAATTCCAGGACAAGCTGATTCTAAAGAATCAAATAATTCACTAATATTACTACCACTACATTTTAAGGTAGCCTGGTTATTGGTAAATTGTTGTAATGCTGTGGGTACTAAAACTGTTACGGCCATAATTCAAAAATTAATTCTCTGGTTTGTTGTTTGTTGTCTCTTGTTGTTCTGGTTTGTTAGTGTCTGGGATTTATTGTTGCTAAACCCCACAACTTTTACACTAGAACTTGTTGCCACTCTAAACGCTCAAGTGTCCGTGATCTTTCTAAAGCCCTCTCAAAGCTGTCTAGTTTAGCTTCAATTGTTAATGGTTCGCCAATGTAACCTTGTAACGCTTCCTGGGTTTTTAAGCCATTACCAGTAATGTACACTACTGTTGTTTCATCTGGATTGATTTTACCAGCTTCTACTAATTTCTTCAAGACAGCAATGGTTGTACCACCTGCGGTTTCGGTAAATATACCTTCGGTTTCTGCTAGTAATTTAATACCTTCGATAATTTCAGTATCGTTAACTGATTCAATATTACCGTTGGTTTTTTGAGCTATTTCTACAGCATATACGCCATCAGCAGGGTTGCCAATAGCTATGGATTTTGCTATGGTGTTGGGTTTAACTGGTTGGATAAAGTCTCTTCCTTCTTTAAATGCTGTAGCAATGGGAGAACATCCTTCCGCTTGTGCGCCACTAAAACGCACTTCTTTTCCTTCCACTAAGCCTACTTTGGTAAATTCTTGGAAGCCTTTATAAATTTTTGTGAATAGTGAACCAGATGCTAATGGTGCAACTATATGATCTGGTAGTTCCCATCCTAACTGCTCCGCTACTTCAAAGCCTAATGTTTTAGAACCTTCGGAATAATAAGGACGTAAGTTAATATTAACGAATCCCCACCCGTGTGTATTGGCTACTTCTGAACATAAACGGTTTACTTGATCGTAGTTTCCTTTGACAGCCATCAAGGTAGGACTGTATATTAAGCTACCTAATACTTTACCCGCTTCTAAGTCAGAGGGAATAAATACACAACAGTCTAAACCTGCATGGGCAGCGATCGCTGCGGTAGAATTAGCTAAGTTACCTGTACTGGCACAGGAAACTGTGGTAAATCCTAATTCTCTAGCTCTACTCAATGCTACTGATACTACCCGATCTTTGAAGCTCAGGGTAGGCATATTCACGGCATCATTTTTAATATAAAGTTTATTTAGACCCAGACGACGGGCTAAACGGTGGGAACGTACTAAGGGAGTCATTCCTGTTCCCACGTCTATATAATTATCTGTAGCTACGGGTAAAAATTGACGGTAACGCCAAATGGAGTTAGGACCTGCTTCTATAGTTTCTCGACTCACGGACTGACGCAAAACATCATAGTTATACTTAACTTCTAATGGACCAAAACACAATTCACATACATGAGTCGCTTTTAGTTCGTATTCTGCGCCACACTCTTTACACTTGAGAGATTGAAGAATGGAAGTGTTTGCTTTGTTTAAGTTTGCTATCGCCTGAGTCATAAACTTATTTTCCCTGTATATCCGTCAACTTTGAAAAAAATACTAGCATGGCTGATTTTTCATGTCAAACATATCCGACTATTTTTGTCGGGATTTATCAGTAAACGAATAAAACGAGTAAAATAAGTTACTTAATTTACTCGTTTTCTGTGTTAATTTTTGCTCTTGATTCCTGGAGATCACAAACCTCACAAGTTCAATTTTTACCCGTGTTTTTCTTTGTTAAACCTGTTAAATAGTTTTTAGGATCTTTTGCCTCCCATCCTAAGCCACTACTAAGGCGAATCTCAAAATGTAAATGTGGTTCACTGGATGTTGGTTTTCCTGTAGTTCCTACTGTGCCGATGATGTCACTTTTGTTAATTCTTTGTCCTAATTGCACTTTGATACTATCTAACTGAGCATAACGGCTTTGTAATCCATTAGCATGGTTAATAATAACTAATTTCCCATAACTACCTTGTTCTTTAGCAAATACTACAATACCAGGAGCGATCGCTTGTACAGGACTAGCTACAGGTGCTAATAAATCTATACCACTATGAAAGAATACATCTTTTGTTTTATTATCTATTTGCCAACCATATCCTAAACCAATATTTATCTCATTCTGTAAAGGATAACCAGTAATAGTGGTAACATTTGCTGATAATGGTGTTGAATTATAAGAATTAACTGCTAAACGCTGAACTACATCCCCGGAAACTATTGGTAAAAAAACAAACTTAGGATTTTTTTGACAACCATTAATTTCAAATACTGTATCTTGACGAACTTTATATTTTGTAGCTATTTGTCGCCAAGTTTGATTTTTGGGAACTTCTACCACAATACCATTATAGGGAGGAATCTCTAATTGCGTACCTGCACTGACTACACCATTTCTTACTGATGGATTAAAATTGATGATAGTTTCGGGTACAAGGTTATACTGTTGAGCTATAGTTTCTAATGTTTCACCATTCACTACTTGATGACGTTGAACACGAGCTAAAGCTGGAATTGGACAGTTTGCAACATTACCATAGGCATATTGAGGTAATAATACTAGTGATAATATTCCTAGTGCACTAATTGAAGTGCCAATTAATATGCGGTGATAGTAAATATTCATGTTTACAAGTCATGCTTACAAGTCATGTTTACAAGGGTAAAAAATAACAACTTCCTCAATATTGACTAACAAATACTAATTAGTAAGCTAATGTGCAGAACTCACTGTATAATTAAAAAACCTGAAGTTACAGTAGCACAAGCATCTTGCTTGTATTAATTATTCAAGTTAAAGGCACAACAGCTTAATGTGTATAGTCAACACTTTTTTATACTTGTCTATGAGCATATAATTAACAAGTTGGTAATTGATAATTGGGGAAAAATCACCAATTACCCATCACCCATCATCAGTTACCCATTACTGACTAACTGACTTTACACCCCTTTGTGTCACATATCTTTGCAACTCTGTCAATGCTCTATTGTAGTCTAATATAGCTTTTATATGATTCCCTTCGGAGCGAGTTAGGTCATTTTCAGCGTTAATAACATCTGTTTGTGTACCTACACCTGCTTGAAATCTTAATCTTGCTAATCTTAGAGATTCTTTTGCCTGTTCTAATGCTACTTTTGATGTTTGTACGTTCTCTAAACTAGATAATTGGGTAGAGTAGGCTTGTTCTACTTGGAAGCGGATTTGATTGCGCTGCTCGGAAAATTTGGTTTCAGCGATCGCTATATCCGATTTTGCCTGTGCTGCTTTTGCTCTTGCTGACCCGCCATCATACAAACTTAAAGTAGCTTGTACTCCTACTGAATAACCATCACTTATACTAGTGTTATCATTGAATTGGTCTAATACATCATATCTAGCCACTAAACTAACTTGGGGTCCCAAAGAAGACATCGCCTGTTTTCTTTGGGCTTCACCAATATTCCGTTGAGCTAGATTTTGTTGTAACTCAGGACGGTTTTGATAAGCTAAAACAATACTTTTTTCTAGGGAATGTTGCCATAGACCTGCTAATTTTACTGGATCTGCGGCACTAATGCTCATAGATTGGGGTAAATTTAACAATGGAACTAAACGACGACGTGCAATTTCTCGGTCAGATAGGGCATTAGTTAAGTCCTGTTTAGCATTAGCTAAACTCACCTGCGATCGCAACACATCAAACTTAGTTCCTACGCCAGCCCTTTCTAAAGCATTAGCATCCTTTAAACTAGCTTCAGAATTTTTCACAGCCGAGTCAGAAATTCTTACCTGTTCATCAGCTTGCTGCAAATCATAATATGCCTTAGCTACATTCAAGCGGATTTCTTCAGACTGTCTTTCCACTTCTAACTCTTGTACTTTAATACGTTCTTCAGCCTCCCGAATTACTGCATTACGTTTTCCTGAAGTATACAGATTATATGTTAACTGCGCCCTACCTGTAAAATCAGTATTAGAAGGAGCATCTCCAACTGAAGGATTTGTATTTTTTTCTTGATCGTACCGCAAAGAAGTTACAGCACTACGGCTATTCTCCAAAGTAGCACTTAAATCTACACTAGGTAATAAAGCTGCCTGCGCTTCCTTTAATACTGATTTGCTCTTGTTTAATTCCAACAAAGCTCTTTGTAGATCATTATTATTTTTCCTGGCCAGTTCTAAAGCCTGTTCTAGCGTCAAAGGCTGATTTCTCTGTATTTTCACTTCCTCATCTTGAGTAGGAAACAACAAAGGATTAGGGCTAGGATCTAAACTATTAGAGACTTGGGTAGCTTCTGGAGTATCTGCTGGTTTTTCCTCCGTATTACCAGGTCTTTGTGTAGTATCACTAGTTACTGGTTTATCTTGAGCATTATTAGTTATAGGTACAACCTTTTCTGATGGATTTTCAGGCTCGGAAGAAGGTATAACAGTTTTTACCTGAATAGGAACAGTAACTTGAGATATCGAGGAACCCAGAGATGTTGGTAATTTACAACCACCTGGGTTTTTCCCAGACGACAAAGAACAATCATTATGGGATTTATTAGCAATATTTACAACTTTATCGTTATTGTTTATCCATAATTTTACTGAATTTACATGGTCATTCTTATTTGTCATAATTACAGGTAAAATTGTTTGTTTAACTGCAACTACAGCACTTAAATCATCATCAGATCCCCAGGAGGAACCAGTTGTCATTTTACTACTAAGTGGTAACTTACTAGAAGTAGATAGATTTCCACCATTAGTAGAAACTACCATACCAGAAGGGTAAGTTGGCTTTACTCCACTTACTGTTACAGAATTAGCCAAAGCTGGCTGAGTTGTTAATATTGCTACCGTTACACCGGGCAAAAAACAATGGAATATTTGTTGTCCTTTCACCGCATCCCCTCACACAAGAACATTAATTTGGCGGTAGTATACTTGTCTTCTCCACAGAATATAGCACAATATTCGGATTTATGCACAAAAATCGCGCTATTAATTATTTTTGAAGATATTTTACAGCATGGTATTAACCATCAGAACTGTGTTTTTCTTCAAATCGTTTTACGATTCGAGAAAGTTCTGTTTTCTCATCTATAGTAACGCGAGTAGGAGAACCACTAACAATTCTTTCATATTGACGGAAAGAATCCTTAATATCAGGACCATCTGCCGTAATATTGTATTCTCGAATGCCCTTATCATGCCAAGAACCTCGCATTTTAAATACATTAATTGCTCTGGACATTTCTCCCCTAATTTCTACATATTGCAACATCAAAATTGTATCAGTAATGGTAGAAATATGAGAATCAGTAATAGAATGAGAACCCATAAATTGATCAGTGGTATTAGTAAAGAAACCAGTAATCTCCTCTTGTTTAGCATAACCAGTAACACCAATGACAAACTGACGAAAAGCGTTATTTGTCACACCTCTAGCAAGTGCTGATAAAGAATCAATAGCAATGCGAGCAGGTTTAAAATTATCAATTTCTGTTTTAATAATCTGAAGGTGATCCTCTAGTCCTGTAGATTCAGGATAGGTACAAATTATCTTGAGTAGACCCTGATGTTCTAATTCTTCAAAGTCTATACCCCATGAAGAAGCATTGCGAGATAATTGAGCGCGAGATTCTTCATAAGCAAATAATATGGCACGTTCACCATTAATACAACCATCTTGAATAAATTTACTAACTAAGAGAGTTTTTCCTGTTCCTGTTGCTCCTGTAGCTAAAATAATAGAGTCTTTGAAAAAACCACCACCACACATTTCATCTAATGTTTTGACTCCTGAAGAAACTCGGACATTGGATGATCTTTGGGTTAAGCGCATAGCTCCCAAGGGGAAGATATTTACGCCAAAATTAGTGATAGTAAAGGGATATTCTCCCTTCATGTGAGTTGTTCCTCTTAATTTGAGAATTTCGATAGTGCGACGACGACGTTCTCCCTCTAAAACATTTCTCACAATTACAACGTTATCCGAAACAAATTCCTCAACTCCAAAAGATGCTACCGGTCCGTATTCTTCGCTTCTTTCTGTGGTAATAACTGTGGTGACATTGAGTAATTTTAATCTAGCTACCAAACGAAATATTTCTCTTCTTACCACACCAATAGATTCATATTGTTGAAATACTGCTGTCATGGAATCTATGGATACTCGTTTGGCTTTATATTTACGAATAGCATATTGTAGTCTTTCAATTAATGCTGATAAATCAAAATTACCGATGATATCTTGACCTTCGGGATCTGGGGATGCATCCAGGATGAATAGTTTACCCTCTTCAATTAAATTTTGTAAATTCCAGTTAAAAATATGAGAATTTTTAATAATATCACTAGGTGATTCCTCAAATGTAACAAATACTCCAGGCTCATCAAAATGGGTAATTCCATTATATAGAAATTGTAGGGATAATAGAGTTTTTCCTGTCCCTGATGTGCCACTAACTAATGTGGTTCTACCTATTGGTAATCCGCCATGACTAATATCATCAAATCCCTCGATCATTGTACGAATTTTCTCTACACCCATATAAGGTGTATTTTGTTGTTCTGGTTGCTCTTTTGTAGTCATTGCTAATTAAAGGTAAATGATTAAATAATTTTATTAAAAAACAATTAAGTTTTCCAAGTCAACTAATATTGTATGTTATTCTTCTTCACTTTCCTCGCTTAATTCTTCATACAATAAATCTAATCCTATTAATACTCGTTCTCTGTCAGTCAGATCGCCAATAATTTTGCGAACTGGCGGAGGTAATATTTTAGATAATGTTGGCGTAGCTAGGATTTTATCTTCTTCAGCAACTTGAGGATTTTTTAAAACGTCAATTACTTTTAAAGCATAAATACCTTTAAATTCTTGGTCTAAAATGTTTTTGAGTGTTTTTAACGCCCTAACGGAATTAGGTGTGTTGCCAGCCACATAAAGTTTAAGAACATAATTTTTTCTGGGTGTATTCATGATGTGAGTTTCAAAATATGAAATATAACAGGGAATTGAGGATTCAGGAGAGCAATCAGTTGAAAGATGGAGGAGTAAGTGCTTTTTACTCCACACCCCACACTCATAATTATCACCTGATAAGTCAGGTTTAGCAAGTTACAGGTAAATCATTTTTGTTAATACAAAATTCAATAGCACTCATAATTATCACGTTATGATTCAGGTTTAACCAGGGAACAACGGTATAATTCACATAAGTTCGCTAAAATATCAATTAATGTGAGCCGATAGTCTAATAATGTTTCATCGCCTCTTCCCTCTAATTTTAATTGTTTAGCAAATTCGTCAATTATTTCCATGTGCATTTCTATAATTTGTGGCACAGGAATATTAGCACAAAATAAGATGTTAATAAATTTATCAATTTTTTCTGGGATATTTTTGTCATTGAGAAAATAATTGATCATAATTTCTTGGTAGTCTGATTTGATATTAGCTAATATTTCTGCTTGTTTGAGATGAGTCATATCATGGAATTTTTGTATTTCTTGATCATGACTAACTGCAAAAAAATAGGTTGATGGGCATTGATCATAGATATTTTGTGATAATATTGCTGGAATTAGGCATATTTTAGCAAATAATATATCCCCAATAATTACTTGATGCAAGTAGTGAGTAATTATAGTAATTATCTTGGTCAATTTATTTGTTTGTTGCTCCCAAATATTAAGGATAATATCAAATATATTTCTCCATATTTGGGAATTATATGGATAAATTATGCTTAATTTATTGCTTCTTGGTAATAGTAGTATGGGTAAAAACATTTATCTTCAATAATGAGAACAATTAAAAATAAAAATTCAAAGAATTAACACTTTGATTATAACATTTTACAGATTTATGGTGTATCCTAATTTAAACTTAGACAAAGATTAATGTCATTTAACCTATGTAAATATATACGAATATAAGTAAACTTAGATATTTTTGTAAATCATGAGACTAGAAAAAGTTAGATCATTTAACTTGATAATTATATCAGATTCTCCATTACTTTAAGAAGTTAGCAATCTTTTTTTTATAGATCGTTTATTAATATATAAATATATATAAATATGTATAAGTATGTATAAGTATATATTAATATGTATGAGGTTATTTGACAAATTGATAGGATACTTAAACTAAATTAATGAAAAGTATCATTCCAAATCATTATAATTCCTCAAGGTTCTAAATTGAATATTTAAAGCCATAATTGTGTTAGTTAAGTAATCTGACAAAATATAGTAGGAGTCAAGAAGGTGCAGGGAATCTCAAAAGCTGATAGGGGTAAAGTGAATAACTGAACTCCTATATCTGATTACTAATCCAAGTTGTTAGTTATAACTATAAACCTTTTTTATTCCCCTAAATCCCCCTTAAAAAGAGGGACTTTGATTGATTTTCCCCTTTGTAAGCATTATCGGATGCTACTAATTTATGCCGACAGAATGTTGATTAAGTTGATTAAACTGAGTTTGTTAATAGTGAAGGTTAGGAAAATATTAGAAATGTAGTAGAAATATCGAGGTTTGATGACAATGTTAGAATACCCAATTTATAAATTAATCAACAGAGTACCGATATGTTTAGAGAGAGTATCTTTAGCAACGGTATTAGAAATATTTAAAAGCAAGAAATGCGATCGCTTAGTTATTCTTAATGACACACAACAACCCATTGGGTTATTGTATGCTGCACGTTTATTACCCCAACTTTTATTAACTAGTAACAGTCGGGAATTTCTGAACTTACAATTACCATTATCATCACTAGATAAGTCCCTAATTACAGCACCAGAAATTATTAAAATAACAGATAACTTAGAGCATCTAAAATCTTCTTTACAGTATTTAGCCACAGTAGAAACATCAGCAAAAAATAATTTAGATTGGACAATAGTAAATGAGGAAAGAAAATTTCTGGGATTATTAAATATTAACTACTTGTTGGAATTATTAATTTGCGAAAAAACTCCCAGACATGAAAAACCACAAGTAGGGAATCAATTGGTAATTAAACAACCCATTAATGCAGCAATAGTTAATTTTTTAAATCAACTTCCTTGGCCATTAATGTTACAAAATAGTCAAGGTAAAGTAATTATTCAAAATCCTGCTTGGTGGCATCAATTAGGAATATCAAAAGATCCAGAAGCACTCAAACAAGAAATAGAATCTCTTCTTACCCCAATATACAATCAATATTCTCATCCTCAATCCCTATCTAGCAAAATTCCAGCTAGTGATGAGATGATTTTTAGCAAAAATATACAAAAAAAATCCTCTCCTTCTTTAAAATTTGGATTACCACTATTACAAGAACCACCCCATAATCTCAAAATAACTTCTAATCGTTGTACTTTTGATAATAAAGAAGGTATTTGTACTTGTATAGTAGAAATTAACAACGGACAAGAACAGATTTGGCAATTTGCAAAAGTTCCCCTAAATAGTAATCTAAATAGTAATATTTGGCATCCAGAAAACTACGAACTAGATATTTTAGATATTACAGAAGAGGATAATTATAGTCAAGAAAATATGTGGTTAATCTTAGCAACAGATATCACCGAACAACAACAATTATGTCAAGAACTAGCAGCGAAAAATGCTGATTTAATCCAACTAAATCGCCTCAAAGATGAATTTTTATCCTGTATTAGTCATGAATTAAAAACACCATTAACCGCAGTTTTAGGACTATCTAGATTATTAGTAGATCAACAATTAGGCCAACTAAATGAACGTCAAGCACGGTATGCAGAATTAATTCATCAAAGTGGTAGACATTTAATGAGTGTCGTTAATGATATTTTAGATTTAACCCGTATGGAAACCGGACAAATGGAATTAACATTAACCCCTGTAAATATTCATAAAGTGTGCGAAAGGGCTTTATTAGAAGTTGAAAATATTTACAATCAAATTAACAAAAATAAACAAATATCTCAGCCAGGAAATAATAATAATATATCCCATCAACAATTTACTTTAGTCATTGAATCAGAACTAGAAGAAATGATAGCAGATGAATTACGTTTACGGCAAATGTTAGTGCATTTAATATCTAATGCTTTTAAATTCACAGAAATTTCGGGAGAAGTTGGTTTAAAAGTCAATCGTTGGGAGGGATGGATAGCTTTTACAGTTTGGGATACGGGAATTGGTATTCCTGAACATCAACAACATTTAATTTTTCAAAAGTTTCAACAATTAGAAAATCCTTTAACTCGTCAATTTGAAGGAACTGGTTTAGGTTTAGTTTTAACTAGGGCTTTAGCACGTCTTCATGGCGGAGACGTGAGTTTTTTATCCCGTGAAGGTAAAGGAAGTCAATTTACTTTGTTATTACCTCCCCATCCTTCCCAAACGATGATCAAGAATTATCAAAAAAGTGAAGAATCTAGTGGAGAATTTAGTTCTATATCGGAAAAATTTACTACTTGTAATCAACATCAAAATCAACCTATTTTTTCCCCAAGATTAGTATTAATTGTGGAAGCTGTAGCTAGATATATTGAAGATTTGACGGAACATTTAAAAGGCTTAGGTTATCGAGTAGTAATTGCCAGATCAGGAACAGAAGCATTAGAAAAAGCGAGACGTTTACAGCCACAATTTATATTTTTAAATCCTTTATTACCTTTACTTTCTGGTTGGGATGTATTGACTTTATTAAAGTCTGATTTATTAACTCGTCATATTCAGGTTATTGTCACTGCTACTGCTGCGGAAAAAGAACAAGCAGCCACAAAAAAAGCCGATGGATTTTTAAATTTACCTGTGAAATATGAGTTACTGTCATCATTGTTAAAAGACTTAACTACATTGCAACTACAAACTGCGGAACTAGAAAATGAAGAGATTTTTACCAGGAAAGTACCTTTGAGAATTTTGCGGTTAGTAAATGCAGAATTGGATACTATAGAACTTTATCCTTCTTTGCGAGAACATCGAGTAATTGAAGTGGATGATTTAGAACAAGCTGATTTATTAACGAGGGTATGGCAATTTGATGTGGTATTGTTGGATATACCTGTAAATATGGCACAAAGTTATTTAGACAGATTTCCTAAATATCCCAAGTTGTTAAATATTCCTTTGGTAACTTGTGATATTGCTACTACTTTAATGGCTTCGCAAATTCCTGGACTTTCAGTATTTCCTTGTTTAAGTTTATTAAACCATGATAAGTCTGAAAATAAACAACATCAAGAAAGTAAATATAAACAAGATACTTTATCATCAGTATTACAAATTGCTGCGGGTATTTGTAGTCCCATAAATATTTTAGTAGTTGATTTGAATATGGTAGATGATTTAAGTAAGAATGTAACTACTAAAATAACTACTAAAAAATCTCGATCTGGTAATGTGAAAAATCAACGTGGTAGTCATTGGTTTCAGGCTTTAGTACAATATTTAAAAACTGCGGGTTTTCAAGCTAATATTGCGGTTTCTTGGTTGGAGGTTTTACAACAAGTTAGTCATCAAACGGTGGATTTATTATTGATTTATTTAGGGGAAAATGATATTAATAGGGAGATGAAAAAGGCTATTGATAAGTTGGCAAACTTACCATTTAATTTACCTCCTATTTTGATTATTGATCAAGCTAAAAAATCACCAATTGATAAAAATGTATGTTTGGAAGGTTTGGTAAATGTGTTAACTAAACGCACGGGAAATATTGCAACTCAGGTTTTACCGCGTTCTGTTTCTATGGAGGATTTGTTAATTAAGATTAATCAATGTGTGGGTGTTAAGCAGGATGAAAGGTAGTAAGCTAATGTGCAGCACTCACTGTATAATTAAAAAACCTGAAGTTACAGTAGCACAAGCATCTTGCTTGTATTAATTATTCAAGTTAAAGGCACAACAGCTTATTATAGCAGGGAACTATATTAAATATTAAACTATAAAACCATAAAACCAATATTTTTGTAGCGGTTTAGGATT
The DNA here is from genome assembly GCF_014696225.1 of Anabaena sp. FACHB-1237. GTDB lineage: Bacteria > Cyanobacteriota > Cyanobacteriia > Cyanobacteriales > Nostocaceae > FACHB-1237. The sequence continues at coordinate 517 of NZ_JACJPV010000047.1, read as the reverse complement.
GATGATAATGTGAATTTAATGTAAAAATCATAGCCTAACTGGGAATAAATTCCCAGTCTCATAGCGAAAGTCATCTAAAGATGACTAAATAAGCAGAAAATGTTTTCAATGGTTTAGTTTACTTTAGTAAATTTTTGTTATTAGCCCTGAAATATGGCTAACGCCACGCTAGGCTATCATTTATAAGCGAGTATGTAAGCTAAATAAATACGCTATCTATAGCTTAATTTAAAATCAATAAGCATTGGTGAACCTATAACTATGTTGTGGTGAAATGGGTTAATTTATCAAAAGTTGATATATGTGTTAGAAAAAACGACACAACAAACTCGGCACTCTTTTATCCCACATTCCGCACCCCAAACTGTCACAGAGGGAAATTACGTAGAGAAAAAATTAAAGGGAGCATCAAAACAAACATATAAAGTGAAAAAAGGCATTTGAGAAACAGTAAATCACCAAAAACGTCATCAAAACCTATTCTCAATAAGAACCAATAAGAATGCACACCACCTGG
>NZ_JACJPV010000046.1 GCF_014696225.1 Anabaena sp. FACHB-1237 | reverse complement strand
TAATTAAGTTTAGTAAATTTCATCGTTAATTAATTTCTTAATGTACCCTATCATCATTCTCTCATAAAATTAATACCCGTCATTTATTTAATCTATTACTATTAACAATTCTCAATCAGTCTGATTCAATAACATCTTCATTATTGCAGTACACATATACTAATAATTAGCGATCGCTGTGCCAGTTGCGTAAGTCCTGTACAATTCATATTTTACGAATTTCCCCAGAGTATCTTTAATTTTTTCGTTATCAGATGTTGATGTGATCTGAAAAGCTACTCTTGCTTTTTCGTCTCCTAAGTCAATTCCCGGATAATTGTTTGTTTCAGAATTGAGATTCTTGAGTTCCCTATAATCATAAACTTCAGCTAAAAGATGTGTTAATATAGTCTCAGCAACTTTATTAATATCTGTTCTAGCCATTGCAGTAGAATCATTAACTTGATCTACAAAACGAGACATTAATACAATAATTCGATTTTGCGATTTTAATAGATTCATCTTTTTTATGTACAGATAATATTATTGATAGACGTAGATAGAGAATGATGAAATTTATGTTTATTCTAAACCAAAGTCATAACCTTATTATATTCTTCCTGATGACTTTGCAAAGCATCCCAAACATCAACCTTTTGCTGAAGATTTAACCACAATCTCGGTCCATTACCCAAGGCCTTAGCCAGACGAATGGCAATATCTACAGTAATGGATTTTTCACCATTGATAATTTCCTGAATTGTTTGATCAGATATTCCTAAAACTTCAGCAAAATCATGATAATTCACTTCTAAATCATCTAAAATATCTGCAATTACTTCACCTGGATGTATTGCTCTTGCTAATCTCTCATCAGTTATATTTTGCCAATTATTCATAATTAATACTCCTTAAATAATTAACCCACAGCATATTCTGTAAACTTCCTCATAAAAGGAGACTGAAAACCTAACACAATATCCTGTTTACTCACTCCAGCAGCTACCAAATTAGCAGCAATATCATCCTCTGTACCATTCCATTGCAGCCAAATTTTACCACCTTTAATATCAATATGAATAATACAACTATGTACCCAATCTTGACCTTCCCAACCAACATGAACTATTTGATAATGATCGCGCTCTGTATCAAAAATTGTCTCAACTTCTATATTGCTGTAAGCTGGTTGTGCTTGACCATATTCTTTTAATGTTTCTTGGACAATTTGGCGGTATTGAGTTAATTTATCCATTGAAAAATTACCCCTTTTTCTACATCATAAATTAGCATTTTTACACTATTTTCTAAAATCATATCTTTGGGAAAATCAAGTTGAAAAAATGTTTTGTAAGTCGTTAGCGGGACTGCTAAATATAAAGTACGATCTGGTTGTAGTCTTTTCAATGCACCTCGATAATTAATAAATTGTCCTAATGCTGTATGAAATTCCGAAATAGCAGACGATCTTTCTAAAAAACTTTTAACTTCGACTGCAATTTTTTGTCCTTCCCGTTCTGCGGCTATCAACTTTTGGGCGGCTAAATCAATAGAAAGATTAACTCCTCCTACACTAATTGTAAGTGGATCATTTGTAATTTGCCAACCATCTTTTTGTAAGGCTATTTTGACAACTTCATGAAAAATATCTTTAGCTGACATACATATCTATAATTATATTGCTTATTCTAGAATTACAGTACCAGAAAACGATACCTTCGGTGCGCTTCGCTAACGCACCCTCCAAGCCCCAAAACAGCGAACTGACAAGTCAGCGCTTACGCTATCGCACCCCCACATCCCCCAAAACAGCGATACCTTCGGTGCGCTTCGCTAACGCATCCTCCAAACCCCCAAACAGCGAACTGACAAGTCAGCGCTTACGCTATCGCACCCCCCAAACCCCAAAAAGCGATCGCTAACAAATACAGACTAACGCCGTTTTACGAGTTGATTCATCTCTTTTTGGACATTAACAGCAATATTTAAAGCCATTTTCCATTTCTCCCCTAAATAAGAGCCTCCAGCTAATTACTCAAAATCATTAATTAATAATTGTTGTAATTCTGATTTCATAACAATACACACCATTGTCAATATATTCCATCATCTTTTCCTGTGTAGTTTTCAAACTATCACTAGGAGAAAGTAACTCAATCACAAAATCAGGACAAATAGGAGGAAACTTTTGTTTTTCCTCATCAGTTAAAGTATCCCATCTTTCTAACTTTATCCAAGCTGCATTAGGTGAAAGTATTGCATTATTTGGTAAAATAAAACCGACATCAGAACCAAAAACTACACCTTGTAATTTGTCATCGTTCCAATTTGCTAATTGAGCAGTTAAACCAGCATTAATATTGCTAGTTATACCACCCAATAAAGGTTTTAATATTAGACTACCATCAACATTAAGTTCAATTTTGATTAATTCATTGATTTGACACAATTCAAAAAATTGATCATCAGTTATTTGAATTGAGGGAGGTAGATACAACGTTATATTAGTTATATTATCCATATAATAATTTATGCTTTAACTGATTTTTCAGCAGCATTGATTAAAATTTCATCCATCCAAGCATTGATACTTTTTCCAGCTTTTTTAGCCGCAATAAAAATTTTGCGATGATGTTCTGGAGTAGTTCTAAATGGTAGTTTACCAGAAAAAGGTTTATCCGGTTCTTCTCCTAATTCTTCACAAAAAGCTAAATACCCATCAATAGAAGTCTGAAATTCTTGACGTGCTTCTTCTACCGTTTTCGCTTTAAAAGTAATTACATCATTAATATCAAGAACACGACCAAAAAGTATTCCTGCTTCTACATCTACTTCAATTGATGCTGTATATCCTTTATAAGTCAACATAACTCTAATAACCTCAACTAGATTTTATTGTGGTAGGGGCAATTTTTGGAATTACCCCAAATCTTTAATATGGACTAATTATAAATCAACTAATTATGGTTCAACTCCTGCTTTTATCAAAAATTCTCTCACTGCTTTTACCGCTCCTTTATCGGTTTCTTTTTCTCGATGTGGTTCATGAAAATAACCTCTCACATCATTTAATTTAACTCTAACTCTTGAACTGCTTCCTTGAATAATATCAGCACCTAAAGCTATAAATAGACTTTCAATATCTTGCCAAATAATATTTGCTGGTACAGGATTTGTAAAAATTAATTCTAAAGTTTTTCTTTGTTTATTATTGAGATTCATCCTTTTTTACTTTTAACAGAAGCTAATACATAAGATATCATATTATGATATCATGTCAAGAGATAATCTACAGTTGTTTACAAGCAATACCTATGCCTTCGGCACGCTACGCGAACGTAAGCTAACGCTAAGGCACTCCCTACATCCCTAAACAGCGATACCTACGGTAAAATTTGCTAATGTACTCTACCCACTACCAAAAAATGATAAAATACTAATAAAATTTTATTCATATTAGACACTTATGAATGTGAGTTTTCCGATACCAAAAGAACTGGAGTCTTATCTTGAGGTTCAACTTCAATCTGGGAATTATGATACTGTAGCGGACTATTTTTTGATGTTGTTGCAGCAAGATAAACGGCGTAAGGATGCTCAAGCAAAATTAGCTAGTTTGTTGCAAGAAGGTTTGGACTCTGAAGCAGAACCTGTAAATCCTGAATATTGGCAGGATTTGCGCCGATCAATTTTTGGTACGGGGCATTAGTAAGTATGGCTTTTCAGGTAATTGTTCGCAACCGTGCTACTCAAGATATCAGACAACAAGCAAATTATATTTTGGTGAATGGTAATCGGGAATCAGGGGAGAAGTTTTTGGAGTTTGTTGAGTATGCTTTTGCTCAATTGGCGATAACTCCCAATATGGGAAAGGTTGTGTTGTCTTTACCTGATATGGGAACAATTCGTCAGTGGCGGATTAAGAATTTTAACGACTATTTGATTTTTTATAAAGTTCAAGAGGAAACGGTGGAGGTTATACGGGTTTTGCATGGAGCGAGAGATTTAGAGGACTTATTGCCATTGTTAGATGAGGAAGTTTAATTTTTTGATCGCACCCCTTCACACCCCCTAACAGCGATCGCTATGCAGACTGTTTGACAAAAATTGACAATATTTGCCATAATGAAATAGTCAGAAAAATCAACACTTGTTAATTATGACTACAGTAAATATTTCTCTTCCCGATTCTATGGGGGATTTTATCAATGAACAGGTTGAAAAAGGTGGCTACAGTACAACCAGCGAATACATTAGACATTTGATTCGTCAAGACTTAGAAAAAGTCCAACAATCAAGAATAGAAAAGTTATTCTTGGAAGGATTAGATAGCGGTGAAGGAATAGAAATTACAGATGAATGGTGGGAACAAAAACGCTCCCAACTGATTGAAAAAATTCGCAAATCATAACAATGACTAGTGGCAGTGTTTATGATATTGGAAATCCTCGTTTAGTGGGTTTGCGAAAGTGGCAGGTTAAAGGATTTGAAAAATACCTAATTTTTTATTTGCAAGGGGATGAATATATTGAAATTGTCCGGTTAATTTATGCTGCACGGGATATTTCACAGATATTAGCAGAAGAAGAATAGTTATAGTTATCAAATAGGTGATCGCACTTTCTCCAAACCTCAAAAGAGCGATCGCATTCCCAACATCCCAAAAAGCGAACTGCTTGCAGCAGCGCTTCGCTATCGCACCCCCTCCACATCGCCAAACAGCGATTACTAGGTTACTTTTCGCTATCGCATTTATTTATGATTTTGTGCCTTCCAACAATTTGTTAGACCTTAGTTTTGGTTGTAGAGTAACAACCTTATGTCCACTTGAGTTTTGCTTTTTTTGTAAGTCCAAAAATATTGCACGCAAATCATAGTTAAAGGACTTAGCATAGGCTTCTCGAATGTGATGAATTTCTTCTACAATTTCATCTTCCCACATAATTTATTGCTCCATTAATTCGTAAGGTGTACAAATAGTTGGCATTTCATACCCAAAGTCTAAACTGATTTGAGCCAATTTTTTCTGAATCTGTGCGTTGGCAATATGTTTACAATTCCATGTTAACAGATAGTCTATACCATGAATTGTAGCTAGTGCAATATGTATTGCATCTGTGGCAGCTTTAGAAGGTAGGTTACTTTTATTAATAAATTGTTCTGCAAGATTTATAACAGTTTCGTTTATTGATAAAAGTTCAAAGTTTTCCAGCAATTCTAGACGTTTATTAGCTATTTCTAAATCTCCTGCGGCAACTTCATCTAAAACAGCTTGAGAAATGTAAAGATTAAAATCATGACGGCGATTTTCCCACCAGTCTCTCGTAATTTCCATGTTAGCTGCAATAATTAAATTTTTGGTGAATCTGGCTGTTAAATAGCCCCAATAACACTGGTTTCTATGTAGACGGTTTCACTCATTATATTATGTGCTATTGATGGATTTATTGTAACCAACCTAAATCTTTCTCTATCAAAAAGCAATAACTAAGGTACGAAGATCGCACTCCCAACAAGCGATCGCACCTCCCAAAACCCAAAACAGCGAACTGACAAGTCAGCGCTTGCGCTATCGCACTCCACAAACCCAAAAAACAGCGATCACACTCTCACCACATCCCCAACAGCGATCGCATTACCCACACTCCCAAAAAGCGATACCTTCGGTGCGCTTCGCTACGCATTATATTAAAGAAAGTTGTGTAATTTCTTCATTGACATTTAATTTGCTTTTTATGACAGACTGAGATGATGTTTTTGCAGTGGTTCTAGGTTTGTTGACTCTAGGTTTCTGAGAAACATATTTATACTTAGAAGTAGAATACCAAATATATCTCACTGGTTTTTCTAATTTTATAACTTTACCTGATTCTACAGCTATTTTTAGCCAATCTTGCAACTGTTTTTTATTAACTGTTTTCAAATGCTCTAAAATATTTTCAACAGCTAAGGGAGTTTGTAAGATTTTCTCTAATTTAGGTAATACCCAATCTTCAAAAATATTATCTTCTTTCTCTTTATCTTCCTGATCTAAATTTTCATTTATTTCTGTGTTGACAGTTAAAGTATTTTCATTATTTTCTTTTTGCACAATATTGAATTTCTCTTGTTGATTTTCTAATATATCTCCATTAATTTTATGTTCATGGAAAATCATGCTGTCTTCTTGTTGATATTCAATATTTTGATTATCCATAAATGGCAAATCTGGAGTGGTTAATTCAGATTCTTGCACCTTGAATGAATTGATTAAATTTTTATTTACTAAAATATTTTCAATAGGTTGATTAAAAAGATCAAAATTAGGAATATTTGGGATTTTTACAATTTCTAAACAACTAGCACCTTGTTTTAAATGTTCTCTTAATTCCATTAAAATACGACCTAAAACATTTGCACCAACTAATTGATTATCTTCAGTTGGTATTGCACCCCAAAAATCATCTTTACTAGAATCTTCTACTATAGGTTTATCTCCTGTTTGTAATAGTAATTGTCCAAATTTTTCCCAATTTTGTACTAGCTTCACTCGTAAACACCAGCGCATAATATTAACTCTTACCTGATCCCAATCTGGTCGAGATTGATCTCGATAAGGTTTACTTTTCATCTTAGCTGTCATGGGACTATTTTGAGCAATAATTAATTTTTGCACATCAGGAAGATGAGGAAAGCGGCAAGCCTGATATAATGCTTCTGATGTGAGTATTTTGACACTATTTATTTTTAAATTATAACCTCCAGCCATATTTGATAATCCACCAAATGCTTCTTTGGTTTTACGAAAGGTTATACATTCATTTCTGTTATATATTCTTATTTGGGAAGATTTCATGATTTTACCTCTCAAAATCAGTTCATAGTGTATCAATTAATTTGTTGATTGATTTACTTTTCGAGGAAATAAAGGATACCATTTACTAAACGGATGACTAGAAGGATAACTTGTATCACCCCACCATAGAACCAAAGGACAGTTATTAGCAATATTTCTGTAGGTAATAAATACTGAACCAAAACCAAGAGATTCTAAATATTCATAACCCATAGGCCGCATAGAAGGTTGACGATTTTTAGGTAAAGACGTTATGTAAGCTCCTTTTCTTAAAAAAGCCGATTCTACAATATTCCTAACTTCAGGAGTAGAGAATAATGTCTCTGTGTTAGGTAATCTATCAGGACGAAATATTCTTGGATTAACAGATTTTTTGGCTGAGTTTTCATTAACTATCTTAACAAAATTATTTACTAATTCATCATCAAAAATTTCTTTTGACCATAAGCATTCATATATTTCCTGATTACTGGATATATTATTATCAAATTTTAAAAAAGATCCAGTATTAACAGATACCGATCTTCGTTGGGCTAGTGGTATTAATTTCCGATCAATATAATAGCTTACACCAGAAATATGACGGCCTAAAAAAATTAAATAAATAGTTGTATTAGGAATAGCTTGATCTAACCATCTTTCAATATCATAGTAAACTGTAATTCCAGAAAATAGACAATCATCTAAATATATATAACCTAGAGGTTGTGAATATGGTTTATTAATAGTAATTCCATATTGACGCATCGTAATTTCATTAGCTAATCTCAGTAAATCTTTTTGACTACTTCCTTTTCGCTGAATATCTAGGAACTGGAATGAGGGAATCACTTCCGAAGGATTTTTCCCAAAAATTATCTCAGATGTTAAAATCTCAGTTATAAAAGATTCAGCTTTAGATTTAGATATATAATATTTACTCAGCAGATAATTCATTTCCGCCAGAATAATTAATTGTTCATCATTATCAAACTGAGATACCCATCTATCAACGTGATCAGTTGTCATAGGAGGAATTTCACCTAAGCGATAATCGCTAATAGTGGTGGTTATTGATTCTAGTAAATTTTGACGATTCATTATGAATATTTTTAGATTTTGATTAGAAAAAATAAAGATGAGTTATATAACTCATCCTTAAATAATAAAATAAATTATTACTCTTTGCTGAGTGCAGTAATAAAATTTTATACTTTCAACCATTAGAACGGATTAAGGCAGGTATAAAACCTGCCCATCTAAACCTATTCTATACCTTCAATCCGATTCTCAACCTCCTGATACAACTCCCGTAACCTGTCTAAATTCTCCTCGCTCGTCTCCCAATAACCGCGACCATTGACTTCCAACAAAGTAGAAACAATCTTGCGGAAAGAATGAGGATTCAAATTCATCAGACGTTTCTGCATTTCCTCGTCTTTAATAAACGTCTCATTGGTTTCCTCATAAACCCAGTTATCCACAGCGCCCGCAGTCGCACTCCAACCAGTGGTATTAACCAACCGCTTAGAAAGTTCCCGCACACCTTCATAACCGTGAGACAACATCCCCTCATACCATTTGGGGTTTAACAACTTCGTCCGCGCATCCAAACGCACAGTTTCCGATAAACTTCTTACCTGTGCATTCGCGGTAGTTGTATCTGCAATGTAAGAAGCCGGTTTTTTCCCATCTGTACGCAGACTTGCCACTAATTTTGTTGGGTCAGAGTCAAAATAATGAGACACATCTGTTAAACTGATTTCCGAAGAATCAAGGTTTTGGAAAGTTGCATCAGCAGTTTTCAAAGTTGTTTCAAAAATCTGCCGTGACTCATCCATTACCCCTGGGTTATCAGAATTGAAAGAGAAAGATTTGCGTTTCAAATACATTTCTTGCAACTCTGCTTCACTATCCCAAGTGCTATTTTCCACCGCCAAGTTAATATTAGAAGAATAAGAACCAGAAGCATTAGAAAATACACGGGTCGCAGCTTGACGGAGATTAATTCCCATTTCCTCCGCTTGCTGTAATGCGTGTTTCCGCACAAAGTTCATTTCTAAGGGTTCATTAGCTTCAGCAGCCATTTTTACACCTTGATCCAGTAAATTCATCTGGTTAATGAACAAGTCGCGGAATACACCAGAACAGTTAATTACAACGTCAATTCTAGGACGACCTAATTCTTCCAAAGGTATCAATTCTAACTTGTTCACCCGTCCTAAAGAATCGGGAACAGGACGCACTCCCACCATCCACATAATTTGGGCGAGGGATTCGCCATAGGTTTTGATGTTATCTGTACCCCAGAGGACACAGGCGATGGTTTCTGGCCAGTTTCCACCATTTTCCAACCTATTGCGTTCTAACAGCCGATCAACGACGATTTTCGCAGACTGCACCGCCGCAGTGGTAGGAATAGATTGGGGATCTAAAGCGTGTATATTTTTACCTGTGGGCAATACGTCAGGATTACGGATGGGGTCGCCACCGGGTCCTGGTAAAATATATTCACCTTCTAAACCTTGCAATAAACCGCCAAGTTCGTTATCTGCACATACTTGTTTTAAGCAAAATTCTAAATACTCAAACAAGGGTTTTAAGGCAGATGTATCCACGTTGTTAAAACCTGACTGATATAGAGATTCTACCCAAGGTTCTTTTTTACCCATGTTAAAGAAGTTTAACTTGGATACTAAGGAAACTCGACCTTCTGCGTCAATTTGTTCTTGTACTAAAGCTGCCACAGCCGCACGGGTAGCCATTGTAATGTTTTGTAATAATTGCACATCGGCTAAAATTCCTTTGTCGCTGTTGCGGTAGATTTCTTCAATGTTGCGACCTAAGCTGTTAGCAATGATGGAGGGTAATCCCAGTATACCGTCTTCTTGCCGATCTAAACTGGCAATATTCACTAAAGTGGCGATCGCTTCTTCCGCAGAGGGTGGTTTACCGATGATATGCAAACCGCAAGGTAATAAGCGAGATTCAATTTCCATCAACTTACGATAAACAATACCAACGATATTATCCCTTTCTTCAGAGGACATATCTTTGGCATCGGTTTCCGGCAGATCAATATCTTTATCCAAGTTCACAATGCGGCATTTGTCAACGATCGCATTCACAATGGAAACTCCCCGGCCGCTATCTTTCAAAGTTTGGTAAGAACCTATTAACTCACTGAGTTCTTTCAAACCTTTGTATAAACCAGCATTTTCCGCAGGTGGAGTTAAGTAAGAAATTGTTTCAGCGTAACTGCGACGTTTAGCAATTGTGGCTTCACTGGGGTTATTCGCTGCGTAATAATACAGGTTGGGAATTGTGCCAATTAGTTGATCTGGGTAACAATCTCCAGACATCCCCATTTGTTTACCAGGCATAAACTCTAATGAGCCGTGTGTACCAAAATGTAAAACAGCATCAGCACCCCAAATTCTTTCTAAATAGGTGTAGTATGCAGCGAAACCATGATGGGGACTAGCTGAACGAGAGAATAATAAGCGCATGGGGTCGCCTTCATAACCGAATGTTGGTTGTACACCAATGAAGACGTTACCGAAATGTTTACCATATACGAGGAGATTCTGTCCATCGCTGTTTAAGTTTCCTGGTGGTGGTCCCCAGTTTTCTTCTAAGCGTTGGGAGTATGGTGTCAGTGCTTCATATTCGGGGACTGACATTTTGTAAGCAATGTTGAGTTCTGGACTGGCGTACTGCGCTTGTGCATCGTGGATGACTTGTTCCATCAACTCTTTCGCGGTTTCGGGGATGTCGCGCACATCGTAACCGTTGTTTCTCAGTCCTTTGAGAACTTCATGAATAGAACCAAATACATCTAAATAAGCCGCAGTTCCTACATTTCCTTTATCGGGGGGGAAACTGAAAACGGTGATGGCGACTTTTTTGATTAATTTGGGTTTGCGGCGCAGACTTGCCCATTTTAAGGCACGTTGAGCAACGATTTCTACTCGATCTTGGAGGGCGATCGCTCGTCCTGTTGCCCCATCTTTACCGGATAGGATAATAGGTTCAATTGCTCCATCTAGTTCGGGTATAGCAATCTGTAAAGCCACTTGAATGGGATGTAACCCCAAATCGCTATCTAACCATTCTTCAGTGGTTTGGAACACCAAAGGCAAGGCAACCATGTAGGGACGGTTTAACTTTTTTAGTGCTTCAATGGCTTTAGGATGGTCTTGTCTAGCAGGTCCACCCACTAAAGCAAAACCAGTTAAGGATATAACAGCATCTACTAAAGGTAATCTAGTTGTAGGTTCATAGAAATAAGCATCTACAGGTTTAGAGAAGTCCAAACCACCAGCGAATACAGGAAGGACTTTTGCACCTAAAGATTCTAATTCCTGGACAATTGCCACATAATGGGCATCATCACCAGTCACAAGGTGAGTACGTTGTAAAACCAAACCCACACAAGGAGCGAGGGGGTCTTTCAGGTTGCGAGAAATATCTCTGCGGACAGCATACCAGTTCAGATATTCTCGCACATCTTCAAACATATTTGGCGCTAAGGGATGCCAAATACCCATATCAGGATAAACTACGGGAGGTTCATAATCAGCAGTAGCTAATTTTTGTTTGTTTTCACCTTTTAAAACATATTTGTCAGCCAGCATCAACAGGAAGTTTTCCAGGTTTTCTGCTGAACCACCTAACCAATACTGAAAACTAAGCATGAAATTACGCGCATCTTGTGCTTTTTCAATGGGTAGGAATTTCAGCACTTGAGGAAGGGTACGCAAGAGCTTTAACATTCCATCTTGGAAACCAGCGCCAGATTTTTCTTTGCGCTTTTTCATGAAGTTGGCAATAACGCTCTTTGATTGTCCCAATTGAGCCAAGGAGAAGCTACCCATTTTATTAAGGCGCATAACTTCAGGCATGGAGGGGAATACAACCGCTACATCAAAGTTATCGCGGTGGGGTTCTACTGCTGCGACGAGTTTTTGCGCTAAGTCTTCAATAAATATCAGAGAAGCGATGAATATATTAGCACTGGCTATATCACGTTTGAAATCTTCATAATTTCCTGAGTCGCGCAGTTCTTCGATTAAATAACCACTAATTTCTATGGCCACACTGGGATGGTTAGCGTTAATTTCCCGTACCGCTTGCGATAATGCACTTTGGTATTGAGACTCAAGCACAACATAAACGACTTTAATTAGATTACGTCCATCTACATTATCAGGCTTGATGTGTCTAATATTCGACTTGACCTGGGTAAACATTCAGATAATCTCCTAAACTTTAACTTTCTTCGGCATTAAGAGTTTTTTAGCAGAAAACCTGCACTCTGTGGGGTTTTTATCCCCAAACTGAAACAAAATGATATAAAAATCTTCATCATTATTCACAAATCTTAACAAATAAACAAGATTTTCTAACCTAGTTTTAAATTTTGTTTACATAACTATGCTATTTCGTAACAAAATATTAATAGTGATATCACTGATAATATATTGTGATATTTTTATTCTTAAGTCAGGCTACTAATTCTTACAAATTTCCTGTTAATCTAATTATAACTTTACCCACATGAATATTCAGACCTACGAATCTATAGACAGAATTAAATACTATACTATGCAAATAACTTAAACACAGTACAAAAAAGTCTAGTCACTACACAATTAGAAATTTTGTCTAATCTAGCTAACAAATCCTTTGATTCTTTGCGTCTAATTCCAGATTATATAACTTTGCATATAGATGAGATTGTTCATGTTCAAGATAATTCAGGAATTAGTGCAGATAATAATAGAGCATTAGCTAGTTTTATATATAGTATGTATTTAATAACAAAAGCACGATATATAACCCATATTAAAGAAGCTAGAGAAGCTGCACAGCGATTAATAATCAATGCAGCAAAATCTTTAATTGATAATGTTAAGACAATAATTATTCATCTTACTTCAGAAATTTCAATATTAATAGAAGCCTTAAAGAAAAATTTTTTAGAAAATAATCAGTGGATACTTGACTTATTGAATTTTTTTCAAGCAAAACAGAAGGTAAAAGAATCAAAAGAGGACTTTTTTTATTTTCTCGATAGAACCTTAATCAAGATTGACCGAAATAAATTGCTTCAAAGACATACGTCTATATATCGAGAAATTGCTGCTGATAATATAGAAGAATTAAGAATCTATAAAAAGGCTAAACTCGCTAATGATTACAAAACACCTGGCAAAAAATTATTTGTTTTTTGGATGACTATTTGTGTTCTTCTGATTGCTGCTTTTGGAGTTGGTTTAATTCTTGTAGGTATTTCACTATTTTTTAGATCTCGTTATCATCAAAAATATAGAAAACAAATAGAAAGAGAACATTTAACTGAATGGGAAAAGCAAATTGATAGGATTATATATGGATAATCAAATCTATCTTATCTTGGAAGAGTAACTTAAAACACTGTGCAAAATTTATTTCTTAAACTAGTATTTCTTAAACTAGGAAATTTACATCAAATCCTGGACATCCTGATTCTGACAAAAATTATCTGTGTTCACCCCTTAATAAAGGATAAAAAATAGGTAATAATGAAGAGTAGGCGATCGCTTAAAATTAGGGTAGTTGTGAGCGATAGCGAAGCGCTCCGTAGGAATCACTATTTAGGAATAAGTTGGGAGAGCGATCGTTTTATTTTTGTACTAATTTAAAAAATGTTTCTTTATCAATACCAATATCTTGAATCATCCCCATTAAAGTACCTGGTTTAATATCTTTTCCTGAATGAATTGGAACAACAACTCTTAAACCATCAGTATTCTTGTAAATAGCATGACTACCTTTTTGTCTATCAAAATAAAAACCCAATGTTTCGATCACCCTAATAAAATCTTTAGCTTTTATACTTGGTAAATTACTCATAATAAAATACTTAATGGCTTAACAATTAAATCCTCTTTAGGAACAGGTTGATTATCAGCTATTAAACTTTCAATATATAATTCAATAGCTTCTGTAATATTCTCAATTGTTTCTTCAAAAGAATCTCCTTGAGAATGACAACCTTTGAGAACAGGACAAAAGGCATGATAACCCCCATCTTGTTCCTTTTCCAGAAGTACAGTATAATTGTAAATTTGTTTACTTTTGTTTTCCATATATCTTTACGTTTTTTGAGTTAGTGATTTTTAGCTTTGATTTATTCCATGATAAACGGTTTGGGGAATTTAGGAGAAGTGCATTAGCGTAAGTGCTGCTGCAAGCAGTTCGTCTAAAATTGGGGTAATTGTGAGCGATAGCGAAGCGCACCGCAGGAATCGCTGTTTTGGGGGTTTGGAAGGTGCGATAGCGCAAGTGCCACCTAGTAGTCCCTGTTTGGTCATGAGTATTAAAAAATTAACTTATTGAACGATATAATATAAATAAGAATTAGATTTTTCCAACCCACAAACAGAGTAAACATCATGCAAGAACAATTAACCGACTATCAACAAGAACTAACAGAACGCATTTCTAATGTTGTAGATAAACTATTCCGTGGTAGTAGTTTCTACATGGTGAAATTAGATCAATATGAAATGACCCAAATGTTAATAGAATTATTTAGCAGATTTTCCCCAGAAGAAATGAGAGCAATTAAAGAACATGATTTAACCAGAAGGATTGATAAAATTCTTGTATTAGAAGCTGTTGCTGGGACATTAAACGATTTAACACCAGAAGAAATAGCGATTTTTGATGCAGCAGTAGCAGGAAAATAAAACCGTGAATTATTTACTAGATTCAAATATCGTTAGTTACATTTTAAAAAAGAATGCCATTGTAGATAATAAACTCCGAGAAGTCAATATTCAGGGAGGAATGGTATTTATTAGCTGCATTACTTATTATGAAATCAAGAGAGGACTTTTATATATTAATGCTGTCAAGCAATTGTCCGAATTTCATATCTTTTTTCAAAAATATCAAACATTATTTTTAGATGATTTAGACATTATTGAAAAATCCTGTGAAATTCATGCCAAATTAAAAGCTAAGGGTACTCCTATCCAAGATGCTGATATTTTAATAGCAGCTACAGCAATTGTCCGTGATTTAATTCTCGTTTCTAATGATTCTGATTTATTAAGAATTGAAGAACTTAAATTAGAAAATTGGTTATGATAAAACCGATACATCAGAATCAATGATTTATGATCGCTCCGCAGGAATCGTTTAAAATTGGGGTAGTTGTGAGCGATAGCGAAGCGCGACCTAGTAATCGCTTATGGGGTAGTTGCTATTAATTGGTAACTAATAATATAGAATGGGATATGAGATAGTTAAATTTTCTCCGTAAACATTCAATGAGGATATGACAATGAATGCTTTAACTGTCAATTTGAAATCATTAATAGAAATGACTGATGAGCAGTTTTTTCAGTTATGTCAAAACAACCGCGAATTGAGATTTGAAAGAAATGCAAATGGAGAGTTAATAATTATACCACCAACGGGGGGAGAAACGGGAAATCGTAATGCGGGTATTACTGCTCAACTTTGGATTTGGAATGAGCAAAATCAGGAGGGTATAGTTTTCGATTCTTCTACTTGTTTTAAATTGCCTAATGGTGCAGATCGTTCTCCTGATGCTGCTTGGATCAAGTTAGAAAGATGGGATGCTTTAACTGATGAGGAAAAACAAAAGTTTCCTCCTATTTGTCCTGATTTTGTAATTGAGTTACTTTCTCTTAGTGATAGTTTGAAGACTACCCAGGAAAAGATGAGAGAGTATATGGATAATGGTGTACGTTTGGGTATATTAATTAATCGTAAATCTCCTCAGGTGGAAATTTATAGACCTGGTAAGGAGGTTGAGGTTTTGGAATCTCCCGCTACGGTTTCAGGAGAAGATGTTTTAAAAGGTTTTGTTTTGAATTTGGGGATGATTTGGTAAAATAACCTCCTTTAAAGTGTGTTCTCATAAAGTTTGTCACGGCTAATATGGCCGTTTGTAACTTCAATTATTTTCGGCAATAAGAGTTTTTTAGCAGAAAACTCCGATTCTGTGGGGTTTTGTCCTATATATGACACAAAATAATATAGAAAATATGCTAGTGCTAGAAAAATAAGTACATACTTCTGTATAATTAAGAGAATATTAAAAATAGTTGTCTTTTTAGCTTGGTGAGTGCCAAATGAGTGACCTTAAGAGAATAGATACCAATGCTTATGTGACAGTACAAGGACAATATGCTGTGGTCAATGAAGGTGCAGGGTACGCAATTATCAACATTCAAACAAAGCAGATAGTTGCTCGTAATATTTCATCTTTCCTTGACTGTGCAAAAACGCTGGAATACATTGTTGGAAAGGATGAATACCAAGATCTAATTCAACATTCTACATCTAACGAAAATCCACCTCAGATACAATTAACCAAGTTTGGTGTTAAACCAGATGTACAACGACTTATTGAAATCTACGCTCCAGCCACAGTGAGAGTGGAGAAGAAGGTGCATTGGAACCGAAGCCGATACAAGTGCTACGATGTATCTGGTAACTTTCTTGGACGGGTTAAAGGAAAACAAGGAGATCGTTATTGGGAAGACAGAAGCGGTAATAAACATTACTAAGAGAAACTTTCCTCCCATTTGTCCTGATTTTGTAATTGAGTTACTTTCTCCTAGTGATAGTTTGAAGATTACAGAGGATTAAAGGATTTACAGGATATTATTTAATGATAGTTTGTAGGAAGTTGAGTATTTTTTTGTTGATGATGATTTGCGACAATTACAATATTAACTACCAACAAATAACTGATAAATTACATCCTGTACATTCTCAAATCCTGGTTATCCTGATTCAGACAAAAATTATCTGCGTTTATCTGCGTTTTATATCCTGGAGCAACCTCATCAAGCATGGTTAATGCGATACCTAAGCTCGCCGGAATCGCTGTTGGGTAATGAGTATGAAAAAATTAATTTATTGGACGATATAATATATGATTTGGTAAAATAAGCTCCAACATTATTCAAATTTACTCACTTCCATGCTCAAAGCTCTGTTGTTGTTGTTTGATTTTACATTGTACATTTTCATAGCTTTACCAATAAATAGGTCTTATCAGTTTAGCATTGGCAATCTTAGCTGTACCAATTGACTTACTACTCTTTGCGTTAAGTGGTGGAAATGTAACGTTTGTAATTTTTAAGGGTTTCAAGTCTTTCGGGATTTGGTGGTTACTAAGATTAGTGGAATGGACAAAAGATATAGATCGGAATTAGGATTAGTGCTATCACAATTTAGGAATTAGGAATAGGTTGGAATAGCGATCGCCTAAAATTAAATTAGGGTAATTGTGTGCGATAGCGAAGCACTCCGTAGGAATCGCTGTTTAGAATATTGGTTGGGATAGCGATATTTCATTATTAGCAAAGCTACAAGAGAAATACTAAAATAAATAAAGTAATTTAGTTGAGAGCATTTATGCAACAAATTAACACATTTGAAGAAGTTCTCAATCTAGTGACTGACCTACCACTTGATCAACAAGAACTACTAATTAGTATCCTACAACGTAGAATAGCTGATATGCGACGAAAAGAATTAGCAAGTTCATCACAGGAAGCACTAGCTGAATTTAGAACTGGTAATCTTAAACCTCAAACCGCAACTGAAGCGATCGCTGAGTTAAGAACTTACTTAAATACTAATGAAACATAATGAGAAAACTGGTTCTTACTTCTCGCTTCAAGCGATTTTTGCGAAAATTCATCAAACTCAGATTATTTTTTCCAATCCCTAGACATATTTTTAAGTATCAGTTATTATGATTATGTGTTATGTATATTAAATTTCCTTCTCCGTTAGAGTCAAGCGGACTACATAAGGTCTTGCAATAATAAGACTTTTGATATCTGGACTGCTCTACTAATAGTGGACGACCGACTTATACTTAAGGGTGGAATATTATGGAAAGATTTAAAAAGCAACTATCCAAAATACGCAATTTTCCATTGTTCTATATAGGAGCAACTGTTATTATCATTGTCTCTGGATATTTGGTAGGAAGTTATAGAGAAATAGAAGAATATAAAAAAATAACTTCGTGGTATGAAAAACTAGAAGATAAAAAACTAAAAGATAACAGTTCAATTGAATTATCTGAATTTATCGAAAAAGCCCAAGACAAGTTAGACAACTTGATATCATCAACTTTATTAAATACACAATTACAAACAAATGACCAGACAGGTAAAAAAATAAATCAGGGATTACCTCATTCTGGTGGTGTTATATGGAAAACAGAAAAGACAGGACGGGAAGTAACAGTTTATTATGATTATGTAGCCGCGAGTAATTTTGCTGGGGAGGGTAGCAAAGGGAAAAATCCGGAGGATAGCAGAAAGGATGAAGTCTTTCTAAGATTTACCGATGAAATGACTAACAAGATTAAACCTAAGTCCAATACAAATAATAATGATGAAAATAAAAATCTTTATACTAAGGCTGTCATGAAGTATTTAGCAGATGATGATAAATATATAAAATCAATGCCTTATTTGACAATTGATAATATTTATATTATTAACCTAGAAACAGGTTTTTTGCTATCATATCCATTAACTAATGAAAATTATAAACCAGATGCAGATTTTCAAAGTAGGCCTTGGTATAACGCCACTAAAAATAAGTATGGTAAGAATTATTTCCAGAAAGATGATAACGGTCGAAAAACAGCACTTACTGGTGTTTATATAGATATCAACGATACAATAAATCCTAATATTCAAAGAACATTATTTTACACATTTCAAGATGAGAGAGAACAAAAGTATATTTTATGTGTTGATTTATCGTTTGATAAAAGTAGTCAATTTTCTTCAAAATCAAGTTTAGATTTAGTGATGTCAGGATTATATTTAGAAGAAGATAATAATCCTTGGGTATTTCTAATTCCTTATAGCGTTATTCTGGCAGTATTTCTATTTTTAATTTATGAAATGAAAGGTAAATCTATTTTGCTAAGAATGTTGAATTTTAGTCAAAATAATTTATTGAAAATAACACTAGAACGGAATCCACAGAAAACACATAATGCTAGTTCCAATGCAGGAACAGTAAACATTACTATTACAGGAATGACCGGAGAAAAAAATGAGAGTGCAAGATCAAGAGAAGCAGGATGGAGAGTTGACTTTAATCAGTTACAAGCTAATGCTGGGTTCAGACAAACAAATACTCAGCAACAAGAATCTTATTATGGTTATCAATTAAGTAATGATTATAATCTGGATATTAGACAGCAGAATCTTAGATATAGACGTGTTGAAATTTGGGAAGTTAAAAGTCATGAATTATCAAATCAAAAAACAATAGGACATTTTGTGGTGACATGGAAAGCTAGTGACACCGAAACACTTGACGAATTGCTAGAGATAAAGTCTGTATATTGGGAAAAAAATTATGAAAGTTATTTGGCTAGTATTAAATTACAATTACAAGAACATTTATTAACTAGTGACACTGGAGAATTAATACCTGTCATGGATACTAATTACACCATACATCAAAATATGCCTGAACTTATCAGCAGAATAACTAGTCTTGAAAAATTAGTGCATAACAGTTTGTATTTAAGACAAGGGAGAATTGCTTTCTCAGAAATTCAGACGTTACAGGAATTATATCAATATGACGGTGTTCAAGTAAAAGCAATATGTACTATAGATTTTTTAAAAAAATTATCAGATAAGCAGCAGTTACAGAATTTCTTTACAGTAGAAGTCAAAGAAAGATACTTTATAGAATATAATGAAAATGAATTTAGAGATTTCTACAATAACATTACAGATGATGGTATTAAATCTGTCTTAGAAAGCTCTAACTTAAAAATTATAGTTTATACTCCAGATCAAGTCATAATTGGTGGCAAGGATGACTTCTGTGTTATTTCAGTCAAGGGTACTCCCGAATTTATAGCCTACAGCTTTACAGACGATAAATACCACAATATTGGTTGGATAAGTTGGCGAGAAGTAGATGTTCAATTTTACAACGAATTATATCAAGCTAAAATAGATCAAGAAGGCAGAATTAACAACATTCAAAACTATTTAAATGGTATATGAATAGTTTGTAGGAAGTGAATGATTTTTCTGTTGATGATAATTTGTGACAATTCCAATATTAACCACCAACAAACAACTGATAAATTACATCCTGCACATCCTCAAATCCTGGTTATCCTGATTTGTGACAATTCCAAAATGGTTTTGTCATGGGTATGGGGTGGTACTAGTACTATATTTTCTAAACCCAAAAAAAACGGCAGAGAACATACATCCTCCACCGTTTAACTAACAAAAACTAACTACTACTCCACACCAGAACCAACTAACTCCCGGCGCTCTTTAGCAGTCACTTGAACTACACCATTTTCATCAACGTCAACATAAGCAATATCACCGTCTTTGACTCGTCCAGACAGAATTTCTTCCGCCAAACTATCTTCTAATAAGCGCATAATTGCCCGACGTAATGGTCTTGCTCCGTAGCTGGGGCTATAACCTTCTTGAATGAGACGATCCTTAAAGCGATCGCTCACTTCTAAAGTAATACCCTTCTCTGTCAAGCGTCCAAATACTTCCTTAAGCATAATTTCGGCAATTTCCGTAACTTCTGCCTTGTTCAACTGACGGAAGACGATAATTTCATCCAACCTGTTCAAGAACTCAGGACGGAAGTATTGCTTCAACTCCTCATTTACCAAGGAACGAATGCGGTTGTATTGTGACTCCGTTGCATCTTGGGCGAACTCGAAACCAATACCGCTACCACCTTTTTCAATTACTTTAGAACCAATGTTAGATGTCAAAATTAACAATGTATTCTTAAAGTCCACCGTGCGTCCTTTAGCATCAGTCAAACGACCATCTTCTAAAATTTGCAGCAGCATATTGAAAACATCGGGGTGTGCTTTTTCAATTTCATCAAATAGCACAACGGTATAAGGGCGGCGACGTACTGCTTCTGTTAATTGACCACCTTCGTTATAACCTACATAACCTGGAGGTGAACCAATTAATTTACTAACAGTGTGTCGCTCCATGTATTCGGACATATCTAAGCGAATCATAGCCTCTTCCGAACCGAAGAAGTAAGAAGCTAAAGACTTGGCCAACTCAGTTTTACCTACCCCAGTGGGACCTGAGAAAACAAAACTAGCGATCGGACGGTTAGGATTTTTCAACCCCACACGAGCGCGACGAATCGCACGAGATACCGCTTTCACCGCATCATCTTGACCGATAAGGCGTTGATGTAAGGTGTCTTCCATGTGCAGTAACTTCTCAGATTCAGATTCTGTGAGTTTATTCACTGGTACACCTGTCCAAGAGGCAACAATGTGAGCAATATCTTCTTCTGTTACTACAGGTTCAATACCATCACCATTAGCTGCATTGCTTTTAGCTTGGGCAATAGTACGGATTTGCGCCTTGATGTCCATTTCTCTGTCTCGCAGTTCACCTGCACGATCAAAGTCTTGGGAACGCACAGCATCATCTTTTTCCTTGAGGACTTGTCGCAGTTCCTTGTCTAATTCCTTAGCTGCTGGAGGTAACTGAGAGTTGATTAAACGTACCCGTGAACCCGCTTCATCAATCAAGTCAATGGCTTTATCTGGGAGGTAACGATCGCTGATATACCGATCTGATAACTTAGCCGCCGCAATTAAAGCCTCCTCAGAAATTTTTAACTTATGATGTGCTTCATAGCGATCGCGCAAACCATATAAAATTTCTATTGTTTCATCAACGGAAGGCTCACCCACCATTACAGGCTGAAAACGTCTTTCCAACGCTGCATCCCGTTCAATGTGCTTGCGGTACTCGTCCAAAGTTGTAGCACCAATACATTGCAATTCCCCCCGCGCCAAAGCAGGCTTGAGGATATTTGCTGCATCAATTGCCCCTTCAGCCGCACCCGCACCAATGAGAGTATGAACCTCGTCAATGACGAGAATTACATTACCCGCCTGACGAATTTCATCCATGATCTTCTTCAGACGTTCTTCAAATTCACCTCGGTATTTAGTACCTGCTACCAGCAAACCGATATCCAGCGTCACCACCCGCTTGTCTTCCAGGATGTCCGGCACATCCTTATTAGCAATACGGCTGGCTAAACCTTCAGCAATGGCTGTTTTACCAACCCCCGGTTCACCAATTAATACGGGATTATTTTTAGTCCGACGACCCAAAATTTGAATCACGCGCTCAATTTCTTTAGCACGTCCCACCACTGGATCTAATTTGTTATCAATGGCCATTTGGGTGAGGTTCGAGCCGAACTCATCCAATGTTGGGGTTTTAGTGCGACCCGATGATCCACCCGGCGTAACTTCCGCCGTTTCGCCCAACATCCGAATTACTTGGGTTCGCACCTTGGTTAAATCTACACCGAGGTTTTCCAGCACCCTGGCTGCCACACCTTCCCCTTCACGGATCAGGCCCAACAGCAGATGCTCGGTGCCAATGTAGTTATGCCCTAGTTGGCGTGCTTCTTCCAAGGATAGTTCTAAAACTCGCTTTGCTCGTGGCGTAAACGGAATTTCCACCGCCACAAAACCGGAACCTCGACCTATAATTTTTTCAACTTCAATGCGAGCGTCTTTAAGATTGACACCCATTGACTTTAGCACCTTGGCGGCCACTCCTGTACCTTCCCCAATCAGACCCAGGAGGATCTGCTCAGTTCCCACAAAGTTGTGACCTAGACGGCGGGCCTCTTCTTGGGCCAGCATGATTACCTTAATGGCTTTTTCTGTGAAGCGTTCAAACATGGCATTTTTCCCATCACCTGCGTTGTGCCGGTACGCTGATTTTAGCACAGGCTAAAATTTTGGATATCTATAATCAAGAATTTTGATATCCAATTACCTTTACATTAGGTGATGAGTTAATATGTTACTTTTTATAACTTGTTATGCGGCTATTGTACTGAAGAGGTTGATTTTAGCAGCTTTTTTAGGGTACTTTTGCAAAAATTCTCAAGTTTTGATAAGAAATGTTGAGATTTTTTTACCTCTACCCAAACAAAACTATATATCACGAAGTGGATACATCTGTCAACTATTACAAATCATTGATATTTTTTTATTATCAATTTTTCAATCTACTTAAAATATTCTGATTAATTCTGGTTATAAAAAACTGATTTTTTGGACAAAGTATGCTTCAAAAGGTTAATATAAGGTTAATATTTTCTAATTTGGATTACACTAAACAGCAGCAAGGATGGGGATCGGCAATAGGCATCTACTTTAACCAGATGATGGTTGAGATAACTTTGTGCATAACTGCGTAAATTACCTGGAGATCATTGTATAACTTTAAATAGACCCTGTTTATCTTTGATAATTATGCAAGTATATTGCAGTAAAAACCATGCCAATCCTGATACTAGCCGATTTTGTACAAGCTGTGGTGAGGCTTTACCATTACCCAAAGGCCAGGTAGTTGAAAACCGCTATGAAATTACCCATAATTTGGGACATGGTGGTTTTGGGCGGACATATTTAGCGGTTGATCGCAACAATCTGCGTAAAAATTGTGTCTTAAAGGAGTTTGCCCCACAAGTAACTAGTCAAAATTTACAAAAAGCTAAAGAATTATTTGATAGGGAGTCCAGCGTTTTAAGAAAAATTAATCATCCACAAATTCCCTGTTGTCATGATGCTTTTCAAACGAGAATTAATCAGAGAGATTTATTCTTTTTAGTGCAAGATTATGTAGAGGGTAATAATTATTTTGAACTATTGAAAAAAGGTAAATCTTTTACTGAAGAAGAAATAATCAATTTATTACATCATGTTTTGCCGATTTTGGATTATATTCACTCTTTAAAGATTATTCATCGGGATATTTCACCAGATAACCTGATTTTAAGAACTAGCGATAATTTGCCAGTTTTAATTGATTTTGGCGGTGTAAAACAACTGCCGGCTAATCAGGGTTTTTGGCAAGCTAAATTAGGAAGCAATGTAACTTTATTAGGTAAAGCTGGTTACGCACCAGATGAACAATTAAAAGATGGTAAAGTGTCAGCAAATAGCGATTTATATGCTTTAGGTGTGACAGTTTTAGTCGTACTAACAGGGAAAGATCCCCAAAAATTGTATAATAGTTTTCATGCTAGTTGGTTATGGGGTAAAGAAATTAATGTTAGTCCTCCATTGGAAAAAGTATTAAGGAAAATGCTGGCATATCATCCCAAGGATCGCTATCAAAATGCCAAAGCTGTTATTAAAGATTTACCACGATCAACTTTTCAGGTTAACAATTTTCATTCATCTAAAACCGGAGGTAATAATCTGATGAATCATGCTTCTAATAGTAATACTAACACTTCTACTAGTAGTTCTACTAATCCTTTTATCACAGGTATAAGAACTGTAGTAGTAGCACCTGTGGCAAAAGCTAATAGTAGAACTAAATTATTTGTCTATAAAATGCCTGTTCCAGAATGGTTCAAGCCATGTTTATATAGTTTAATAATTACTAGTGTAGTCAGTTTAGTAGGTGTGGGTGCTTGGAAAACTGGAACTTTTATAGTAGATGGAATTAGGGATTTAACTCCACCAACCAGAGAAAATACTTCTGGAAATGGTAATATTAAAGGAGGTAATAATAGCACTAGTAAGAATAGTCAACGCACTATTGAACAAGTGTTCGATCGCTTGACAGAATTAGAAATTTCTAACGTAGTTTTTACAAACACAGTTAATGAAATTTTCTATAGTCAAAGACCAGAATTAAATGGTCGGGAATTAACTAATAAACAAGAAGATGCTGCTTTAATTACAGAATGGAAGAGTATTGCTGATAATTTATTAAGTAAATTAGAACAAGCTAATTTAAGTCAAAGTGCTAGGAAAAAAATAGGAAATTATAGCAAACAAGATGCTGATAATTGGGATAGATTGGCTAAACAGGGAAAATTAGGTAAGTATGAATCTTTTAGTGATTTAAGATTAGATACTTATAAGAAATTTACACCCTTGTTTCCTGGTCAGGAACGTGGCAAATTAAATCAAGCTACTTTTTTACAAATTTGGTATGCTATGGCTGATGATCTGGCTAATAAGGGATCTAATTAGTAAGCTGTTGTGCTTTTAACTTGAATAATTAATACAAGCAAGATGCTTGTGCTACTGTAACTTCAGGTTTTTTAATTATACAGTGAGTGCTGCACATTAGCTTAATCAAAATCCGCGACTTATTACACATCTGGTGAAAAATAATGTAGAGACGTTCCATGGAATGTCTCTACAAGGGTTCTGGAAAACGCATATTCAATTTCTGGGGATGTATTGTATATTTTATCAATTCATAACTTAATGATAAAATGAAAATAGACATCTGGGATCTTATTGTTAATAAATTAATTACAAAAATTACAAATGACTAATCTTTATTGTTCTCAAGGACATCAAAACCCACCAGATAGTAAATTTTGTCTTCACTGTGGAGAGAAAATTTGGGTTAATGCTGTGAATAATGCTATTGTTATTGGTCAAATTCTAAGCGATCGCTATAGTATTATTAAACAAATTGGACGTTAAACAAGTAGCTGCAACGGTGGCTTCTCAATATTATCAAAGTGGTATTACTTCCCCTTCTAGCGGTACATTATTAGGAAAAGTAGGATATGCACCACCAGAACAAAATTGTTATTTTCAATAAGTAAATATTATTTAACAGTAGTTAACCGTTAATTAACCCCATCCCTGTATAGGACGGGGAACATTAAAGAAATTGTGAAAAAATCATCATGTATAGTTGATTTTAAGCACCACGATTTAAAGCTGTTTCTACCTGTTGTAATTCTTTAGCTAAACGTTGTTTAAGTTTTTCTGGTAAAGGACGATTAGGATAAGAACTGTAATATCCAGCAAGAGAGTTAAGTGCTGTTCTGATAGTGGTAAAGGAACTTAGGGTAGTAACAGAGTTATTACGTTGATAACGTGCTGAAAAATCATTAATTTTCTGTTTAGCTTCAGCTTGAATAGCCGCCTTGTTAGAAGACTCTGGAGTTAATTCTATAGCTTGTCTGATGACATTGACTACAGTTAAGGTATCTTGGCGATAATCCCCAGTTAAACTATCTGGACTACCACTACAGCCGTATAAACCAACTGCTACAACTAAAACTAGGGCAAGTAGACGCGAAAAATACCGCTTCATAAGCATTAATTCAATACGTAAATTACAATCTATCCTATCTTGATTTGGGATCAAATCTCCCTAAAAGTGAAAAAAGCTGTCAGTAGTCAGCTTTCAGATTTCAGCATTTAGAGTAATTGATATAATGTGTTTCTTTCTTTAAAGGGTCTATCAAGAGAAGCGATCGCCTGTTGTAAAGTTTCTACCTCCATGCAAGTTCCACCCACTGCCCCAGCCATTGTGGTAATATGTTCTTCCATTAATGTACCACCAATATCATTACATCCCCATGTTAACGCTTCCGTAGCTCCTGCGAGTCCTAATTTTACCCAACTGGGTTGATGGTTAGGAATATATTTACCTAAATATATTCTGGCTACAGCAGTTAATAATAACGCATCTTCTAAAATAGGCTGATCTCTACCTACCCGTTTTTTCAAAGGTTTGGGTGCTTCCTGTCCCACAAACGGTAACAATATAAATTCGCTGATTTTGGCAGGATATCCTTTTTCTATAGCAGTTTTTTGGAGCGATCGCAATTTTTCTAAATGTATAACTTGTTGTTCTGGCGTTTCAATGTGTCCTGATAACATTGTACTCGTGGTATATATACCTAATTGATGGGCAGTAGTGACAATTTCTAACCATGTCGCGCTGGTAATTTTTTCAGGACAGAGTATTTTCCGCACATCATCATCTAAAACTTCTGCTGCGGTTCCTGGTATTGAACCCAGTCCAGCGTCCCGCAATGCTATAATTACATCACCATAACTAATTCCATCCATTCTCGCTATAAACTGTATTTCTTGAGGTGAAAAAGCGTGTAAATGTAATTTAGGAAATTCGGTTTTAATAGTTTCCACCAGTTTAATGTAGTAACTTAACGCACTATCATTAATTTTAGCTTGAGGGTTTAATCCTCCCTGCATACATATTTCAGTAGCACCGCGTTCTACCGCATCCGCAGCTTTTTCTAAAATTTGTCCCCAATTTAACCAATAAGCATCAGTATCACGATTATCTCTACGAAATGCACAAAAACTACAATGTTGTTCACAAATGTTGGTAAAATTAATATTCCGGTTAATGATATAGGTGACAATATCCCCAGCTTGAGTTTTTCTAAGTTGATCGGCTGTAAATTGAATTTGTGCGATGGTGTCGCTCGCCGAAGGTATCGCTTGTGGATCACTCTGCTTTAATAAAATTACCGCTTCCTCTGGGGATATATCAAAACCTTGTAAAGCGCGGGTCAGAATAGAATCACAAGTTTGATTGATAATAGCGTCATTAGGATAAATCATTTATCTAATTTTTTCTTGATTTCTTTTGTTGACATATTTTAGAGTATATGATAGATTTGGTAACTGTGTGATCAAGGACGGTTAGCTCAGTTGGTTAGAGCGCACCCTTGACATGGGTGAGGCCGTTGGTTCGAATCCAATACTGTCCATTTTATTTATCTGGCTATTCTAAGCCTAGTAAGGTTGGTTGTAGCGCGTTTCTTTGTGGCTGGGTGGCTCGAATAGGAAAGTTTTACCCTTTATCTGTAGATTTTGGTTACTCCCTATCCAAATAATAGGAATTATTGGCGTTGCTGAATTGGAGTATGATATTTATTTTTTGTATCAGCGAGTCTAAGCAATTTTAATGCGTTAGATGCAAAGTTGCAAATTTTGAATTTCTTAATTTCATACCTGAGTTCAGCAACGCCCAATTGTCAATAGACATCTCCGAAAAAGAAACTGAAACCCTTAATCTGTCTAGGGGAAAACCTAATTTCTGGAGATTTCTAATTATTAACGTCCAGATGGCTGCGAAAATTGTTGAGTTAACTCAGTAATTTTATGCCAAATATCTTGGGGTGTTACGCCAAAACCTAAGTATAATAATACTATGATAGCTGCACAGGTAACAGCAGTTTTAATAGTGGTTTTGACAATTTTTAACAAGATGACAAATACTATCCAAGCAACTATAAAAGTGATGATCATAAAAGATGATAAGGTGATTTTATGAAAATAAAACAGCAGTTTCCATTCATTATATACTAATCCCAAGAGTCAGATACCCGAATTCTTTAATAACTCGGGTATCTTGTTGTTATTGTCAATTATTGTCAGCAATTGTTGATGGTATTTTATCTATAATTTGTCCTTTTTGATTAAAAGTTATGTTACCTTTAGGAAAGTCATGATCATTGAGGTACTTTAACAATCCCACTGTGCGGAAATAGGGATCTAATTGTGGAATACCTTGTTTATTAATGTGGATGGGAATTACTTTACTCGATATTAAATCACCTTGGGAGTTAAGTTTAACTTCTAAGATCATAGAATAAGCTGTTTGGGCAGTGGTAGATAGAGTTTTATAACCGATGAAATTACCTAATGAATAGGCGATTATTTTACCTTGATAACGTTCTATTGCTCTGGGTACATGGGGCCCATGGCCTAATACTAAATCTGCTCCTGTATCAATCATTTTACGGGCAAATTGAACCGAGTTACCGCGATTTTCCCCATAGAAATATTCGGTTTGATCTTTAACGTGCATTGCATTAGTTCCTTCTGCTCCTACTTGCATAGAAACTATGACTATATCGGCATTTTTTTCAGCCTGTTTAACAAGATTTTTGGCTGTATTTAAGTCATGAACAGAATTGTATAGGTTATAGGTAGTAAAACCAATCATGGCAATTTTGACTTTTTGATGTTCTACATAAAGAATCTGATTTTTATGTCCTAGTGTTTTAATACCTACAGAATTTAGGTTTTCTATTGTGTCTTGAAAACCTATTTTACCAAAATCCATTGTATGATTATTGGCAATGTTAAAGATGTTAAATCCTGCATTGGCAAACAATTTGGCGTAACTTGGTGGAGAACGAAAAGCAAAAGTTTGTGCATTATTAATATTTTTGCTGCTGTAAGGATGATTGGTTAAATTACTTTCAAAGTTACCAAATACTATATCGGCTCTTGTGAGATATGCTCTGACAGTTTGGGGTAGTAATTGATCGGGATCTTTTGGTAATCTATGACTGGGAAAGTTTGTACCAGGAATTATATCACCTACGGCTTTAATGGTGATGATTTTCTCTGGGTTATTTTCTTGATTGGTGTTATTATCTGAATCGGGTATTTCTGTTGGTGTTTCTATAGCTGGTGTTTCTATGGTGGTAGCATTTAATTTTTGTACTCTCCCAAATTGGATAGTAACACCAATACTCAGACCTAAACTAAAGCATACACTGAGAAAAGTTAGGGCTAATATTTGGCAATGATTTTGGTTTTCTCTACGGTGTGCCATGATCATACTCTGATATACTGGTATGATTTTAACTTAGTTTTTGAGAAATTGAGAATAAAATACTGGTAGTTTTAAAAGGGCGAATATAATTCGCTACTACACTAATCAAACACGAATGGATTTCTAACCTGCGTAGTCAGATTTTGTCTGTGTAGACGTGATTTCTAATTGCTAGTAAATGTAAGAAAAAATAGCATCAAGTTATTAGATGTTTATCAATAATTTACAGAGAAAATATCATAATTTACCTTTTCTTCATTAATTAGTGGGAATTTATATATAAATTATGTTTATGGCATTAGGAAACAAAAATTAAGAGTTAGGTAAAACTTAACTAAATTTTTGGTGATTATTAGACATCTTGTAGAAATCAGGCTAGAAGTCTAATCTACTGTAAAAAGATTGTAATTCTTAGGGATGTCTATTGTGCATTTTATCCTGATTGTAAAAAGTCAGAGAATTATCTGTAAATTGTAAAGATTTTGAGGTAATAAAATGAAAGCAGTGATTTTAGCAGGTGGTTTGGGTACAAGGTTGAGTGAAGAAACTAGTATTAAACCTAAACCGATGGTAGAAATTGGTGGAAAACCAATTTTATGGCACATTATGAAGACTTATTCTAGTCATGGTATTAATGATTTTATCATTTGTTGTGGCTATAAAGGCTACATCATTAAAGAGTATTTTGCTAATTACTTTTTATATATGTCTGATGTGACTTTTGATATGAGATTTAATCAGATGAATGTTCATTGTGGATATGCAGAACCCTGGCGGGTAACTTTATTAGATACGGGTGATAATGCTATGACTGGAGGACGTTTAAAACGAGTTCAGGAACATATTGGTAATGAAAGTTTTTGTTTTACTTATGGTGATGGTGTGAGCAATATTAATATTACTGAATTGATTAAATTTCATCAAGAACAAAAAACATTAGCCACATTAAGTGCTGTGCAACCTGCTGGTAGATTTGGAGCGATTTCTTTAGGACATGAACAAACTAAAATTACTACTTTTAAGGAAAAACCTGAAGGTGATGGTGCTTGGATAAATGGCGGTTATTTTGTGCTTGAACCCCAAGTAATTGATTTTATTAGTGATGATGCCACTGTGTGGGAAAAAGAACCTTTAGAAAAATTAGCAGAATTACAACAATTATCTGCTTATAAACATGATGGCTTTTGGCAACCAATGGATACTTTAAGAGATAAGAATTATTTGGAGGATTTATGGCAAAGTAGTAAAGCTCCTTGGAAAGTTTGGTAACATAGGTAATTAAAATTATTGGCAGGTAATTGGAAGCTAAAACTATGTACGATTTTGCAATTATTGGTGGGGGAATTGTCGGACTTTCTACGGGAATGTTTTTAGGTAAAAAGTACCCTAGTGCGCGAATTTTAGTGGTAGAAAAAGAGAGTCAATGGGCATTTCACCAAACAGGAAATAATAGCGGTGTGATTCATTCTGGTATTTATTATAAACCAGGCAGTTTTAAGGCTAAATTTTCCCGTGATGGTAGTCGTTCTATGGTGGACTTTTGCGAGAAATATAATATTGATCATGAAATTTGTGGTAAGGTGATTGTGTCCACTAGTGCAGATGAATTACCTGCCTTAGAAAATCTCTATAAACGTGGTTTACAAAATGGTCTTCCTGTGGAAAGGATTATTCCAGAAGCTGTTAAGGAAATTGAACCTCATGTTAGTTGTGTGGGAGGAATTAAGGTTTTATCTACAGGAATTGTGAATTATAAACAGGTTTGTTTAAAATATGCGGAGTTAATTGCTGAACAAGGGGGAGATTTACGTCTTAATACTCGTGTTTTAAGAATTATCAAAAAAGGTAACTATCAAGTTTTAGAAACAAATCAGGGACATTTTGAAACTAAATTTATTATTAATTGTGCCGGATTACATAGCGATCGCATTGCACAATTAAATAACCTTAACTCCCAGGCTAAAATCGTTCCCTTTCGCGGTGAATATTACGAATTAGTACCGGAAAAACGCTATTTGGTTAAAACTCTCATTTATCCAGTTCCTAACCCGGACTTTCCGTTTTTAGGGGTTCATTTTACCAGGATGATTGATCATACAGTTCATGCTGGGCCAAATGCGGTTTTAAGTTTGAAGCGGGAAGGTTATAAAAAAACCGATTTTGATTTAAGAGATTTTGCCGAAGTGATGAGTTATCCTGGTTTTTGGAAACTAGCAGCAAAACACGCAGATGAAGGAATTAAGGAAATAATTCGTTCTTTTATAGGACTTACGCATTGACAAAAAACATTATCTATGTATTCTAGATCATGCGATCGCTATTAAGATTAGCAAAAATATGCTCACGTACAACTAAAGTAAACAGATTCCTCTGTACTTCATACCAGTTG
>NZ_JACJPV010000045.1 GCF_014696225.1 Anabaena sp. FACHB-1237 | reverse complement strand
CCTCCTTTAACATTTCACCTTTATTATTTGGCTTTTTAAATTCTAAAATTACCCCTACATTACTTTTAGCATCTTTACCATTATGAATAACTAAATCATTTTTACCCTTAGTATTAATAAAATGATTTGTACCATAAAAAGTATGCTTTAAAAAATCAGAAATGAGATTTTTATGAAATTCCTCAGATTCCGCTTCATTTATTTTATCAAGTAGGTTTTGTAAATGAGTTTTAAAATTTTCAATGTCATTTCTCAAGGGGTTAATTTTCAGAAATGCTTTATTTAATGCTGCTCTAGGTTGTAACTTGACTAAGTTCATTTTTTTGTACACCTTGATATTTATTACAATTACATTTTGATTACATTTAGTTTAGCCAAAGTTGAATTATTCAGCAATATTCACAGATAGATTTAGCTATTTCTTTATAAATATTATAATTTGTTATAATTTGCTGGGATAACGGATAAATAATGCAAGCAAGATGCTTGCGCTACTGTAAAATACGACTGACAGTGGAAGTTGTAAAAATTCCCACTTCTGAAAATCACAACTTCCCAAAAACATTATTTGTGCTAGTTATTAAATCCTAGATTATTACACCAATTAAGAATTTGTTGGTTGACAATTTCAGGTACTTCATCATGGGGACAATGACCAGCATTAGGGATAGGAATAACTTGGATATTTTGACCATTTTCCCTAGCATTTTCATAAATTTTCGCACCAGAAATTGGTGTCCAAGGGTCGTTTTCACCCCAAATTACTAATAATGGAGATGTAACTTTTGGTAATAGTTCATCAGGAGTAGGACCTGGAGGTGCTGTCAAAATAGACGCAAAAACTTCTTTTGCTCCCGGATGACAAGATGGATCATAAAGAATATCAACTAATTCATCTGTAACCGTATTGCGATCGCTGTAAACTTGATATAATGTTCTCCTAATTTGTGATTTTTGACGCACACGATCAAATACAAATTGACCAGTAACAGGATGAGTAACTAATTTATGAAACGTTGTCATAATAAATCGCAATATGGGGTTTAATTCCTGGGGACGATGACTTAAACCACCTGCTGAATTTATGAGTACACCTCCGGCGGCAATTTCAGGATATTTTGCTACAATTATTAAACTTAAAAGCGCGCCAATGGAATTACCAATAAATATGGTTGGTCTTTGAATATGGGTATCATAAAAATCTTTTACAAGGTTAACCCACACATCCATGCTATAATCAATCACGGCTTTTTCTGAATCACCAAATCCTAATAAATCTATAGCAAATACTTGATAACCAGCATTAGCTAAAACAGGAATATTTTTCCGCCAATGACCAATAGATGCACCAAAACCATGAATTAGTACCAATGGTTGACCACTACCCATAACAGTATATTGAATTTGATAATTTTGCCAAATCCATGTTTTTTTGGTAAATTGTGGACTTTTTGCTGTTGTTAAGGTCATGGTTATCAATTCCTCAAATTTGATCAAGTATGAACTTTTGTTATCTTAATATGTTTGTTATTTTTGAGCAAATTCTCAATAAGAATATCCCCGACTACTGAAAGAATTTGGGGATAAGCTGTTGCTTGTTTAATTTCCATAGGGGATGGAAGCAAGATCACTGCACTAGTTTATTTCTAGCAACACTTTCAAAACCCCCTTTGTTTTGGCTTTTTCAAAAGCCTCTAATCCTTGAGAAAGAGGATAACAACTATTAATTAAAGGTTGAACATCTACCTTTTTATTTGCTAATAATTCCAAGGCTGGAGTAAACGGACCGCAGCGAGAACCTATCATAGTAATTTCATCCACTACTAAGGAAGAAATATCTACATTAAGATTTCCAGAATAGGTACTTTTTAAAACTAAAATACCACGAGGACGTAAAGCCCGACGAGCGATCGCAAAACCTTGAGGATTTCCTGTACAATCAACTGTAATATCAAAACTTTTCTCCTTTACTACATCCACTAAACCAGTTTTAATTCCTCGATTTTCTAAATTTACTAATTTTTCTCGATGTCTTCCTACCACAAATAAATCACAACCAGTTAATGCTAAAGTTTGGGCTACTAATTGTCCTAATTTACCATCTCCTACTACTAAAACTTGATGTTGAGAAGTTAATGAAATTTGCTGTTGAATTTCTAAAGCTGCTGCTATTGGTTCAGTAAAAGTTGCTGCTGCTGTAGAAACATTTTCTGGTACTAAATGCAAATTTTTAATAGGTAAAGATAGATATTCTGCAAACGCACCATTACGGTTGACAATACCTAAAACTGTGCGATTTTCGCAATGACTAGAATTACCACTTTGACAATAATGACAATAGCCACAAACTGCATTAATTTCTCCCACAACCCGTTTATTTATTAACTCCTGCGGACCTGTTTCTACAATACCCACAAATTCATGGCCGATAATTCCTGTATAGGGATAATAACCTTTAATCAATTCTAAATCAGTATTACAAATTCCTGCTTTTAAAACCCGCACCAAAGCCTCTCCTGGGAGAATTTCCGGGAGAGGAATATCTGTTTTTAATTGTAATTCATTATTTTCTAACCACAGTCCTTTCATAGTTTCATGCTTTCCTGATTTTATACAAGTGTCTTCAAAAGTTATATGGTAGAGAATAATTAATTTTCTACCATTTTTAATGTACATGAAATGCGAGATTTTTGTGCCTTTCAAGATAAATATTAACTATTTATTTCTCGACATTGGCTAATTTTAAAGGATACAATGGTTCTGAACCATTTAATTGCCAAATTCTAAAAACTAAAACAGAAGCAATGGTTAACCATACACAGGAAAAAGATAAAATTATTCCCGCTAAAGGAACTGTTTCCCAATAAATTATTGTTACTAATATGGCAGATAACCAAGGTCCTAAAATCACCACAGGAACAGCAGCACCTAATCTTTTTTCTACAGTAAAAATTGTGTTCCAAGTGTCACCTAAAGCTAAATGTATCACAAACAAAATTAAAGGTAATACTAAAAATTGATGATTCATTGCTTGCCAAATTAACCCAGAAGAAATAACTCGTAAAACAGCAATGATCATCCAAACTATGGGAAATACTAATGGTGGAGGAGACCATCTTGGTCTAATTACTTGATCATAAGTTGTCCGAGAACGGGTATTATCTAAAAGGGAAAAAATGCGAGAACGAATACTTAATAAACCAAAAAATAATCCGGTTATTAAGGTACTAACCCAGCTAGGAAGTGAGGAATTACTATCAATTAATGTAGTTAATTTCTCCATTCCTAGTAATACTAAAACCATCACTCCTATTTGTAGAATAGTGCCTAATGTATACACTAAAACTGCCTTAATATCTAATTCCTTTGTACTAGATGTATTGAGTGACTGTTGTTTATTTCCAGGTTTTACCCCCATCACTGTGTTCACAAACTTTTCTAGTATGCCAATATCATTTGACTGGTTCATAATTGGTAAAATTGCGAGTAGTTTGTCAGAGTCAGATCCCCGACTTCTTTAAGAAGTCGGGGATCTTGTTGGTATATTACTAGGTTATCCTATTTAATACTATCTACTAATTTATAATTTTCAGTTCTCAATTATGCAAAAATGGTTAACAATTATCGGTATTGGTGAAGATGGTATAGATGGTTTAAGTGCGATCGCTCGTTCTGTTCTTAACCAAGCTAATATTATCATGGGTGGTAAACGTCATTTACAAATGATATCGGATATCTTACCTAATGATCAT
Organism: Anabaena sp. FACHB-1237; assembly: GCF_014696225.1. Taxonomy (GTDB): domain Bacteria; phylum Cyanobacteriota; class Cyanobacteriia; order Cyanobacteriales; family Nostocaceae; genus FACHB-1237. The sequence continues at coordinate 28,430 of NZ_JACJPV010000045.1, read as the reverse complement.
CGTCAAATCATACCTTGGAAATCTCCCTTTGATGATTCTATTCAAGATATTATTAAACTTCGTGGTCAATCTATTTGCATTTTAGCTAGTGGCGACCCAATGTGTTATGGTATAGGCTCAACTATTATTAAATATATCCCTATTGATGAAATTACAATTATTCCCCATCTTTCCGCTTTTTCTTTAGCTTGTTCTCGTTTGGGATGGTCTTTTACAGATGTGGAATATTTAAGTTTATGCGGTCGCCCTTTGGATACAATTAATTATCATATTTATCCTCATGCTAAACTATTAGTTTTAAGTTCAGGTAAAAATACTCCTAGAGATATAGCCCAAGTCTTGACAAGTCGCGGTTATGGAAATAGTAAAATAACTGTGTTGCAAAATTTGGGAGGTAGTAATGAATGTATAATATCTGACTTAGCCGCTAATTGCTCAAAAACAGAAATTGCGGTTTTGAATATCGTAGCTGTTGAATGTATCGCAAATCTGGGAATAAGCGGTTTTTCCAGATTTCCTGGCTTACCTGATAATGCGTTTATTCATGACGGACAATTAACAAAACGAGAAATTAGATCCGTAACATTATCGAGTTTAGCACCTTTACCTGGTCAATTGTTATGGGATGTGGGAGCCGGTTGTGGTTCAATTTCTATAGAGTGGATGCGGAGTAATACCAGATGTCAAGCGATCGCTATTGAACAAAATCCTACTAGAATCAATTATATAGTCAACAATGCCAATAATTTGGGTACTCCCAATTTACAAATTATAGCCGGAAAAGTACCAGAAATTTTGCCAACTTTACAAAATTTACCTCAACCAGATGCGGTTTTTATTGGTGGAGGAGTGACAGCATCAGGAGTGTTAGAATTTTGTTGGAATGCGTTAAGAAATGGCGGGAAAATGGTGGTAAATGTGGTGACATTGGAAGGGGAAAAAAGACTTTATGAATGGTATGAACAGGTAGGAGGAGATTTTATCAAAATTGGCATCCAAAGAGGTGAACCTATTGGTAAATTTTTAGGATGGAAAAGTATGTCTTGTGTGACTCAATGGGTAGGAATTAAACAGTAATTAGCATTCAGTAATCAGCTAAAATTGTTTAAATCTGATAATAATTCTTCTTCAGTAAGATCAATTAAAGGAACATCATATTCATGGAGTTTGAGAATAAAAGTCACTCTATCTACTCCTAATAATGTAGCAGCCATACCAGAAGAAATTAGCTTCATTTCATAAAGTTTAACAGCCATTGCCCATTTTGATTCTGTTTCAAATTGTTCTCTAGTTTTACCAACAGCATCCGGTAAAGTTTCTGGGTAGTTAATAGTCATTTGTAAAGACATATTTTCTCCTATTTCCTATTCTCTCCTCATATTATACCTGTAATAACTGTATCACTCCAAAAATCTGTTTTAGGGTAAAAATGTTACCCAAGGGAAATATTGGATAATGCTTGAGGAATGGTTTCTTTAGATTCTGGGGGGTATTCTGTATAGTTGAAGTTTGCCCATTGTTGATCTAAAGTGTGGGTTTTTAGTTGTTTGATAGCGTAACTTAGGAAAAATTCGCTGTTACCAAAGTATAAGTTTGTTGGCATGGTACTACGGCAAGTATACTTTAGTATACGAGCGTAAGCTCTAAATCCACAACAATTAATGATAAAATTACACTTATAATTGAGTAAATACTGAACAATTGCAAGAACTAAAGATTAGCTATGAGTCCACCCAGAACTTCATTCTCTATAGATTATAGACAATCGCTACTAAAAATTATATCTTCTCTGAAGTATCTACAAGATTTATCTCAAGAATTAAATCTAACAAATTTAGTTGAAATGATTAGTGAATCTCTCAACCGAATTGAAAACAATTCCTTCAAAATGGTTGTATTAGGGGACTTTAATCGTGGTAAAAGTACCTTTATTAATGCTTTATTAGGACAAGAAATATTACCTTCAGATATTTTAGCTACTACTGCTACTCCTGGACGAATTATTTATAGTTTAAAACCAGCAGCAAAAGTTGCTTTTAAAGATGGTAGCGCACAAGAAATTGAAATTCTAGAATTGTCTAATTATGTTACAAAATTGACTTCAGAATCAGAAGCTACAGCCGCAACAATTAAAGAAGCAATTGTCTATTATCCAATACCATATTGTCAAAACAATGTCGAAATTATTGATACTCCAGGATTAAGTGACGACGAAGAAATGACCAATGTAACTTATACTATGATCAATCAATGTGATTTAGTAATTATGGTAATTTCTGCCCAATCACCTTTTAGTATATCGGAAGGTGAATTTTTTACAAATACACTACTAGAAAATGGTATAAATCATGTGCTATTTGTAGTAAATAGAATAGATGTTTTTCCATCTCCTGAAGATGCGATAAAAGTAATTGGCTTAATTAAAAACCGTATAAAGAAGTGCGTTAAAGATTGGGCTGAACAACAATTAAATCCTCCAAATAATCTAAGAAAAATTGGCAATTTTAAAATTTTTGGGATTTCTGCATTTGAAGCCTTACAAGCTAAACAATCTCGTAATCAAAAATTACTCGACAAGAGTTTATTTGGTAATTTTGAATATGCTCTAAAAACGTTGATTAATCAGCAGAGAGGATTAATACAATTAGAAGTCACCAATAATCGGATAATTAACTGGAGTCAGGAAATTATGAAAATTATTCTTGAACAAGAATCTATGCTAAAACAGAAGCAATTAAAATTCAATGTATCGAGTAAAAGTATCAACAATGAAATTACCTTGCTTATTCGTCTCTTGTCGGAAGTTCTACAATCAATTAATGTGATACTCACCAGTATTAAACAACAGATAACCACATCATATTTTCAACTAGAGAAGAATCTCAAACAAATTTCTAAACTGATTATCGAATCAAGTATTTTAAATATTAACGAAGAGAAGAATTTGGCTGAAAGAGTATCAAATTATTTGCAAACTGCAACAATAGAATTAGCTAATAAAATTCAATCAGAAACTGAACAAGCATTAAGTACAGCATGGTTACAAGTCAAGGATTTTATTGATTTATTTGAAAAAGATATTCCGCAGCTAAATAACGCAATAAATGATTTAGGATCATCGGAAACAATTAATAAAAAAGCTATAGATAATATTCGATATAAATTGAATAAATCTCTTGAAGCATTTAACCAAAAACAGTTAATTAACTTATCGCTTTCGTTTTCTTCAAAATCTGAAATCTTTGTATTTACAAAGGAGGCAAGTGGTATTGCAACTACTACTGGTGCTACCATTGGTTTCTCATTATTAGGTCCATTGGGAGGTGTAATTGGAGGATATATTGGTGCAGCAGTTGGTGATAATATGAGAAATGAGAAATTTAAAGAAAACTATCTATCTCAAGTAATCGCAGAAATTGATAATCAATTAAGATTAATGAATGTTAATCAAGCTGTAAATAGCTATGTTTATCAAGCCTGTTATGGATTAGAAGAAGTACAAATTTTATTAATGAACGAGGTTAAACCAATATTAGATAATATTCACAATCAAATGGTAGAAAATTATGCAAAACTTGAAACTAAAATAATGGTTGAGCAGCAAGAAATTATTCATAAGAAAGAGAAAGTTAATCAGGTTTTAGACGACGCTAAAAAACTTTCTGAAAAATTTTGCCTACTCAGAGTATAAATTCCAGTTTTCTACGATACAATCAAATATATTTACCAGGATAAACAAAACCATGACATCTATAAATCCACCTAATTCTCTTGATTCTGTTTTAGAGTGTAAAAAAACCGAGCGCGCGCTAGAGAGTCATTTAGAAAAATTGCGAAGTTTTTCTCAAAAATTAAATCTCACAAAATCAGTTGTATTAATTGATGATGTTTTACAACGGATTAAACAAAGCACTTCTTCTATTGCTGTAGTTGGTGAATTTAAACGTGGGAAAAGTACCTTTATTAATGCTCTTCTCGGTCAGGAAATTTTACCTTCTGATATTTTGCCTTGTTCTGCTACACTAAATCGAGTTACTTATGGTATAAAGCCAGAAGTGAAAATTATTTTTAAAGACGGTAATCAAGAGCAAATTCCCATTGAAAAACTAAATGATTACGTTACTAAGTTAACACCAGAATCTGAAATTACTGCCGAATCAATTAAAGAAGCAATTGTTTATTATCCCATACCTTATTGTCAAAATAATATTGACGTTATTGATACACCAGGGTTAAATGATGACGAGAATATGACTGAGGTTACTCTGTCAGTTTTACCCCAAGTTGACGCAGCTATTATGATTATTTTAGGTCAGTCACCTTTTTCTCAATTTGAAAGAGATTTGCTAGAAAACAAGTTACTAACAAATGATTTAGGACGGGTTATTTTTGTTGTCAATATCTGGGACGGTTATACTCCTGAACAAAGAGAGCGTATACTTGAGAATGTAAAGAGTAGGATTCAAAAATATGTACTAGAACGGGCTGAGAATCAATTTGGTAAAGATTCGGAAGAGTATACAATCTATAAACAAAAAATTGGCACTCCTAAAGTGTTTGGTATTTATATTAAACAGGCTTTAGAAGCGAAACAAAAAGGTGATCAGAATTTACTATTTCAAAGTGGATTTAAGCAATTTGAAGTAGCATTGGAAAAAGTTCTCATTCAAGAGAAAGGTGTAATTCTTCTGGAAGTAGCAACTAATCGTGTAATTACTTCATCTAAAGAAATTCTTACTACTATTAGCATCCAAGAAAGTGCTTTGGCAATGCAGCAAGAAGAGTTTCAAGCAGCTTATGAAAAAAGTGTAGCTGAGATTGCAGCTATTAGGGAAAGACAGACTAAGGAACTTAGGCTAATTGATGGTGCTGCTGCTAATGTGAAATTATTAGTTCGTCCTTTAATCTATAATTTGTCTACTGAATTACAACAAGCAGCAGAGGAAGCAATTAGAGACACAAAAATAGAGCCAAGAGAAGTAAAAAATGATAATACTAAAAAATCTCTAGCTAATAAGCTAAGTAAGACAGTCGAAAATGCTCTGCGACATCGCACAGATAAAATATCTCAGAAAATTGAAGATGAAATTCAGAAAGGAATAGACAAAGAAGTTGAGCGATTACAAGATTTTGCTCAATCCGTTGGACAAGCAATAACAAACATTGAAATGCAATTTGTTCAAGTTGAGGTAAGTTCCAACCGCAAAACCAGTGCAGCAGCAGAAGCAATCACTATAGCTCTATCAGTATTTACAGGATTTGGTGGTATTTGGTCAGGATATCGTGCAGCAGGATTAAAAGGTGCTGCTGTTGGGGCTGCGGCTAGTTTCGGTACTTTTTTTGGTGTTGGAATGGTAGCTGGTCTTCTAGGCGCACCGATAACTTTACCTCTTTTACTTGCTGTTGGTGTTGTGTCTATTTTTACAGGAGGTGGATTAGCAAGTAAGATATTTGCTGATGATCTTGTAGAAAACTACCGAAAAAATTACATAGAAAAAACTTTAGAAGAACTTGACAAGCACATTCGAGAGCAACGACTAGAGCAAAAAATAGATGATCAGATTACAACTACTTTTGAAGTGCTAAAACAAACCCTACGTCAAGAGGTAGATGCACTATTAGACAATACCCAAAAAACTCTTACAGAACTGAGCGATAAACGGGGACGACAAGAAGCAATGACTGAAGCTGAACGTCAGAAAATTAACCAAATTCGGGATGAAACTCAACGTATTCTTGGCTATGCTCAATGCGTATGTAAGCAACTTACAAAAATTGTTAGTGTTTAATTGTTGTAGGGTGTCTCACTTTGTACATATTTCAGTAGACACCCTAAAATTCCCCACTCAAAACAAACTCAACTGCTTTCCCACATTCCTGGTAAGATTGTTCTGCCTTAGCCTTTGACAATTCCCTATTTTCCCCTCATATTATACCTTCAATAAACCTTCAGGATTAACAGTTAAAAGAGGTCTTCTTTGTAACCCTTCTTGATGTAAAATCTCATTAGCTGCTACTAAACCACTACTTACTGCTCTTTCCATTAAACCACAGGGAAAAGGCATTTTTACCCAATCACCAGCAAAAAATAAGTTAGCAATATTACTGCTACTTTCTGGCCTATTTTTATAACTATTTGGTGGATATCCAGAAAAATTATGTTGGTTGACTATTTCCCGATGTAAAATATTCGCTTGTTGCAATTTTGGTACTATTTGATAAAGTTCCTTTTCAAAAGTATTTAATAAGTCTTCCTGGGTAGGAAATTGTTGATCTTTATAACAATATGCGTGTAATTCTATGACACTTCCTCCAGTTTTTTGTGACCATTCTATAAATTGTGTTTGAATACGATGATAGAGAGTAATACTATCTGTTAATTCATATCCTGAAAGGGAGGTAAAATTGCTATGTGGCCAATCAAAATCTTGATCAAACCAAAAACGACAAACTGCAAAAGGATCAGCTATTTTTAGATTTTCAACTTGTAATTTTACAGTTTCATCAATTTCCCCAGTTATCCGTTTAAATAATTGTTGAACTCCCGGAACATCCGTAGCAATTACATAATAATCTGCATTAATAACTTCTGGTTTTGTAGTTATTTGATCATTTCCCACTAGAGAAATTTGATCATCTTGTTTTCCTGTGATTTTAAATCTTTGTAAATCTCGTTTTGCAGGACCTTTAACCACTTTACCCTCAGCATCAAAAATAGCACCATGACAAGGACAATGAAAATTACCATCCTCAGATTTTTTCACAGTACATCCTTGATGAGTACAGGTTAAAGAAATAGCTTCTTCATTATTAGGTAAAACGGCAAAAACTTCATCCGCACTACCATAATATTCACCAGTTTGATCCTGAATATTGTTATTTTTAACCACTGAAAAAGAAGTATTTTGTTGTTGACTTCCTAGATAATATTTGATTCCTGAAATTTGCCCATTTTCCGTGATAATTTCACTCACATTAACATCAGTGATAATTTTACCATTTGCTTGAATAGCATTAGCAATAGGGGTTACTAAACTTGTTCCCATATCATCAGTTGTACCATTAAAAGCTAAACCTTCAGGATTACCAAAAAAGTAAAAATGGAAAAACTGCATTAATTCCCCCACACTCATTAAATCAGGTGCATTTAAACTTGATTTAGCAAAAGGTAGAAAATATAAATCATATAAACCTTGGGGAAATTCTGACTTTACCCAGTCAGCAACAGAGATATGATCAAACCTTTGATAATTCTTATCTTTTTGAAAACCTGTGATAGCTTGAAAAACTTGTAAATGCTTAAGTTTAGTCAGGTTAATACCCCATTTTAACCGATTTGGAGATGCGATCGCTAAATCTACAATATTCCAAGGAAAAGCCGAATTACTAGGACGAAAAACCTCCGGTTGATATTGAGAACCTCGATAAACAACGGAATAAAAATCTAAAGACTTAAAATTATTTTCAATTGCTAATTCTGACACTAAACTCTTCAAATTATAATATTGAGGAAAGAAACCATGAAACCCATGTTCCATTTTAAAAGTTTCTCCCACTGCTTCTATTTCCCAACTAGCAATTTTTCCTCCCAATTGGGGAGATTTTTCTAAAAGAGTGACATTAAAACCACGTTTAACCAACTCATAACTACAAGCTAAACCAGCTAAACCTCCACCAATTACCACTACCGTTTTCTGATTATTGATGTTATTTAATACTTTGGGTAATTCTAAAGTATCAAGTTGAAAAATAGTAGGTTGAGGTTTATTAAACCGTGAATAACCTGTTAATCCAACCACAACACCAATACCACATAATTTTAATAAAGTGCGTCGAGAAATGGTAGATAATTGAAATAAAGTCATAGATAACCAGTGAAAATTACTGCAAAATTTGCCCAAGATGATTTATAGTACTATAGCAGTTAAAATCAAATTTTACTAGGACTTACGCAAGCGTCGCACTAAAAAATCTGTTGAGTGGGTGCGTCAGATACCAACAACTTGGTTATTTACATGATTTATACTGTATGACATGGTTGGTGAGCTTGTCGAACCACACCCTACCAATGTGCCAGTTGCGTAAGTCCTGTTTACATCAAATCTCTAAAAATTCGTCAAGATGTCCTTAAAAATGAAATATTGGCAAGAAGCCACAGCAGTGACTCAACGCATTTTAATCGAACTGTTACGACGCAGGCGCAGTTTAATTTTTTGGTGCATTTTTCCCATATCCATATTATTTATCAATGGATTTATTTTAGCAGAAAGAGCAAAGTTAACCTTAACAGTAGCTTTAGAAAATGCAGCACCATCTACATTAGTGGGAGCAGCACTATTTTTTAGTTGTTTAGGAGGAAGTGTAGCGACGGTAGTAGCAGAAAGGGAACAACAAACATTAAAAAGATTGTTTATTTCACCATTAAGTGGTACATCTTACTTTTTAGGAATATTCCTCGCTCATACTAGCATTGGTATAGGTCAAACATTACTAGTTTACACCATAACAGCTTTTTGGGGAAGTACATTCAAAGGTTCAATAATATTAGGTTTAATGATTATTCTTTTGAGCATTATAGCCTATGTTGGGTTAGGATTTATCTTAGGAACACAATTAGCCAGAAGGATAGAAGATGTTAATGCGTTAGTAGCAGCTTTTGGAGTACCATTATTAATTTTAGGAGGAGCGTTTTTACCAACTTCATTATTTCCTGAAAAGTTGTTAAATATTGCTAAATATAATCCCATATATCACATGAATGAAGCATTACTAGGAGTATGGGCAAAAGGAGATAAAATAGTAGACATTCAATCACATTTAGGATTTTTATTAATTTTTGCGATCGTGATGATAATTTGTGGTTGGTTATCGTATAAACGAATGTTAATAGTAGAAAGAAGATTATGAAGTATTAAGATCCCGGACTTCTTCAAGAAGTCCGGGATCTGCGTGAGAATTCGGGGGTCTGGATATTGTATAATAACAATATAACAATAATAAATCCTATGTTGAAAATCAAAAATCTCAATAAAACCTACGGTACAAGAAAAGTCTTAAATAACCTCAGCTTAAATATTGACAGTGGGGAAATATACGGTTTATTAGGTGCTAATGGTGCTGGAAAAACCACCACTATTAATATTATTTGTAATTTACTCCAAGCTGATAGCGGGTACATTACTTTAAATAATCAGCCTATTTCTGAATATACTAAACCATTAATAGGTATTGCACCTCAAGAAAACCTACTATATAAAACATTATCCTGTACCGAAAATCTCAATTTTTTCGCTAATATTTACGGTTTAGATAGTAGTCAACGTCAAGAACAAATTATAGAAACTTTACAAGCAGTCAACTTATTAGATCGCGCAAAAAGTCCTGTAGAAACATTAAGTGGAGGAATGCAAAGACGTTTAAATATTGCAGTTGCTTTAGTACATAAACCAAAATTAGTAATTTTAGATGAACCAACCACAGGGTTAGATATTGAAGCCAAATATGAAATTTGGGACTTAATTAAAAACCTGAAAAATCAAGGTTTAACTATTTTATTAACTACCCATTTACTAGATGAAGCTGAAAGACTTTGTAACCATATTGGTATTTTAAAAAATGGTCAAATTTTAGCCCAAGGAACTTTACAAAACTTGCGAAAAATTATTCCCGCTCAAGAAATTGTGATCATAAATACTAAAGCAGAAAAACAAGCCATTTTATTAGCTAAAAAACATGGTTTTACCCATCGTTATTATGGTAGTGACCTAGCTTTTTTCTTACCAGAATCTTTAGAGTTAAAAGAAATTATTGATATATTTGCTGATATTACAATAGACTCTATTTCTCGTCAACCTGTGAGATTAGAACATATTTATCTGGAAATAACCCAAAACATTCCATCCACAATAAACTGATGTGCAACTAAACTGTATAACTAAAAAACCTAAAATTACTGTAGTGCAAGCATCTTGCATCTATTATCCAAATTAAAAGCACAACAGCTTATCCCTGACTTCTTAAAGAAGTCCGGGATCTGACATATTTTGCGTAAAATTAAAAAATATGCTACATTTACCTAAAAATACTTGTATGTAATTTTCCATTCATACAGTATTAAAAATTGTAACTATTCTGTAAAAATTGGTAATTAATATGATACAACCTAACGTCATTACTTCCGTAATTAGTAAAGTTGCACCTCAAGGAGATAGAGTAAAATCGAAATCTAAAAATACATTTTAACTGCAAAATCACAATTTTTTCAATGACAAGAAAATGAGTAATGTTTCTCATATATTTAGTGATGTAAATTTTCAACAAATTAAAAATAACTGTGATTTTAAAGAAGATAGATGCAAACTTTAAAGTTAATTGATAATGATTGGTTTTCTGATATTATTGATATTGAGTTTTAATTAAGTAGCAAATTAGGACACAAAAAAATGACACAGGTACAAACAGAAGTATCTTTATACGATCAAGATTATTTACTCTGGATAGAAGATATAGTCAACAAATTACGTAATAGGGATATTGACGGTTTAGATTTTGATAATTTAATTGAGGAGATAGACAGTTTGGGACGTTCAGATAAACGTGAATTAGAAAGTAGACTTGCAGAACTTTTAGAGCATATTCTCAAGCGAAAATATGTAAATATGCCTGACTGTTATCGTGGTTGGGTAGAATCTATTAATAAACAACGGATTCGAATTAGAAAATTACTCAAAGATTCACCAAGTCTCAAACCCTATTTTAGCGCAGTATTTGATGAAGTTTATGCGGATACTCTCAAAATTGTATCTATAAGTTATCCACAGTGTGAATTTCCTGATCAATGGCCATTTAGTTGTGATATTGATGCAATGCTAAATGTGGATTTTTGGGAATAATTATCAGATCCCGGACTTCTTAAAGAAGTCCGGGATCTTTTTATAAATACCTAAAATCTTATTTAACTCCTTAATATAATAATTGTTCAAATCAATAAATATCTCTGTTCATTCTAACTTTAAAAACTTGCAAATATCTCCCGTTTTCACTGTACCATAAATTGTTTTTATGTCATTATCTTCTTGTTCATTAAATAACTGTGCTGCTAACATTGCTGGTGCACATTGATCCAAACAAACTGTGCGTCAACCTCAATATCATATCCAAATCAAAAGCACAACAGCTTATCAACTAAATCATTACTCATTTTAACTGCTAACTCCTCATCAATATTAGCAGTCTTAATTATCTTCTCAACTTCCATATTATCCATCAATGCTAACTGATATTGGTTAGGACAAAAACAGTCGTTTAAATCTCCAGGTTCAAACTTATCTAAATTATTTCCATAACTTCTTTTATTAGATTTAATAATTTCCTGGCCAATATCACTCAATAAATAAACAAATAAATTATCCAGAAAATTTTTACCAAACATATTTGGATAAAAACCATGATAACAAGTAAAATTAATTGCCGTTGTTAAATTTCTAATTACTTTCAATCTTCCTCTACTAAACACACCAAATAAAATGGGAGCAGGTTGACGATATTCTAACTTATACCAAGGATTTCTGACTTTAGTAAGATATCTTTGATGATATGCTAGTTTTTCTCCCAAAGCAATATATTCGCGTATTCCTTGATGTTCATCATTTTTTACATCTAAACAATAAACAGGTTTATCTGCATCAAATAACATCTTAAAATGATATTCTGTAAATACTGGGCGAGATATTTGAGGACTTTTTGTAATACATTTACAAATATTCTGATCATCTAATTGATATGTGTTAATTTTGGTTTTTGTGAGTGCAAAAAATTCATTCGCACCAGTAGCAATACCTCTGGTAAATGTTCCATAAACTGATAATTTAACAAAATATTGAGGAATAAATTGATCAGAAAATAACGATAATAAAATTGGAGTCCATTTTTTATTATAAGGCAAGTTTGATGAATCTATTTGTTGATGGTAGTAATTACTAATATCTGATATTTGTTCAAGTTCTGTATTTGATTTAATTTGAGTGATTTTTATTGGTGCTTTTTTCCCATCTTTGTGACAAAGTAAGATACACACTGTGGTAGTTGCATCAGGAAATATTTCTTTTTCATTAGAGAAAATGATTATTTGTTTTAATAAATTGTTTTCTACTAAACTTTGCTTTATTTCCTTACCATAACCAGTATTAAAAAACTCAAAGGGCATAATAAATGCTAAACTACCATCATCATTAAGTTCACTAAGTGCTTTGATGAGAAAAACCGATGAAATATTAGCATACCCTACAAGTTTTTTACCTATTTGTTGTTCTATTTTTGGTAATACATCATGTCTGGTTAAAAACTTCTGAAATCTCATATAGGGAGGATTACAAATAATCGCATCAAATTTACCCACATTAGTTTCCAAATAATCACAATTATGAATGGTTAAATGTGGTTTTGGATTATTAATATTCAGATAATCAATAATATTTTTATCAATTTCATAAGCAATAAATTGATATTCTTGATTTTGGTGATGTTTAATTACTTGATCATAAAAAGTGCCCAAACCGAAAGCAGGATCTAAAATATTTTGAGGATCATATCTTAAGATCCATTGCACCATAATCTGAGATACTAATGATGGTGTAAAATATTGGCCATAATCTTTTCTATGATTAATGGATGTATGTTTAATATATTCACATTCACGCATTGATGATGTCCCTCATAAGTTTTTAATTTAAGTTTTTAAAATTATGAAATTGAAATCCATCCCTAATTTATTATACAATAAAACTCATCTAAATCTGTCACCTCCTATATACATAGGAATTGGTTTAAAAAAAGGAGTGTCTCAAACCACAATTACAACAGGAATTGAGGAATTATTAATAACATATAATCTGGAAAATCATCAAATTGGGACTATCGCAACAATTGATCATAAAGCATCCGAAGTAGGTTTATTATCCTTTTGTCAACTACACAACTTACCTTTAAAAACCTTCACATCGGCACAATTAAAAAATGTCATTGTTCCCCATCCCAAAACAAATATTAATGAATTAATTGGTACACCAAGCGTAGCAGAAGCAGCAGCTATTTTAGCAGCATCAGAAATCAATAACATTGATAAATTCAATATAGAGTTAATAGTTCCTAAACAAATATTTAATTTACCAGAAACCAAAGAAATGATCACCTTAGCTATAGCAATTAGATCCATTAATTAGATCCCGGACTTCTTCAAGAAGTCCGGGATCTGAATTTGATAAAATCTAATCTACAGCTGCTACCAACTTGTTAATAATGCCAGAGACAATAGATAACACTATTGAACCTAATAAAGCAGGAATAAAACCATTAATCTGAAAACCAGAACCAGGAGTTATCCCACTTGCTAACCATAAACTCAAGGCATTAATTACAAAGGTAAATAAGCCTAAAGTCAGCAAAGTAATAGGAAATGTCAGAATCGTTAAAATTGGACGAATAACTGCATTTACCAAACCAATAACAATAGCTGCTATTAATGCAGCACCAAAAGTTTTAACAATAAAACCAGGGACAATTTCAGTGGTAATAAGTAATGCTACTGCCGTTCCTAACCATGTCAGAAAAAAGTGTTTCATAATTGTTTCATGGTGTTTTTGTTTGAATTAGAGAACTATGATAAAACCCTTGTAACACAGGCATCTTGCTGTATTCATAGTGTACCTCATGTAGATGGAATGTGCTGTATATTATATTATGGAGCAGTTCTTTTAATAAAAGTTTGCCATGTACTACCTCCAACAATACCATCAGGATTTATTCCATAACGACTTTGTGCTTCTTTAACTGCGTTTTCTGTGGTTTTACCAAAATCTCCATCTATTTTACCCGTTAAAAACCCTAAAATTTTCAATTGTTGCTGCAATTTAACTACCTCTTTTCCTTGCATTCCTAATCTTAAAATTGGCCATCCTTCGGTAGTATATTGAATACCTGGTACTCTTTGATTTATTGGTGTAGGTTGAATTCTTGAGTTGGTATTTTTAGTATTGGAATTCTTTCCAGGAGGTAATTTTGTATTTGGTTTGGTAGGTTTTGTATTATTACTAGATTGAGGATTTATTGCAGTGGGAACTGTGGTAAATGGAGCAGATGTATTACCTTGTGGTGTTGTAGAATTGCTAATATTTCCTGATAGATTATTAACATTAGGAAAAAGTTTTTGCCAGGTAGCATTATCTACTACTCCTGTAGTATTTAATCCCACAGTTTGTTGAAATTGACTAACAGCAATGGCAGTATTTTGTTGATAATTTCCGTCTATTTCTCCATCATAAAATCTTAATATTTTCAATGCTGCTTGTAGTTCTTTTACTACTTCCCCTTGACTACCAATTTGAATTGTCGGACGATTAATATTAACCAATGGGTTAACTTGGGCAATTTTTAATGGTGTCGCTATAGATATTGAGTTAGAGTTGCTAATTAACAATGATATACTTGTTAACCAAAAAAGACGATATAGGATGTTTGTTTTCATGTTTGCTTTTCAGTAATTGTATGAGTTAGATCCCTATTTTCTCAAAAAAGTTGCCGATCTTGCTTTGATCTTGTGTTTAAATATCTTTTGATTTTCAGCACCTTTTGTGCTGAGATAATAGTATATCCTAAAATGTCCCTATATAAACATTTTATCAGTAGATGATCATACTTTCGTGAGTAGGGTACTGGTGGAAGGTTGGGTTATTTCCTTCAGGGTTGTGGAGTAACAGAAAGAAACCTAAGATTAAACTTGTCAATATTTGATAATATCATGCTTCATCATCAAATATTTCATCTTCCATATTAAACTCAATTCGATTTTGTAAAACTGTTTCTTCAATTACTTGAACACCTCTGTTAAATTCCAAGACTTGATTAAATCTCAACTATAATTATTATGAGGTACAGATATTAATGATAAAACCCTTGTAACACAGGCATCTTGCGTGTTCCTATTGTACCTCCTGTAGATGGAATGTGCTGTATCTCCACATCCAGGAAAATATTTATTAAGAATAGCAATTATTGTTTTTGTCAAATCATGCTGTAGTATTTACATTAAAAATGCTCCCCTGTATAATGTCTAAATCTACTTTTTACCATTTCTATTTTTAATTTTATGACTTTTTTGCAGTGGTAAAAGTTTTTCTCCCTCATATTCTTCCATTCCTAAAACTCGTCTTAAACCAATTTTCAAATATTCTTCTTGAGATTCAATACTAATAGATTTCCTACCCAAAAGTTTAGCAACAGCAGCAGTAGTAAAAGTTCCTGCAAAAGGATCAAGTATTAAACTTTCTTCATGACTACTGGCTAAAATAATTCTTTCTAACAACGCCTCCGGTTTTTGAGAAGGATGATTTTCATATTCTGGCATTCTATACCTCACACGAGGAAAATACCAAGCATTACCAGGAACTTTTTCCGTATTATATGGAGTAGGTACTGACTTTCTATAATCAATTAATTGACGTTGTGCGCCAGTTTTTGCGGTAATTTTGATATTTTCTGCATTAAAAATATAATTATTTTTATCTTTGACACATTGCAGAATCGGTTCATACATTGAACCAAAATATTTTGTAGCTTGCACTCCAGAACTATCATAATGCCAAATTATCCGACTAAGAATAGTTAATTTTTTTCTTAAATAAATATCAAAATAAGCCATTGCTTGTGTACTTGTCATTACATACATTGTCCCATTAGATTTGAGAATGCGAATACACTCGTCAAGCCATTTATATGACCAATTTATATACTCTTCTTCTGAATCCCATTTATCATGAAAATTAGCAAATCTCTTACCTATATTATAGGGAGGATCAATGAAAATTAAATCCACTGATTCTGAAGCAATTTGATTTGATAAAATGCTGGTAGCGTCACCATGAAATATAGTATCTCCTGCACTTTTATAAGTTTTAAACATTGTTTTTTATCAAAGAATTGTATACTTCAATATTGGACATTTCCCCAAGTTATATCAAAAATTGGGGATATTATCATCTAATTTTTAAGATTCCATTTCTGCTAATTCTAACCACCTTTCTGTGGCTTTATCAATATCTAACTTAAGTTTTTCTACCTGTTCATACAACTTCTGCACTTGACTATAATTTCCTGGTTTCACATTAGCTAATTCCCTTTCTGTGGTAGTTTTCTCCTCTTCCAATTTGGCAATTTTTCCCTCCAATTGTTCAAACTCTTTTCTTTCCCAATTGGATAACCTTTTACGTTTTTTAGTTTCCGTTACTGTGGTGGTTAATGTTGCAGGTTTTTCTACAACTACATTTTTCACAGTTTCTTGTTGTTCTGCTTCTTCCGCTTTTTTATAATCTAAATAAATAGAATAATTACCTGGATATTTGCGGAAAATTCCTCCCTCTTCTAAAGCAAAAATTGTATCTACTGTCCGATCTAAAAAATAGCGATCGTGAGATACTACAATTACACAACCATTAAAATCTTCTAAATAGTCTTCTAACACTGCTAATGTTTGTACATCTAAATCATTTGTGGGTTCATCTAATATTAAAACATTGGGCGCACTAATAAGAATACGTAATAAAAATAAACGTCTTTTTTCTCCTCCCGACAGTTTATAAATAGGTGCATATTGTTGATTTCCAGGAAATAAAAACCTCTCTAACATTTGGGAAGCAGTAATTTTTGTACCATCGGATATTTTAACAAATTCTCCCTCTTCTTTAATATAATCAATTACTCTTTGATCTTCATTTACTGCTGTTAATAATTCCTCGGAATGTTGATCAAAATAACCGATATGAATTGTACCGCCAATTTCCACTGTACCTGAATCTGGTTCAATTCTTTTGGTTATCATATCCATTAAAGTAGATTTTCCTGTGCCATTTCCGCCAATAATGCCGATGCGATCTTCAGGACTAAATTCATAGGTAAAATCATTAATTAAGGTTCTGCCATCATACCCTTTAGTAACATGATTTAAGTCAATAACTTTTTTACCAATACGTCGGCCAACAGTGGAAATATCCACCTTTCCCTGAACTTGTTTAAATTCAGTTTCTCGCATAGCATTAACGCGATCAATTCTGGCTTTCTGTTTGGTACTTCTAGCTTTTGGTCCTTTTTTTAACCATTCTAATTCTCGACGTAATACCCCTTGATGTTTTCTTTGACTACTAATAGCAGACTCTTCCGCTAAGGCTTTCTTTTCTAAATAATAGGAATAATTTCCTGTATAAGTGTAAATATCTCCTCGATCAATTTCTATAATTCTATTAGTAACTTTATCCAGAAAATAGCGATCATGGGTAATTAATAAAAGCGCACCACGATAGCGATTCAAATAACTTTGTAACCATTCTACAGATAAGGCATCAAGATGGTTTGTAGGTTCATCCATTAATAATAAATCAGGTTCAGATATCAATGCTGCTGCTAAAGCAATTCTTTTTCTATATCCTCCTGATAATGTGCCGACTTTAGCATCAAAGTCACAAATTCCTAACTTGGTTAAAATAATTTTAGCATTAGTTTCTACTTCCCAAGCACCAGAAGAATCCATCTTTTGCATAATTTGTGAAAGTCGAGACATTAATTGAGTATCTTCAGGATGATGGGCTAATTTATCAGATATTTCTTCATATTCTTTAACCAGGTTCATTTGTTCGCCACTATCGGCAAATACTTGTTCTAAAACTGTGTGATTTTCGTCCATTTCTGGCTGTTGTGGCAAATAAACTACTTTAGATCCTGAGTTGACTAAAATTTGTCCACTATCAATAGATTCTAACCCAGCAATCATTTTTAATAATGTGGATTTTCCTGATCCATTAGTACCAATTAATCCAACTTTATCGTTAATATCAAGGCTAAAATTCGCATCTTTTAATATTTCTTTAATGCCAAAATCTTTTTTTACTGCTTGTAAGGTAATAACACTCATATTAATTTAATCTGGTTATTTAATCTAGGGTTTAATTGAGGTTTTGGAGGTAAATTGTAATTAAATTATTATTGCGATATTATTGCGATCGCCATTGCCATTATAGCATTTTTCATCTCATATTTTCAAATAAGTTAAAAAATAAGTTAAAAAATAAGTTAAAAAAACATCTGTGTTTATCTACGCTTAATTATTAATTATTTTATCTAAGATTATCCTTACTATATTTATAATATTATTTAATTAATAATGGTGCGTTACGCTGCGTTAACGCACCCTACGGTTGTGTTACACGAATAAGTCTAGGGGTAAATGTCCATACATTTCATTAATCCCCCCTTCCTGATATGATTGACATGATACCAATACCCCCCGATGATGTCCAGGGTATGAATCAAGATAACATAGTCCATTCTTACCGTTTAACTTGATATATACTGGTCCTTCGGGATGGGGTAAATTACTAGGAGGTTGATAACCTAATGCACGAGAATAGGTTTTCATGGCTAAAATTCCTTCATCGGCCGTATCCGCACAAATACCTAATATTTGATAGTCAGCAATACTACTGACAAAAATTAAGGCCTCACGGATCACAATTTTTTCCGATGGTTTGAGAATGGGGGCAATATCCAAACAATTGAATTTGTTGAGTATTTTTTTGGCTTCTTGCAGTGTCATTTGGCGATGGTTGGAAGTAGACATGAGGTTATTTTGTCTAGTGTTAGTTGTGGCTGTATCAGGATGGAGATTTGTTTACTTTACTAGCATTTTTGAGTAAAATCAAGATTTGACAAAAAATGCTAGGGTTTGTACTGAAAATCATCATTTGGTCATGCTTAACCCTGGAAAATGTTTCATGTTACTTGTCAATGTTACTTGATTTGTGCAAGAATTAATTTCTCAATGAATATTTTTCTAATATAGTTCTGGAAACTGCAATTTGACCATTGATTGATTAGGTATTTTTTTCAAGTTTATTTCTCCTGATATATGCTGATATTTCATTACCATAATACTGATGAATGTCAGAAAACGAAATCATCAATTTCTGAAATTTATGATGACTATTGACTGGTAAATGTTCCCAAAATACCCTTTCTTATTTGTGTTATATTAGACAATTTCCTAAAAATCAATAGCAGTCCAGAAGTTTTACATAATGTCATCATAGATTGTTATAGCAATTTTCAGGTAAATGAACCACATTTTGATTCTGGTTTCCCGCAAAGACGCATTAGCGAAGCAAAGCAATTTCAGTGCGTTAGGCGCAAACAAAGACTAAAATTAATTTAGAGCGCGGTCTAAATACATGAAAACTGCTGTAATGTAGCTATTGTTTTGATGTTAAAAAGCAATTCCGTTAATTTTGTGGTAGTATTAGTTATAAGTAATCCCAAAACTAACAATTAATACAATTAACATAAGAACTGATGTGGCTATAACATTGAAGTCTCCCCGGTTATCTAAAAAACATCGTCATTTTCCCCATGCTCTCCAACGTTTGTTTAACTATGGCAGTAAGTATCGTAAACAAGTGCAATTGGCTATTATATCATCTACTTTGAATAAGTTTTTTGATTTAGCACCACCACTATTAGTGGGTGTTGCCGTAGATGTGGTTGTTCAACAACATGATTCTATCATTGCTAAGTTAGGTGTCAAAGATATTTATGGGCAATTCTTGATTTTATCTTTGGTAACTGTGATTACTTGGGTGTTAGAATCAGTGTTTGAATATTGCTACAAATTATTATGGCGTAATTTGGCTCAAAATATTCAACATAATTTACGAGTAGATGGTTATAAGCATTTACAAGACTTAGAATTGGCCTATTTTGAAGAACATAGTACAGGTGGTTTAATGTCTATTTTGAGTGATGATATTAACCAATTGGAACGTTTTCTAGATGTGGGTGCTAATGATATTATTCAAGTAATTACTACTATTATCTTGGTGGGTGGAGCATTTTTTATTTTAGCACCTAGTGTGGCCTGGATGGCAATTCTACCTATGCCATTTATTTTGGTTGGTTCAATTGCTTTCCAGAAGTTTTTAGCTCCACGTTATGCAGAAGTTAGAGAAAAAGTAGGGTTAATTAATAGTAGGTTATCTAACAATTTGAGCGGAATTACTACTATTAAAAGTTTCACAGCAGAAGATTATGAAACCGCTAGAATAACGGATGAAAGTATGGGTTATTGTCGCAGTAATGCTAAAGCGATCGCTTTATCTGCTGCTTATATTCCCATTATTAGAATGTTTATTTTAACAGCTTTTACGGTATTATTACTATTTGGTGGAATGGCTGTAATTGACGGTAATTTGGCGGTAGGTGCTTACAGTTCTTTGGTGTTTTTGGTACAACTTTTATTATGGCCATTAACCAGATTAGGAGATACCTTTGATTTATATCAAAGGGCTATGGCTTCTACTAATAGAGTTATGGATTTATTGCATACTCCCTTAACAATTCATCCCGGTAATATTGAATTACCAATGGATATTGTCAAGGGAAATTTGGAATTTAAAAATGTCACTTTTGCCTATAAAGATAGAGAACCAGTCATTAAAAATCTATCTTTGGAAATTCCCGCAGGTAACACTATTGGTATTGTGGGTTCTACTGGTTCAGGAAAAAGCACTTTAGTTAAATTACTATTGCGATTTTATGAGATAGAACATGGTAGAATTTTGTTGGATAATATTGACTTAAAACAATTGAATTTACGAGATTTAAGGCGATGTATTGGTTTAGTAAGTCAAGACATATTCTTATTTCATGGTACAGTGTCCGAAAATATATCCTATGGAACTTTTAACGCTACAGATCGAGATATAATTATGGCCGCAAAAATCGCAGAAGCAGATGATTTTATTATGGCTTTACCCCAAGGTTATGAAACAATTGTAGGGGAAAGAGGACAAAAATTATCAGGAGGACAAAAACAAAGAATAGCTATTGCCCGCGCAGTTTTAAAAGATCCACCTATATTAATATTAGATGAAGCTACTTCTGCCGTAGATAATGAAACTGAAGCAGCAATTCAAAGATCCCTTGACAGAATTACCGTGAATAGAACTACAATAGCGATCGCTCATCGTCTTTCTACCATCCGCAATGCTGACTGCATTTATGTCATGGAACATGGTAAATTAGTAGAAGCAGGAACCCATGAACAACTATTAGAAAAAAATGGCATTTATACCAATCTTTGGAATGTACAATCTGGAGTAAAATAGCTAGATATCCTCCAGATCCCCGACTTCTTCAACAAGTCGGGGATCTATATCCACATCTACCATCAAAAATATGTTTTTCACTAATTCCCAAACCGAAACAGCCGAAAATAAATGGAAACGACAAATAGATAGATTTGCCAAAGAAAATCAAACCGAATTAGCCGCATTATTTTGGGCTTTATGGTTAGAAAATGGCAATAGCCAAGGTACAATAGGTATTGATTTAAAACCCCAGCCTCACTTTGTGTATTGTCCACAAATTGAGATAGAAAAACTCAATCATAACGTTGAAAATAGACTACAGGAAATTTTAGGAATAATTGCTAATAATAATCCCGAAAAAGAAGTAGTAATGATCGTCATTGGTATGGCAGAAATTAAACTAGTTCAATTTGCACCAGAACCACCCCCACCAGCTTGTTTTCAACAAATTGGTCAAGATATAGATAGTTTATTAGACCTATTAGAAAACCGCTTGAGTCAATAATTTAGATCCCTTCAGATCCCGGACTTCTTACAGAAGTCCGGGATCTGAGTCAACAAAAAAGATTCTTTGTATTCAAAACTCTGACAATTACTAGCAACTTGAGCTATTTTAGAAGATAAATAACGGAAATTTTACAGGAGGCTGATAGATGGCTGCAACCGACTTTAAAGATTATTATTCAATTTTAGGAATTAGTAAAACAGCAAGTCCAGAAGAAATTAAACAAGCCTTTCGTAAACTTGCTCGTAAATACCACCCCGACGTTAATCCTAATAACAAACAAGCAGAAGCCAAATTTAAAGAAGTTAATGAGGCTTACGAGGTATTATCGGATACAGATAAGCGCAAGAAATATGATCAATATGGTCAATACTGGAAACAAGTTGGACAAGGCTTTCCTGGAGGTGCTGGTTCGGGTGTAGATATGAGTGGCTTTGATTTTAGTCAGTATGGTAGCTTTAACGATTTTATTAATGAGTTATTTGGAGGTGCTGGACCCCGTACCAATAGACAAAATTCCTCCTATCGCAGTTCCAGTGGTCGTCCTGGTGGCGGTTTTGGAGATTTTGGCTTTCAAGATGCTGGAGGTACAAACCAAGATACGGAAGCTGTCATTAATTTAACCTTTAGTGAAGCATTTTCTGGCGCACAAAAACGTTTTACTTTAGGTAATGAAGTTATTGATGTGCGTATTCCTTCTGGGGCAAAAACTGGAACTCGTTTAAGAGTGCGTGGTAAAGGTCAAGTTAATCCAATGACTCAACAAAGAGGGGATTTATATTTAAAGGTAGAATTACAAAATCATTCTTTTTTCCAGTTTGAAGGTGATAATCTTGTTTGTGAAGTACCTATTACTCCCGATGAAGCTACTTTAGGAGCTTCTATTGATGTACCTACACCAGATGGTAGTGTTAATGTAAAATTACCTGCCGGTGTACGTTCTGGTCAATCTTTGCGGTTACGGGGTAAAGGTTGGCCATTACCTAAAGGTGGACGTAGTGATCAGTTAGTCAAGGTGGCGATCGCTCCTCCCAAAGAATTAACCGCTCAAGAAAGGGAGTATTATGAGAAAATTCGGGCTATTCGTACTTATAACCCTCGAAGTCATTTACAGCAAGTGAAACTATAACTGGTAATTGGTAATTGGTAATTGGTAATTGGTAATTGATTTTTCCACCAATTATATACAATTATATAATTATAGTGATCAAAAATTATCAATTATCAATTAAATTGGGCTAACAATGTTTCCACAGTAGCATTATGATCAAGAAAGGAAAACAAATGTCTGTAGATTAATTTACCATCTTTATCTAATACAAATTGTGCCGGTAAAGGTGCGCCTAATGCTTGCCCTACATGATACGTACGAAAAATATGACAACTAGAATCACTTAAAAGTGGCATTTTTAAACCTAAGTCTTGTACCACTATTTGACTTTGTTTTTTGTCCGTACTAGTAATCATTAAAACTTCAATTCCTCGATCTTTAAATTTCTCATAGTTTTCATTCAAGGATTTAATATGGGGATAGCAAAAAGGACAATATTGTTTTTCTGTAAAAATGCGAGTAAATGCTAATAAAATAGGTTGTTGATGACGATAATCTGATAATTTTATAGTGCGATTACTGGTAACATCAAATAATTTAAAATCTGGTGTTCCTATACCTAAACGTAAATTATCTAAAGCAGGAATAGGTAAAAAATTCCTAAAAAATCTTTCGTTAAATAAACCTGTAAAATCTGTGATCATAATTGGTAATTAGTAATTGGTGTTGGCGTGTTGGCGGATATGGTAATTGGATAAAATATAATTCTCCTGACTCCTTGATCTCCTTCTTATATTTCCGCAAAATACATTTTAGACTTAACAGGATCAGCTATTAAAGTTTTACCTCCTGGTTGCCAATCAGCAGGACAAACTTCATCAGTATGCTTTTGTACATGCTGAATAGCTTGTAATATTCTTAATGTTTCATCTATACTGCGTCCAAAAGCTAGATTATTAACAGTCATATATTGGATGATACCATCTTTATCAATAATAAATAAACCACGTAAAGCAATACCGACGGAAGGATCGAGAACATTATAAGCAGTGCTAATTTCTTTTTTAATATCAGAAACTAAGGGATAATACAAATCACCTACACCTCCTAACTTACGATCTGTTTGAATCCAAGCAAGATGAGAAAATTCGCTATCAACAGAAATACCGATAACTTCAGTATTAAGTTGACTAAAATCTTCATAGCGATCGCTAAAAGCAGCGACTTCTGTAGGACAAACAAAGGTAAAATCTAAAGGGTAAAAAAACAGAACCACATACTTACCACGATAGTCAGAAAGTTTAATTTGCTTAAATTCCTGATCTATAACGGCTGTAGCTGCGAAATCAGGAGCTTTTTTACCAACGCGCAGGTATTCTTCTGTTCCGTAGGTAATAGTCATTTAATCATATCTCCTTTATTTATCCTTCATGAATATCATATCATTTATAGCTTATGAAAATCCAACCAACAATAGATACAAGGGAATGGTTACTCACTAATGGTTCAGGGGGGTTTGCCAGTGGTACAGTAGCGGATGTAAGAACACGGACTTACCACGGTTGGTTGTTCGCTACAACCAATCCTACTTCAGAGCGTAAACTGTTATTATCTCATATAGAAGCTAGTTTAGAAATTAATAATCAGGTCATCAATTTGGGAGCAAATATTTGGCAAAAGGAGAAAATTGATCTACCAGGTGATAATTTATTAACTTGCTTTGAGGTTGATCCTGTGCCTAAATGGGTATGGAGTCATGATAATTGGCAGTTAGCTAGAAAGTTAATTATGCCCTATGCTGTAGGTAAAGAACGGGAAAATAGTAATTTATCTTTATCACAAAGTTTGTTAGTAGAATATAGTTATAAAGGCAAAAAACCAGCAGTTTTAAAATTAAGATTATTAGTAGGCGATCGCAATTTCCATCATCAACAGATTTACCATCAGAACTTACAATTCTCCCAAATATTAACCGATAAAACCCTTTGTTTACAGGCTATGAATGCCAGTAATTTTGGTACACCTTGGCATTTACGCTGGACAAAAGGAAAATATAAAAGTGAAGGGATATGGTATTGGAATTATCAATTATTAGAAGAGACCAATCGAGGATTAAGTGATCACGAGGATCTTTTCAGTCCAGGATATTTAATAGTGGAATTATCACCAGGAGAAACTATCACATTATCGGCCACAGTAGGTTTACCAAATAATTCAGATATTGGTATTAATACCCATAGTTTTAATCAAGCTGTAAATGCAGAAAAAGCAAGATTAAATCAGATATTTTCCAGATATAAAACAGCCCCAGAAAACATAACATCATTGCCAGAAAAACTATTAAAAGCAGGAGATCAATTCATAGTTTATCGTGCTTCTATTGCCAGTCCAACGATTATAGCCGGATATCATTGGTTTAATGATTGGGGTAGAGATACATTAATTTCCTTGCCAGGATTAACATTGACCACAGGGAGATTCGATTTAGCCAAACAAATATTAAAAACCTTTGGAAGCTATTGCCGAAATGGATTAATTCCTAACTCCTTTGGTGATCTAGATAGTCAACCATTTTATAATAGTATAGATGCAGCTTTATGGTGGATTGAAACATTAGGATTATATTTAGACTTAACAGAAGATTGGCAATTCTTACTAGAAGAATTTCCCGTAGTGCAACAAATTTATCAGGCTTTTATTAATGGAACTCATTATAATATTCAAGTGGATAGTACCGATGGTTTAGTAAGTTGGGATGCTCCAGGAGTAGCCTTAACCTGGATGGATGCTATAGTTAATGGTATTCCTATAACACCGCGTTATGGTAAACCAATAGAAATTAATGCTTTATGGTATTCAGCCTTATGTTGGTTGAGTAAATGGGCAGAAAAATTGAGTGAAATTGATCTTGCTAATGCTGTGAAATTAAATAAATTTGGAGAACGTTATACACAACAAAAAGAACAAGTAAAACAGTCATTACAAAAATTTTGGCATGGACAAATAGGGTATTTATATGACACAATTGAATTAAATGATAGTCGTAATTTGCAAATTCGTCCTAATGCAATTTTAGCCTTATCCTTATCTCATTGTGCTTTTTCAGAAATACAAGGAAAACAAATATTAGAATTAGCAACCGAGCGGTTATTAACACCCTATGGTTTACGTAGTCTGGATGCACAAGATCCGCAATATATTGGTAAATATGAAGGAGATGTGGAAAAACGCGATCGCGCTTATCATCAAGGAACAGTATGGAGTTGGTTAATAGGTCCCTACATTCGTGCGTGGCAAAAATTTTATCCAGATCAACCTATACCTTTTGACTGGAAACCCTTGTTAGATCATTTTCTCCATGATAGTTGTTTAAATTCCATTTCTGAAGTTTTTGATGGAGATTCACCCCATCAACCTAGAGGGGCAGTAGCGCAAGCATGGTCAGTAGCAGAAGTGCTGCGGCATATTTAATGATATAAAAATGCTATAAATATTTACAGTTACAACTAGGTAGTAGTGGAAAGTAAATATTTAAACGTGATAGCGGTGGCTTACCATAGATATCGCTTTTTGACAAAAATTGCCAGATAACCCAATATAGGTTATTATGACTATTGAAAATTGGTTATGAGGTCAATATAAAAGTGAAAATTAACCCAGAGGACATACTTGTAGATCAAATAATCTTAGAAGATTCCCTAAAAATACTTCATAATCTGCCGGATGAAAGTGTAGATTTAGTTGTATCTTCACCTCCCTATAATTTAGGTAAAGAATATGAATCTAAACAGGCTCTTGATATTTATTTAAAAGAACAAACATTAGTATTAAAAGAATGTTCTAGGATTTTGAAAAAAACAGGTTCTTTATTTTGGCAAGTTGGAGCTTTTGCTGATAAAGGAATGCTCATTCCTTTAGATATTCGGTTTTTTCCCATTCTTGAATCTTGCAATTTAATTCCTCGTAATCGTATTATTTGGGCTAGACAACATGGACTACACGCTCAAAAGAAATTTTCTTGTAGACATGAAACAATTCTTTGGTTTACTAAATCTGATAACTATAAATTTAATTTAGATGCAATTAGAGTTCCCCAGAAATATCAAAATAAGAAACATTTTCGAGGAAATCGTAAAGGTGAACTTTCATGTAATCCAGATGGTAAGAATCCTGGTGATATTTGGATGTTTCGCAATGTTAAACACAATCATGAAGAACAAACTATACACCCCTGTCAATTTCCAGAAGATTTAGTAGCTAGAATTATCTTAGCTACAACCGACAAAAATGATATTGTGTTAGATCCTTATATGGGTACTGGTACTGTAGCAGTAGTAGCTAGAGATCATGAACGCCATTTTATCGGTACAGAAATTGAACCAAAATATCATGAGGTTGCTCTACGTCGTCTTAGTGGTAAACCAGATGACAATGGATATTTTCCTAATTTAAAGACATTGCGTGATTATATTGATAAAACCGGTGAACCTATCGAAAAATTTAGATTTGATTTGCAAATAGGACATAGAGCTTCAGAACGCAGTAAAGCAAAAATTTATTCAGAAGAATATCATTTACAAGAAATGGAAGATAGATTACTATATGAAGAAACTGCTTTTGCTGCTGGGTTAAGAAATGAAGAACTTCCCATAGATCCAAAGCTGAATGGAACTGGAAAGAAAACACAGTTGCAAAATAAACCAGTTAAGGAAGTAGAAAATATTGAACAAGTTGAACTGAAATTATGGATTTAATATGGATCTAATACAGTATGATCAAAGAGTCATAACTTAGGAATAAAAAAGGTTAAATCAAATATTTAACCTTTGTTGTTTTACCTATTTATATGTAATATACTCACATCAATAGTCATACCAAATGAAATGTATATTGATTATTTTTATTCCCTAATCTTATTTGGTATTGACATGGATTTTGAGTTACAATATTCCTAGCAGTTTTATTTTCATATTCTGTCCAAATAGCTGATGAAACTGTATTTATATGTTCAAATAAACCAACCACTCTAGTTGGTATTTTAAACAATTTTATTTCATCTAGGGCTGATAATTGTTGAACAGCTTGCTCATAGTACAGTGAACTGTTAGACGAAGGTAATATTTGGGATTTAGTAATTATAATCATGAGATTAATAGACTGTCCTCCTAATTGAGTACCTTTTTGAAGGAAAAACTCTACTCTTGCTGTATTGTTAAGTAAAAATGGATAGTTAGAAAACTGATTTTCAATAATAAATCCTGCTTTAGCAAGATCAATTTCTTTTCCAAAAAACTTGTATTCTTTTGGAATTGGAAGTTTATTCCATCCAAGTAGATTGAGATTATTCTCAATATATAAATTTGTTCCTACTGGATCGAAAATAGGTTCTCCTTGTTTATTAGCTTGAGTTGAGGCTTTAATGTGTAAAGGCATTTTAGCGAGTACAGTTTCAATCTCATTCCACTCTCTATAATAATAGGTATTAATAACAGTCAGGACTTACGCAACTGGCACAGCGATCGCTAATTATTAGTATATGTGTACTGCAATAATGAAGATGTTATGGAATCAGACTGATTGAGAATTGTTAATAGTAATAGATTAAATAAATGACGGGTATTAATTTTATGAGAGAATGATGATAGGGTACATTAAGAAATTAATTAACGATGAAATTTACTAAACTTAATTA
>NZ_JACJPV010000044.1 GCF_014696225.1 Anabaena sp. FACHB-1237 | reverse complement strand
CCTCCTTTAACATTTCGCCTTTATTATTTGGCTTTTTAAATTCTAAAATTACCCCTACATTACTTTTAGCATCTTTACCATTATGAATAACTAAATCATTTTTACCCTTAGTATTAATAAAATGATTTGTACCATAAAAAGTATGCTTTAAAAAATCATAAATGAGATGTTTATGAAATTCTTCAGATTCTGCTTCATTTATTTTATCAAGTAGATTTTGTAAATGAGTTTTAAAATTTTCAATGTCATTTCTAAAGGGGTTAATTTTCAGAAATGCTTTATTTAAAGCTACTCTAGGTTGTAATTTTTGTAAGTTCATTTTTTGCACATTCTAAATTTAACATTTCCAGCAAATAACCATAAAGTTCTAAACCCTTTTCATAGTTTTCTGGCTGGTTGAACAAATCATCACAAGCTGTTAAAGTATCAAAAGCAAATTGATAATTTCCCTGTTCACAATATAGTCTGTTAAATCATCTTCCCAACTACCTTCTATATCATCAACATAAATATGAATATAATCAGCACCATAATTTTGTTTATCTAGCTGCAATTGCTGGGATGCTTCCAGATACTTCCAATCTATCTCAGAATTAGACTGATTATAAATTTTAACATCATTAGTCATAATATTATTTTGTAGATTCCAGATAAATTCGCTTCTAGTACATAAACCTCTCCCCCACAAAGAAAGAGGCTTAAATTACCTATTTATTCCCTATTCCCTATTCCCTTCACAGTAACAATTGTCTCATCTCGGTTCAGAGAACAAATTAACTCCCCTTTACTATCCTTAGAATTTGATAATGAACTTACTGCTATGCGGATAATCTTATCTTTATTGGTCATTACTGCAATTTCCCCAATATCAGCAAGGGAGATCATCGCTGCTAAATGATCTGTTTTATTGGTAAACTTCAAAATTTGTGTACCTAAATCTCCTCTATTTGCTGATTTTAACTGATTTGCTGACAAAATCTTGCCATATCCTTCCTGAGTCACTAATAATAATTCCTCATCTTGATGCACATTAACACAACCTACCATCTGTTGATTACTTAACAGCCGGAATGCTTGTAAACCCATAGCACCTCTACCCATGATGGGCAATTGTTCATCATTGATGGGGAATTTTAATAAACGACCACTAGAACTAGCTAAAATGAGATTTTGTCCAGGGTTTGTAAATTGTAAAAATGATAATTGATCATCATCTTTAAGTTTTAAAATTGTAATTCCGCGCCGAGAAATATTGGTAAATTCTGTTAAAGAAAGTCGTTTAATTCTTCCTTGCATCGTTAATAAAACTATTTGCTGATCTTGATAATTTTCTGATAAGGAAAAACGACTAATTATACTTTCAATATTACCTTGAGCGGTATTGGTTAACATGGTAATTAATGGTGTTCCTCTCGGCGATCGCCCTGTAGTTAAAGGAATATCACCCACTGTAATTGGATACACCTTACCACTATTGGTTAAGATTAATAAATCTTTATGAGTGTCTGTAATTTCTGTTTGTACAACAAAATCATTTTCAGTTACACCATTATCTATTTTCCCTTTTTTATTATTAGGAGAAAGACGACGAATATAACCTCTTTGAGTAATTTCTAAAATTGCTGGTTCTGGAGGTTGTTGGGTTTGCTGAACTTCTTCTTTACTAGTAGTAGATTTTCTGCTAGTTTTTTCTTCTGTAAGTGTTTCTACCACTGTGATAATTTTAGTCCGTCTAGCATCGCTGTATTTACGTTTGAGCGATCGCAAATCTTTTTTCAAAGCCTTTAACAATTCTTTTCTATCTTCTAACAGATTTCTTAATAAACTAATTTGTTGATTAAGTTCTGTAAATTCCTTTTGTAAATGTTGTTGCTCTAAACTAGTGAGACGACGTAAAGGCATGGACAGAATAGCATCCGCTTGAACATCAGTTAATTGCAAACGAGTAGAAAGTGTCATTTTGGCAGTACTACCATCCGGGGCTTGACGTAAAATGTTAATCACATCATCTAAATTAGCTAAAGCCTGAAGTAACCCAGCAACTAAATGTACTCGACTTTCAGCTTTATCCAACTCATAACGATAACGACGGTTGAGAGTATCTTCACGAAACTTGAGAAATTCCTGTAAAACCTGACGTAAACTCAATTGACGTGGTTGGCCATCTACCAAAGCCAAAATAATCGCCCCAAAAGTGGTTTGTAAAGCGGTTTGATGATATAAATGCTGGAGAATATCCTGGGGATGAGCGTCTCGTTTCAGTTCAATAACCACGCGCATACCATCACGATCGCTTTCATCCCGAATATCAGAGATACCAACTAGTTTACCCTGATTCACCAAATCGGCCATTTTTTCGATCCAAGCAGCCTTATTTACCTGAAAAGGTAATTCTGTCACTATTAAAGCAGTGCGTTTTTTCGTTCCCCTAGATGCGGGAATTTCCTCCACTTTAACAATACCGCGTAAAACAATAGAACCTTTACCAGAACTATAGGCTTCTCGAATACCAGCATAACCCACAATTTCTCCACCTGTGGGAAAATCAGGACCAGGAATTAATTCCCATAACTTATCATCTGATAATTCAGGATCATCAATTAAGGCAATTAAACCATCAACTATTTCCCCTAAATTGTGGGGAGGAATATTCGTAGCCATACCTACCGCAATACCAGCACAACCATTAAGTAACAAAAATGGTAACTGCGCGGGTAATACCGTAGGTTCTTCTTGAGAATTATCAAAGTTACCGATAAATTCTACCGTTTCATCGCCAATTTCCGTTAACATTCCCTCCTGTCCCACAGCAGCGAGACGGGTCTCTGTATAACGCATAGCAGCAGGAGGATCATTATCCACACTGCCAAAATTACCATGTCCTGCTAATAGGGGATAACGGCTAGAAAAGTCCTGTACTAACCGTACTAAAGCATCATATACTGACTGATCACCATGAGGATGGTATTTACCTAATACATCTCCTACCACACGAGCGCATTTTCGATAAGGGCGATCGGGAGTTAACCCCAGTTCGTGCATAGCGTACAAAATTCGCCGATGTACAGGTTTTAGCCCATCACGCACATCTGGTAAAGCCCTTCCCACAATTACACTCATGGCATATTCTAAGTAGGACCTTTGCATCTCCGTATGTAGAGCCGTAGTGATCACCTGTCCCTTACCAAGAAGGTTTATCTGTTTTGCCATGAGGTTCTTCCCTGAAATTTCACTACACATTAATAAGCTACAAGCTATATATAATCAGTTAGCTTTCAGCTTTCAGCTTTCAGCTAATAACGTAAGTTGCCAGTTAGATGAAGTAGGGTGCGTCAGAATCTTAAAATTGGTAATTTTAACCTAAATTATTCTGTCTGACGCACCCTAAAGACTACAAAATATCCGAAAATTAATAACTAGCAACTTGGGTTAATAGTTGGTAAATAGCTATTTCTAAGTTATTATAAACTACTTAGTTCTTGATCTCTTAACTCTTAAGTGCTGATAGCTCATAGCTGACTCCTAATTAGCAACTTAGGTTACTATAGTATTTGATGTTATATCAGCATATTCGCTCTAAAAAATCAAACTGACACTTTTTGGTTTAGATATACATCTATATTGGTTTTATCACTTAAAGTCCCATGAAAACAGTTCTTATTGTAGAAGATGATTTAATTAATGCCCGTGTTTTTTCTAAAATTTTAACTAAACGCGGTGGTTTAGAAGTAAAACATACAGAAAATGTGGAAGAAGTGATGTCTATTGCTCAAACTGGAGCAATTCACCTCATTTTAATGGATGTTTCTCTCTCTCACAGTGTTTATCAGGGTAAGTCTGTGGATGGGATTAAAATTACCCAAATGTTAAAATCTGATCCACAAACATCTAAATTACCAATTATTTTAGTTACAGCACACGCTATGGAAGGTGATAGAGAGAACTTTTTAAAACAAAGCGGTGCTGATGGCTATATTTCTAAGCCTGTAGTTGATCATCAAGAGTTTATTGATCAAATTGTGGCTTTGCTGTAGTAGATATAAGAGTCACCGAGTCAGCAGTCCCATGGGTTGGGAAAAATTAAAACCTCAAGTTCGTTAAAACCAGTTAGGTGCAGCTATTATAGGACTTAAGCAAGTGTCACACTAAAAATCTGTTGTAGGGTGCGTCAGATATGAACAATTTGCTTATTTACATGATTTATACTGTCTGACATGGTTTGTGAGCTTGTCGAAACACACAATACTAATGTGCCAATTGTGTCAGTCCTCTATTATTCAACATTTGAATGGAAAATTCTTCACAAATTATTCATTACAAGGAATTTAAAATATTATAAGCTGTTGTGCTTTTAACTTGAATAATTAATACAAGCAAGATGCTTGTGCTACTGTAACTTCAGGTTTTTTAATTATAAAGTGAGTGCTGCACATTAGCTTAGTATTCGTTTCTTCATGTCAAGTAAAAAGTAGTTTAGTGCAATTACATTATCCTACATAATATTGACCGGATCCACATCAATTGTTAAACTTACTGATTTGGGACAAAGCGATCGCACATCTTCCCAATCTGGTAAATTTGGTAATGTATCTGGTGGGAATTTAATCAATATTTGCCATCTATAACGGTTTGCTACCCGTAAGATACTAGCTGGAGCAGGTCCTAATATTTCTAAATCTTCCTTTTCTGTCAATTTTACAGCAATAATTTGTGCAGTATTTTGCACTTGAATGGGATCTAAACTACTCAGCTTTAATAAAATTAGTCTTCCTAATGGTGGATAATTGAGAGTTTGTCTTTGTGCTAATTCTCTTGTAGAAAAACTATGATAATCATGTTGTTGCACTGCTGCAATTACGGGATGTTCGGGAGTATAGGTTTGAATGATCACCTTTCCTGGATCTTCCCCTCTTCCTGCTCTTCCTGCAACTTGGGTTAAAGTTTGAAATGTGCGCTCATTAGCGCGATAATCGGATAGGTGTAATAATCCATCCGCCGCCACTACACCCACTAATGTAACCTGGGGTAAATCTAGTCCTTTTGTAATCATTTGTGTACCTATTAATAAATCCGCTTCTCCATTAGCAAATTTACTAATGAGAGTACGATGGGCATCCTTAGTGCGAGTAGTATCGCTATCAAATCTAATTAAACGTAATTCAGGAAATTGTTTTCTCAATTCTTCTGCAACTTTTTGTGTCCCACTACCGAAAAATTTGAGGTATGGAGAACTACATTCGGGACAATGGGGAGGATGCGATCGCTGATAGTTACAATAATGACAGATCAATAATTCTGGTGCTGTTGTTTCCACGTGATGATAGGACAATGAAACATCACAATGAGGACATTCTATAACGTAGCCACAACTGCGACAAGACACAAAGGTACTATGTCCGCGACGATGAATAAATAAGATCCCTTGTTGTCCTGTTTGTTGCAGTTGTTGTAAAGAATTTTGCAATTTGCGACTAAAAATAGACCTATTTCCTGTTTTTAATTCCTCCCGCATATCCACTATTTCCACAGGAGGTAATGGTCGAGAATTAATCCTTGTGGGTAATGATAAATAATGGGAATTATTGTGAGATGATCGGGAAAATTTCCCTCCTAAATTTACCCAACTTTCTAAAGATGGAGTGGCCGATCCTAATATTAAAGGACAATTTTCCAATTCTGCTCGCCATTGGGCAACCGTGCGAGCATGATATGTTGGTATAGGTTGATCTTGTTTAAAACTACTATCGTGTTCTTCGTCAAGAATTATTAACCCTAAGTTGGGTAAAGGTGCAAAAACTGCACTGCGTGTTCCGATGATAATTTGTGGTTCTGCGGTGAGCATTTTACGCCAAGTATCGTATCTTTCCCCTTCAGAAAGAGCACTATGATAAACATAAACCTGATCACCAAAACGAGCGCGAAATCTATCAGTAAGCTGGGGAGTTAGTCCAATTTCTGGTACTAATATTAAAGCCGATTTTTTCTGGTTTATTAAAGGAGCGATCGCTTGTAAATATACTTCTGTCTTTCCTGATCCTGTCACTCCATGTAACAAAACCTGAGAAAAACTATTTAAAGAATTAATAACTTTTAAAGCCTCTTCTTGTTCATTTGTTAAAGTTTTTTCTCCATCTTTATCAACTTTAATTCCCTGCTCTCTCCGTAGAATTTCGCGCTGATCTATGACAATATAATCCTTATTACACAAGGCTTTTAAGCTAGAACTACTACTATGAGAAATTTGTAATAATTCCGTTTGCCACATTTCACCACCATTTCTTCTTAATACTTCAATAATGTCTTTTTGTTTAGTAGTTAAATCTAGGGGATCATTATTTATTAAAGTAACAGACTTTTGTAACTTAGGCTGATTTAACTTAGGAGGTTCTAAATAACTTTCAGCTAAACCTAATCTTAATAATTCTCGAATACCGCGATAAGCAACCTTAATTTTTTGCTGAATATAATAATAACTATAATCTCCTGTTGGTTGTTTTTGTAAAAGATTTAAGACTTGTTGTGCAATGGGATTAATATATATAGATAAATCTTGTTTTCCTAACTCAGTTAACTTTAAGCGACGTTGTGATCTTCCTAATAAACCAGGAGGTAAAGCCACACGAATTACCTGCATTAAAGGAGTATAATAATAAAGGGCAACTTGATTTAATAAACTCCAATAACTAGGAGGAAAAAAAGCACGACTCACTATATCTTCCACATCCTTAATTTTTTCCCAAGGTAAATTGGCAGGAGGTTGATTTAATAACTTAATTGCAATACCTCCCACTTGAGTTGCACCAAAAGGAACACTTAAAATATCCCCAGGTTTAACTTCTAAATGACTAGGAATTTTATAGGTTAATAAATCAGTACATCCTGGACAGTCTACCAAAACTTCTACCCAAGAATAGAGATTATTTTGATTACTCGCAGTTTGATATAAACCTTGAGACTCAGCAACAGTAGATAACTTAGATAAATTGACACTAATACTATACATAACTTTAAATTTCCTAAAATTCCCCGTAATTTTGGTTTGGAGATTTTGATGATTATGACACTATGATAGTTTTACTACATATTTAGCCAATTGTAAACTTTATATCCCCAAAAGATCCCCGATTTCTTAGAGAATTGGAGGATCTATGTTAGTGAATATATCCTTGAGGATATGTGAAATATCAAAAATCTATTAATTGTTATTAAATTAACTAGTTTAATGTACTTTAATAATATATAAAAATTACGCAAAGAAATTACTCCCGTAAATTACCAAAACAATGTATATATCTTGAGGAAAAAATTACCTATAATTGTTATATAAAGTTATATAAAATTTAAAAATTACCAAATAAGTAGTAGATATTTTATCACCATTGATAGATATTAAATGTTTTTTAGATATGGGATATTGTTAAACAATCAATATTATCCTGATAATTATTAGATTTTTGGTAGTGTGTATTATTTAGTAAATTTTCGTAGAGGTAAATTCAATAATTAAGAACATGGTAAGAACAACAATATTAAACAACAACCGGAAACCTGGAGAAACTTTGTTAAAAAAATACGAAAATTTAATATATAGGATTTTGTACCTAAAATTTTGATATTTGTTAAAGTTATTTTGAGGGGGTTTGACATAATTGGGAATTAATCCAAGAATAAAGAATATAGATAAGGAATCAACAGTCAGCATTTTGATAATTTAAAGATTATGCAAGAATGTGTTTAGGTATCAACCTAAAAAAACTGACTGATGAATACTGACAAATATAGGAATAATGCAGGAGTTCAATTTGATAATGTGGCCAAAAACGATCATATCAAGCATCATCTGTTTTGTGGGAATTATCACTTCCATAGCGAAAAATGTGATTTATTCTATATTCTGTATTCTTGTTCCTGAATGAATTAGGATATGTCAAATGTCATAAAACCTGTAAAACGTCTGTGCATTTTCGTGAATTATAGAGTTTAAAGGAATCTATAACTACAGGAAACTGATTAATCATTATAGGTTGTGTCTATCTGTAAAACCATAAGTCAAAAAATAATCTCGGCAAATGTGGCACATTACCAAAATACCAGGAGAAATTTGTCGTTCAATTATTTACCAAACAAAGTAAATATCCCTAAAAAACTATGAATCTTGCTGAATTAGGAACAATGAAAATACTAGAAATTGCTAGTGATCAAGAAGAACCATCATTGGAAAATCTAGATCAAGTAATTTTGGAAGATGCGGTAATTGTAGACAGTTTAGAGGTGGAAGATCACATTGATGATGACATGGCTGCCGCCAGACCTTCAGGATATAATAAAACTGAAAATGATGATGCTGTGGGTGCGTTTTTTAAAGAAATGGCGCGTTATCCATTGTTAAAACCTGAAGAGGAAGTAGAATTAGCCAAACGAGTCAGATTTTTAGAAGAAGTAAAAGATTTACAAGCTAATTTAGAATTAGAATTAGGACAAGAAGCTACTAAAAATCAAGTAGCATTACGGTTAGAAATGACAGAAAAGCAACTAGAACATCGTTTATATCAAGGTAGAGTTGCTAAGAGAAAAATGATCCGTTCTAACTTAAGATTAGTAGTATCTATAGCGAAAAGATATTTGAATCGAGGAGTGCCTTTTTTAGATTTAATTCAAGAAGGTGCAATGGGTTTAAACCGGGCTACAGAAAAATTTGATCCCGATAAAGGTTATAAATTTTCTACCTATGCTTATTGGTGGATCAGACAAGCAATTACGAGAGCGATCGCTAATGATGCTCGCACAATTCGCTTACCAATACATATAGTAGAAAAATTAAACAAACTCAAAAAAGCCCAACGAGAACTTAAACAAAAACTTTCCCGCAACCCCTCAGAAGCAGAAATGGCCGAAGCGCTAGAAATCACAGTGCAACAATTACGACAATTACAACAATTACGTCGTCAAGCATTATCACTTAACCATCGTGTGGGTAAGGAAGAAGACACAGAATTAATGGACTTATTGGAAGATGAAGATAACCAATCTCCTGAAGCAAAAATGAATGAAAATATGATGCGTCAGGAAATTTGGGAAGTGTTAGGAGACGTATTAACACCAAGAGAAAAAGACGTAATTTCTTTACGTTATGGGTTAACAACTAGTGAACCTTGTACGTTAGAAGAAGTAGGAAATATGTTCAATCTTTCTCGTGAAAGAGTGCGACAAATTCAAAGTAAAGCCATGCGAAAATTACGCCGCCCCCATATTGCTAAACGTTTGAAAGGTTGGTTAATTTGATTTTCTAAAACCAGATCCCCGACTTTTTTAAGAAGTCAGGGGTCTGTTAAACAGATTATTGATCTCTAACGCACCCTAGCAATTTCCCAGTTGTCTAAGTCCTGATATAATATATAGTTAACAATGTTCATCTACCCTAATTGTTAAGTAATTGATCATGTCTGATAATTTTATTATTCGTTCCGCACAACCCGATGATACTGAAACAATATTCAGCTTAATTCAAGGATTAGCAGAATACGAAAAACTCTCTCATGCTGTTACTGGTAATTCCCAATTACTCCATCAACATTTATTTGGAGAGCGTCAATATATAGAAGCAATTTTAGCACAATTACAAAATAAAATTGTAGGATTTGCGCTATTTTTTCCTAATTATTCCACCTTTTTAACTAAACCAGGAATTTATATAGAAGATATCTTTGTTTTGCCAGAATATCGCCGTCAAGGCATTGGAAAAGCACTTTTGAGTAAAGTAGCCCAAATTGCCATAGAACGTGATTGTGGACGCTTAGAATGGAGTGTTTTAGATTGGAATTTACCGGCACAAAAATTTTATGTGAGTATGGGAGCAAGTATTTTAGAAGATTGGCGAATTTGTCGGGTATCGGAAAAGGATCTTAGCCAATTAGCAAATCAGAAATGAAATAAGATCCCCGACTTCTTAAAGAATTCGGGGATCTAGTAAATTAAAGTAAATTAATATTTAATATAAATTAACATTTTGCTTAAACCCTTAATTTATCAATCAAGTAATCGAGTATTATCAATGATTACAACCAAGTTTGACAGCCTGTCATTTGACTAATGCAACCAGATCAAATGAGAATTATGAAGGATATTCCACCGACTCAGATATTGTTGCAGAGAGAACACCAAAATGAAAAAGATTATCTCCGTATTACTGTTAAGTGTAGCACTCTTCACTTTTGCGTTCAGCAGCCCCGCTTTAGCTGCTGATGGAGCAGCATTATTCAAAGCTAACTGCGCTCAGTGTCATGCTGGCGGTAAAAATTTAGTTAAAGCAGAGAAAAACCTGAAGAAAGAAGCTTTAGAGAAGTATAATATGTATTCTGCTGAAGCAATTGTAACTCAAATTACTAATGGTAAAGGTGCTATGCCAGCTTTTGGTAAGAAGTTAAAACCAGAAGAAATACAAACTCTAGCGGCTTATGTATTAGAACAAGCTGATGCAGGCTGGAAAAAGTAAATTAATATCTTAGCCTGATGTATAGATCCCCAATTAATATAATCAATTGGGGACTAAAAAATCACCAATTACCAATTACTAATAGTATTCTCATCCCAAATTTGTAATTTTAATTCCTGTAAATAGCGAATACCATTTTGAATTTCTGCTTGAGTACCTTGTAATTCTAAATCAAACCAACCATCTCCAACGGCATTATGTCCTAGCATTGCAGCTTTAATATTAATAGTTAAACCATAAACGGAAACTAAACGGGAAATAATGGGTTCTTCATGATAATTTTGAGAAATTCTCACACGAACTTGTTTCTTTTTTAGGGTATTTTCGTTACTCATAAAAACCTGCTAATTTTCCAAATTTCCAAACATTAACAAACATCAATTTACAAATTGACCACATTTATAACTAACGTTTATTTAGTAAAGGGTGATTAGAAATCGCATCTATACAGGGAAAACCTGGGTTTTTGATTAGTCTACCCAGGTGGACTTTGCTTGTGTAGCTGCGAATTATATTCGCTGACGGCCGAGGGCTAACTATTCCACATCTTTAATTTTAGTTTTCCTCTCCAATATTTCCTTTAATACTAAAGTAATAACTGCCAAAAATGCTAAAATTACTGCCGCAGAAAAAGCAGCTTCTGTTTCATATTGTTTATAGGCATCTTCCACAAATAATGGTAAACTCTGGGTTTTATTAGCAATATTTCCAGACACTACAGAAACTGCCCCAAATTCACCCATAGCGCGAGCATTTGTTAATATTAAACCATACAATAAACCCCATCTAATACTAGGTAAAGTGACACGCCAAAAAGTTTGCCAGTCATTTGCACCTAATGTTTTAGCTGCTTCTTCTTGATCTTTGCCAAATTCTTCTAAAACGGGAATTACTTCCCTTGCTACAAATGGCATACTCACAAAGGCAGTTGCTAATAACATTCCTGGAAAATTGAAAATAATTTCAATGTTTCTATCATTCAAAAAATGACCAAACCACCCTTGTCTACCATACAGTAATACTATCATTAAACCAGCAACTACTGGAGAAATAGAAAAGGGTAAATCAATAATACTCAAAACTATAGCCCGACCAGGAAATTTATGTCGAGAAATTGCCCAAGCTGCACATAAACCAAAGATAGTATTAATCGGTAATGCAATTACAGCTAATAATAATGTTAGCCAAGCTGCATGGAGAAATTGCGGACTAGTTAGGTTAGATAAAAAGGGCGTTACACCTTTTTTAAATGCTTGAGCAAAAACATTAATAGCAGGTATATATTGTACTAGAAATAAATAACCAATGGCTATGGAAATTAATATTCCTGGTACAAAACTCTTTTCTTTGCTATTTCTAGGTTTATCTATTGTCATATCTTCTGGACCAAGCCTGTAAGAAATTAATTGCTATGAGTAAAACTAAAGAAATCATCAATAAAACCATGCCAATAACGGTGGCTGCGGCATAGTCATATTGTTCGAGATATTGGAAAATTAATACGGGGGCAATTAAGTCTTGAAATGGTGTATTAGAGGCAATAATTACTGTTGAACCATATTCACCTACTGCACGGGAGAATCCTAATGCTATCCCTGTTAAAATAGTAGGAAATAATGGAGGTAATATCACTTTCCAAAATGTTTGCCATTGGGAAGCACCTAAACTCCAAGATGCTTCTTCTATTTCTTTTTCCATTTCTTGTAAAACTGGTTGTACTGTTCTCACAACAAAAGGTAAGGAAATAAATATCATTGCTACTGCTACTCCTAACCGAGTAAAAGATACTTTAATTCCTAATGGTGCAAGTAGTGAACCTATCCAACCATTATCACTATAAACTGTGGCTAATGTTAATCCTGCTACGGATGTTGGTAGAGCAAAAGGTAGGTCTATAGTAGCGTCAATTATGCGTTTTAAAGGGAAATCATATCTTACTAATACCCACGCTATTAATGTACCAAAAACCCCATTTATTAATGCTGCTAATAATGAGGTAATAAAGGTAACGTTATAAGTAGCTAATGCTAATTCATTGGTGGCAATTTCCCAAAATTTTGAGGTTTCTACTGTACTAGCTTTTAAGGACATAGCAGCTATGGGCAAAAATAACATAATTATTAAATATGCTATGGTAATGCGCCATGTCCAAGGTAAATTGATGATATTTTTGACAATTTCTTGCCATTTAGGCACTGGTTTATTATTGGTTTTAATGTTCGGTGATATGGTCATAATTTAATTGGTAATTGGTAATTGGTAGTTGGCAGAAGAATTAACAATTAAAACCTTAAAATTAATTCTTTTGCTTACTACTAATAGATGACTACTGACTACTTTCTTTGAGCTTGTATTTTATCAAAAACACCGCCATTTTCAAAGAATTGTTGTTGAACTTTTTGCCAACCTCCTAATTCTTCCACTGTGGCTAATTGTTTAACTACTGGATATTTATTGGCAAATTCTGGAGTTTTTGCTATAGTCTCATCTACAGGTCTAAATCCGACTTTGGCAAATTCTGTTTGTGCTTCTGGTGTAAATAAATATTTTACGAAACTTTCTACTACTTCACGATTACCATTTTTATCAACATTTTTATCTACCACTGCAATAGGATTATCAATGGAAATGTTGACTTGAGGAATGATATAATTAACTTTTACTCCTTTATCTTGTGCTAAAACTATTTCGTTTTCATAATTAATTAAAGCATCTCCTTGTCCTTGTTTAAAAAATGCGTCTGTGGCTTCACGGGCATCTTTTGTTAATATGGGTACGTTTTTGTACACCTGGGTGACAAATTCGGTGGCTTTATTTGTATCTGCACCTGCTTTAATGGCTGCGTTCCATAATGCTAAAAAGTTCCAACGCGCTACACCGGATGTTTTTGGATCCGCAGTAATCAGTTTAACATCTCCTTTAGCTAAGTCTGACCAAGTTTTGATATTTTTAGGGTTCCCTTCACGGGTAACTAAGGCTGCTACAGATTTGGATACAATAGCATTGTTGGGAACTTCTTTCTCCCATCCTGGTTCAATTAATCCCGCTTTCTCTATTTTTTGCGTGTCCAGTGCTAATGCCAAATGTACTATATCTGCTGGTAAACCGTCAATAACAGCCCGAGTTTGTGAACCGGAACCGCCATAGCTCTCTTTAATTTTGACTTGTTGCTGATGTTCTGTTTCCCATTTTTTGACAAATTTAGGAATTATATGTTTATATGCTTCTTTAGTAACAGCAAAAGATACTAGAGTTATTTCTACATCTTTAGATTTGTTGGGGTTATTGGCGGTTGTGTTATTTGTATCTGAGTTGTTTGTATTTTGACCTGAACAAGCAGCGATCGCTGTACTTAAAAATATACCCAGAAAAAATAAGGATAAAAACCTTTTAGATGAAGTAAAATTTACTTTTACCAGTGTTTTTTTGCTTTGAGATTGCCAGAAATTCATTTTCTCCCCTGATGTCTTATATCACTTTTATTCAACAGTATTCCTATCGGATAACTGTGGTAAATATTATAATTGCAGATATAGATCACAAATGCAATAGGCTATCAGGAAATTTTTATCAAGATAAAAATATTTTATAGTTATATACCTATATACTGTGAAAATGATCATTTCACTTCCATTTTGAATACTTATAAAAATCACAAATTTTATCAAGGAATAAACTAGGACTTAGGCATTTTTCAGGCATTTTCACGTGATTTTTTGATGATTTTTGAGCGATCACTTCGCTTGCCTAAGGCATCCCTAAGAGCCTGAAATGATGGCTTTTCGTTCATTTACATCATGGTGAATTTGTACAGTGCGTAAGTCCTATAAACGTAATTATTTTTGAACAATGCAAGCAAGATGCTGACAAGCTGATGTGTAGCTAAACTACTTACAGCAATTTTCAGGTAAATGAACCACGTTTTGATTCTGGTTTCGCGCAAAGATGCAAAGGACAATTAGCGAAGCAAA
Organism: Anabaena sp. FACHB-1237; assembly: GCF_014696225.1. Classification (GTDB taxonomy): domain Bacteria; phylum Cyanobacteriota; class Cyanobacteriia; order Cyanobacteriales; family Nostocaceae; genus FACHB-1237. The sequence goes on along the minus strand of NZ_JACJPV010000044.1, from coordinate 18,929 downwards.
GCACTTTCAGTACATTAGGCGCAAAGGAAGACTAAAATGGGTGTGGTCTAAATACATGAAAACTGCTGTCATGATATTTTTAACGGTTCCCCTTGAGCAAATACTAGTAATTCTCCAGGTTGGATAACTGTCCAATGTTCGTTATCAGTTAGTGGTGCTGTAGCAATGATTGCGACGCGATCGCTGGCAGTTGTAACCTCATTAAAGTCTACCGTTATTTCTTCATCTATTAAATGTGCAGCCGCAAAAGGAGCTTGACGAATGATATAACAAAGTTTGGTGGAACAATGACTAAAAAAATGCTCTCCATTGGATAATAAATAATTAAAAACCCCAAATTTAGCAATTTCTTGAGTAATTTGATCCAAAACTAAATAGAGTTCTTTTAAAGGTGGTTGCTGATCAGGAAAATGATTTCTAAATGTATTCAATATTAAACAAAATGCTTTTTCACTGTCCGTATTACCTACAGGTTGAAAAATACCTCTATTTTCCCAATTAATATTTTTTTCCTGAAAATATGGTAAATTACCATTATGGGCAAATACCCAATATCTTCCCCAAAGTTCGCGGATAAAAGGATGGCAATTTTCTAAAGCAACTTTGCCCTGAGTGGCTTTACGAATATGGGCAATAACATGGGTAGAATGGATGGGATATTGTTTAACAAATTCGGCAATTGGTGATTTAATTGAAGGTTGAGAATCTAAAAATATACGGCATCCTTTATCTTCAAAAAAGGCTATTCCCCAACCATCACAATGATCATCTGTTTTCCCTCCTCTTGCGGAAAAACCTTCAAAGGAAAAACAAATATCTGTGGGTACGTTACAATTCATTCCTAGTAATTGACACATTTTTATTAATAGTTAGAAGTTAGAAGTCAGGAGTCAGGAGTCAGGAGTCAGGAGTCGGTATCGCAAACATCAGGCTAAAACTAAAGGTTCAGAACAGAAGAATTGGGTAAAAATCAAAAGTATTTTCGCAGAAAATATGGCAAATTCTCTATTCTGAATTTATTGATCTTCTGACTCCTTGATCTCCTCAACGATGAGAAAATGTTAAAACATGAATGATAGAAATGCCAATATCTAACATCCAAAATCCAAATTTAACTATATATGGTATGGGTGAATTTTGTTTTTTATAAGTTATGTTATGGGATGATTTGATGTTGATATCATTTAAGGATGTAATTAGGTTTAATTCCAGTGATTTATGGGCAATTTTTTGGGCATAGGCAGAGTTAAGATAGGCTAAATACTGGGGTTTTTCGCTAACGTAGCCTTGAAAAAAGGGTAAGGATAGTGTTTTGATGTAATGATGTGTTTCCCAGGCATTACCGACCATTTCCGGGGGTAATGGCAGTTGTTTACTTTGGGGGTTGCTATTACCAATAGCAGAAAAATGAGTAGCACCAACAAGAATTACTAAATATTTTTGAGCGTGATTAATCCAGGAAAAGGGTAATATTTGTTCTGATAAAGCGGGAGCAACGGTGTCCTTACTGCTACTAAATATCATGATAGGGGTTTTTATCTCATTTAAACCTGCTTTTCCAAAGATAGAACTGCTGATAGGGTTAATGGCGATCGCTGCTTTAATTCTGGGATCACGTAAATTATTATTCCTGTGATCAGATAATTCTAAAGCACGACATTGAAATAGTAAAGACATATTCCAAGAGTTTTTTAATTTTTGAGGATGACAGTCCTGTTTTAATTGTTTAAAGTTAATTTTTGCTCCTGCTAAAGCTAAAGCGGTATAACCTCCAAAAGACTGGCCTAAAATTCCTACTTGTTGTAAATTAAGATGCTGATGAAAAGGTGGATTTAATTCTAATTGATCTAAAATATATTTAATATCTAAAGGTCTATCTTTAAATTCACTACTTGCTAAAATCTGCTGTTGACTATATTGAGATAAAGAGCTATTTTGTGGAGGATGATTTGGGATAATTACGGCAAAACCATGAGAGGCTAAATGATCAGCTAAATAACGGAAATTACTACTATCTAAACCTAAACCATGAGAGATAATAATTACTGGTGCAGGATGGGGAAGATCAGGGATATAAATATCTGTAACTAATTGACGATGACGTTGAGGATCAAAAAAGGTAATTGTTTGTTTTTTAGCTTTAGTAATAGTGGTATTTGCTAATGATGATAAATGAGGAATATTCGCAACAGAAGACTGTTGTATTGCTTCTTTTTTTGCTTCTTGTTGGATAAGAGCGATCGCTTTTTTAGTATCATCAATAATAGTTTGTAATTGTTGAGATATTTGCCAAGTAGCAGCTAAATCTATATTGATATTACTATCAGGATATTTGCGTAATAAATTTAATAAATTTAAACCTTCTGGTTCAGCACAAGCAGCAATTAAAGCCTGCCGTAAATTAGTAATTTCTGCCTGGGATGAATGAGATTTATTAGTAATAGCTCTTGTCAGTCTTTGTAAAAAAAATTCTCCCTGGGGACTGTTCAGAAATTGAGCTGCAACGGAGGGACTAATTAAAATACGTTGTAAAAGAATCTGTCTAAGTTTTTGTAACTTATCAGGGGGGATATATTGATAATATTTAGCAATTTTATCATCAATGATTCCTGATTTTGCATAGCTTTCTAAAGCACTAATAGGAATAGATATTTTTAGTGCTAAATAGGAAGTATTAACTTGTTCTGCGGCCATAACACAATTACTAATAGTAAAAGTTGGTAGCAACATAGAGAGAAATAATGGCCAGGAGTTTTTTCTCAGGGTATTGCCTAAATTACCAAATATATTCATCGCTGAACTGTTGTAGGGATGTTGTTGAGCGAAGCTCAAATTTTGGTAGTTATTTAAACACCCTGATCAATAAATTAGTTTCGTTATTTTGATGATCTTTTTGTATTCTATTTAGCTAATTTACCGCATTTTTTTTAAGATGAGATTTGCGTAAATATTGCCTCTATTATCATAACTAATATTTGTTGCATATACATCAGTATGATAATGTATTATAAGGATACTAAATTTCAGATACCGGACTTCTTTAAGAAGTCCGGTATCTTGATATTAATGATCAACTATCTATTTTTCCTAAAGCAATAGATATGGAACCAATGACAACTAAAAACGCGCCAATAATACCTATTAAAGTAATATGTTCTGGAGGGATAATATTATGAAAAGATGAGTTAATAATATAAACAAATATAAGGGTAAAAATAGGAGCAAGAGACAATACAGCACTAACCCTTGATGCTTGCCAATGTTCGAGAGATTCGGCAAATGCACCATAGGCAATAAGAGTATTTAACCCACAAAATAGTAAGATGATCAAATGAAAAATATCTAAAGTAAACAATGTAGATATTTTAGCAAAGGGAGTAAATAATAAAGCACATCCACCATAAATAACTAAGGTAATTTTAGTAGAATTTAAAGATGTCAATAATTGTTTTTGCGTTAAGGCGTAAATTGCCCAAGCTATAGCTCCTAAAACAATCAAACCACTACCTAATAAATATTGTCCTTTACTAGTAAGAATATTAGTAATTTGAGCATGGAAAAATAAACTAAAACCGGTGGTTAAAATGCCCACTCCTAACCATTGATATAATGTATAACGTTCTTTAAAAATGAATAAACCTCCAAAACTTAATAACACTTGAGCTAATTGAATAATTAACTCAGCATTAGCTGGAGCGGTTAATGCTAAACCTTGCATAAATAGAAAGTAATTAATTGCCAAAAATATGGTAGAAGTGGCTAATAATTTAGTAGATGTATTTTGTAATTCGGGAAAATTAGGTAATTTTTTAGTAGCTGTTAAATAGATTAATAATATTATAAAAGACATTAAAAATCTAAACCAAACTACTGTATAAACATCAAGTTTTTGTAAAGTAATTGTTAAACCGATAGGCAAAATTCCCCATAAAAAAGATGTAATGAGGGATAGAATTAACCCTAAACGCCAGCGACCGGAAGTTTGATGTATCATTAATGTGGAAATGGTAGGATATTTAATGACTTTAGGACTTAAGCAAGTGTCAGACTAAAAAATCTGTTGCAGGGTGCGTCAGATATCAACAATTTGGTTATTTACATGATTTATACTGTCGGACGTGGTTGATGAGCTTGTCGAATCACACCCTACCAATGTGCCAATTGCATAAGTCTTGGACTTCTTACTATTAGGACTTACGCACAAATTAATCAAAACCCTCATTCTTTCATAGGCGTAATTCATGAATTACCCATACTTTCATGATGTTTTGTGTAACTCCTGACTATTCTACTCATTATTCTAACTATTAATGTATTGATCCGGTTAATATTCCGATACCCAAATTGCCTAAGAAGTCAGGAATCTTTTTTATTTCATTATTACACCAACTTGAGCAATATTACAAATCCTCCAGATTAATTCATAAATTAATATTTTAACATTTGTAATAATTCTGTTTCTGTTAATTGAATAATTCCTAATTTTTCCGCTTTTTCTAATTTTGAACCTGCATCTTCTCCTACTACCAAAAAGTCTGTTTTTTTGCTAATACTATCTGTAACTTTTCCTCCTGCTTGTTGAATTAATTTTTTTGCTTCATCTCTTTTTAATGTGGTTAATGTACCCGTAATAACAAAGGTTTTCCCTGCTAATTTTTGATTTTCAGGATTATTTTCCATATTCTCATTTGCTGCTTCCTGGTTAGCAAATTGTAAGCCTATTGATTCTAAGCGACTAATTAAGTTTTGATTTACCGTCATACGAAACCATTGGTATACTGACTGAGCTATTTCTGGACCAACACCATATACATTTTCTATGTCCGATTGTCTAGCATTACTTAGTTGTGTCACGTTAGTAAATTTTTCTGTGAGTAATTGAGCATTCACACTACCGACATGACGAATACCCAAACCATATAATACTTTAGGCCAGGGCTGATTTTTGGATTGAGCGATCGCAGTGACCAATTTTACAGCAGATTTTTCTCCCATGCGTTCCAATGTACATAATTTTGCTGTTGTCAATTCATATAAGTCAGCGATAGAATGAACTAATTTTTTATCTACTAATTGATGTACTAACTTTTCCCCTACACCTTTAATATCCAAAGCGTCTCGACTTACCCAATGTTCAATTTCTCCTTTTAAAATAGCTGCACAAGAAGAATTGACACATCTTGTTACTGCTTCTCCTAACTCTCTAACCACAGGTTGTCCACATACAGGACAATTAACCGGCATAATAAAAGGTTGTGTACCTGCGGGGCGTAATTCTTTAATTACTCTGACTACTTCCGGTATAATTTCACCTGCTTTTCTCACAATTACAGTGTCACCAATACGGATATCTAATTGTTGAATGCGATCGCTATTGTGTAAAGTAGCACGAGATACAGTAGTTCCCGCCAATTGTACTGGTAGCATTTCGGCTAAAGGAGTCAAAGCCCCAGTTCTGCCAACATTAACAGTTATTTTTTCTACACGGGTAGGAGCTTCTTGAGCAGGATATTTTAACGCTATAGCCCATCGAGGAAACTTCTGTGTAAACCCTAATTGTTCTTGTAATTTAAAAGTATTTAATTTTACTACTACACCATCAGTCATATACGGAGAATTAAGTCTTGCCGTGTCCCAATACTCATAATATTCGGACACTTCAGCGATAGAACGACAAAGTTTATGGTTAGTATCAACACGAAAACCCAACTTTTGCAATAACTCCAGAGATTCCCATTGCGTATCAGCAACACTAGCATCATCCAAACCAGCAATATGGAGGGTATAAGCAAAAAAATCTAACTGACGTTGAGCAACAATGCGAGAATCTAACTGTCTTAAGGTACCAGCTACAGCATTACGAGGATTAGCAAATAACTGTTCTCCGTCCTTTTTTCTGCGTTCATTAATTTGCCTAAACAACTCCACAGGTAAAAATACTTCTCCCCGCACCTCCACCTTGGGAATATTTTTGAAAGCACCTGTTAAATAGTCAAAATTCAAACGTAGAGGAATAGAACGAATAGTGCGAACATTCTGAGTAATATCTTCACCCATAACTCCATCACCTCTAGTTGCACCTCTAACTAAAATACCATTTTCGTAAGTTAAAGCTAAAGCTGCACCATCAATTTTCAACTCTGTTACATATTCCGTATCTACTATTAAATACTGAGAAGGTAAATGTCTTTGCCAACGTTGATTCCAGTTTTCTAACTCAGTAATATTAAAAGCATTTTCCAGACTGTAAAGAGGAATATTATGGCGTACAGATGTAAAATGTGTTGCAGGTTTTTCGCCAACACGCTGAGTAGGGCTATCAGGAGTAATTAATTCTGAGTATTTTCTCTCTATATCTTGTAGTTCTCGATACAATCTATCATAAACTGTATCTTCCATAATTGGATTATCTAAAACATAATAAGCATAACTAGCTCGTTGTAATAATTCACGTAATTCTTTTGCACGCTTTATTTCTAGTTGAGTTGGTTTCATTAGTTTAGAATCAAGTAAATGAGATTAAATGAAAGTAGCAGTTAGATCCCCGACTTCTTAAAGAAGTCAGGGATCTTAAATTAATAATATTAGATTTGTGATTTTATCCAACTATGAAAAGAACGAATCATAGGAGTTTCTCCTATTTCCCAACTTTGGGCTAAAAAACGGAGAATTTCTGTATTTAAAGGTAAATTAGCAAAGGTAGAAGAATCATTATAAAGTAAATAAATTCCATCAGATAAATGATAAATTTGCATTACAGGATAATCATAACGCCAAACTTCAGGAACACCTAAAGCCAAATAAATAGGTAATTTATCAATAGAAGAACTAGTATAATCAACTTCTATAACTAAATCTGGAGGTGGATCCTGAGTTAAATCTAAAGTTAAATCTAAAGTTAAATCTAAAATTTGTTTATTTCGCATTATCGCTTCATTTTCAATATAAAAACTAGCATCAGGTTCTACACCTTTTTCTAAATCTTGACGTTTACAAGTAAGTGAACCAATACTGTTCAAATTAAGATTCAGTTCTTCAGATAAAGCATCAATTAGCTTTTCTATTAATCTTTCATTATGTTCATGAGGCATTAAAGGAGTGATAATTTTTAGTCTTCCTTCATCATAGGTTAAACGGGTATTACGATGATTACCTATTTCCATTAAAATGCTTTCAAAAGTGTGCCAGGAAATATGATTAAGTATGGTGCGGTTGGTGCTAGTAGGTGCTAGAGTTAGCATAGGACTTCACCTCGTATTTTTTACTATTATCTTAGTATAGCATTTAATGTAATTTGATGTTATATTAAAAAAGTATCTTCAATAAAATTGAGGTAAATACAACCATGACACAGGAATTAATGGACTTAAGAAATTGTATTTTACAACAACGTTACAATGATGCTTTAGCTATTGTAGATGAGTTAGAAGCTATGGGTAAACAAGCTATTTTGAGAAATATAGAATCATTTTTAAAAATATTGTTAATTCATTTGATTAAGAATCAAATTGAACAACGAGTAACAAATTCTTGGGCTGCTTCTATTCGCAATTCATTAATAGAAATTAAAAAACTCAATCTCAAGGAAAATAAAAAATCCTATTATATTAATCAAAATGAATGGAATATTTATATTCAAGAGGGAATAGATAGCGCCATTCGTGATGCTAGTGTAGAGGTTTTGAATGGTGTTTATAGTCCCTTTAAAATTGCAGAAATAGTAGATCAAGAACAGATAATTAATCAAACTCAAATTTTATTAGAATTGAGTTATAATTATTCAGTGAAGGAATTAGCAGCAGTTATTGATAATTATTTAATTCAGTTACCTGGAGGTGAAGATTGGAAATTAGGAAAAATATAGTTTTATAAATTTTGAAATAATAAGATCCCGGACTTATTTAAAAAGCTCGGAATCCGATATTATTGCTAATATTATGTATTATTTATGCCAATCTTCCACCTCATATAAAAACCGAGTATTAGCCATTAACTTGCGATTTGCTGAGGTACTTTGCACAAATACCGCATATTTTTCTAAATTACTCGGCTTAATTCTAATACTAGCATCCATTGGTAAACCTAACATTTCTGGCCTTGCTGAAATTTATGCTATAATCTTAACGCAGGTTATAAAAACTACATGGTAACTATCATAATTCTCAACATTTTATAACTTTTCTACTAAAAAAATATGAAAAAATTAACTGAACATCCTTTAATTATTGGCCATCGTGGTGCTAGTGGTTATCTTCCTGAACACACATTAGCAAGTTATGAATTAGCGATTAATTTAGGAGTAGATTATATTGAACCTGATATAGTTATGAGTAAAGATGGTATTTTAATTGCTAGACATGAAAATGAAATTTCTGAAACTACTAATATTGCAGAAAAACCAGAATTTGCCCATTTAAAAACTACTAAAATCATTGATGGAGAAATTAAAATAGGTTGGTTTACGGAAGATTTAACTTTAGCAGAATTAAAAACTTTAAAAGCTAAGGAAAGGATTCCTGATTTGCGTCCCCAAAGTGCAAAATATGATGATCATTTTCCCATTTGTACATTACCAGAAATCATTAATTTAGTAGCATCTAAAAATCAAGAATTAGGTAAAATAGATAAAAATATTGGTATTTGTATAGAAGTTAAACATCCTAGTTATTTTGCTTCTATTGGTTTATCTTTGTTAGAACCTTTATTAACAACTTTAAGTAATATAAAAAATACTCATTTACCGATAATTATTGAATGTTTTGAAATGAGTTTTTTACAATCTTTAAAAAATCTATCCCAAATTACAGAAATCACAAATTTTCCTTTAGTACAATTAATTAATGATATTGGTAAGCCTTATGATTTTATTGTTAATCATGATTCTCGCACTTATCAAGATTTAATTACACCGCAGGAATTAACCAAAATAAGTAATTATGCCCAAGGAATATCAGTTCATAAAAATTTAGTTGTTCCTAGAGATATTCATGGTAAACTATTAACACCAACATCTTTAATTAACGATGCCCATAATCTCAATTTACAGGTTTATAGCTGGACTTTTAGAAATGAAAATGTGTTCTTACCATTGGATTTTCAAAATCAGCCAAAATTAGAATATAAGTTATTTTTTGAATTGGGGATAGATGGGGTATTTACTGATTTTCCTGATTATGTTATCTGAATCAGGATACACAGGATGTCAGGATTTACAGCATTAAAAAAGAATGTTAATCTTACAAATACTAATTTATTCAGTTTTAGAACTTACTCAAGTGTCACACTAGAAAATCTGTTGTAGGATGCGTCAGATATTACAGCATAATAACGGAAACTGCTGTATCAAAGTGGATGATAAATATCCACAGAATCAGGATTAAGATAGGGATGTTGTAAATCTATAAAATGCTGTTGAAAATGTTGTTGAATAATGATCATTTTTTCTTCAATGGCATTTTTACCCTTTTCCCAAGATTCTAATAACGCATTGGCCATAATTTGACAACGGTTAACACCAAAACTTTCTTGAGGGGCAAATTTTTGATGGGGTTCTTCTGCTAACCCTAATCCCGGCGCTAAATATTTAGTAAATAAGGGTATTTCTGGTTTAAAATATTGTTGATTTTCATGATAAATCACTTGCAAAATTTCCCTAATTTCCGGATAATTTTCCCTTTCAAAATATAATACTCCTGCATCATAACGTCCATAGACATTAGGATTATACAACACTTGAAAACTAAAGGGTATGGTGTATTTATTTAAGGTTTTTGTAATTTTATCCATAACAGATATTGCACCTTGAGGATTAAAATTAAAATAGATTCTTCCTAAACCTAAATCACTATTTTCTATTGATTCTTGGGCTTTTCCTACGTTACTAACTGCAATATAATAACCATTTTGCAGGCGATTTTTGGGCATCCAAATTGCTATTAATTCTCCTACTTTGGCGGGGTTTTTTCTGTTTCTTAGATGACATTCTGGTTCTATATATAATGTTAAACCATTTTTGGTAACTGCCATACTACCATCTGGTTCTATTCTTAATACTTGCCATTGCGGTTCATAATGTCCAATACCATGATTATGATTATGGAGTTTTTGATAAAATTCTGTATCTACTCCTAAGCTACTATGAATATCAAAGTTGAATTTTGCTTGATGTTGATTACTGGCAGATAATATGGTTTTTAATGCCCCATTATAATAGATGCCATGTAAGAAGTTTCTCAATAATAAATTGAGATATTTCTGTTGTAATGATGATGGATTTTGTTGAAATCTATTGGCTAGGTTACTGGGTATGGTAAATGGTTGATATTGGGGATGGTAAATACAAAAATTTGGTTCTATTTGGATATTACTGGCAATATCTAATAGGGAATTAAAGGTTTTCTCTGTGGTGTAATTAATCATTATCTGACCTGTGGAAAATTACTAATACTAAATATGCAAAGTCTAACAACCACGAAGGCGGGTTTTTTGAGGGAAAATTGGGATTAATTGCGCTTTTTTATGGATCTGTGGTAGTTTTTCTAAACTATGTAAATTAGTGATGGGTTGCAATATTTCTGTTGCTGAAATACCAAATATATTTAATATTGATTTCTCTGGTATTGTTAATAGGTTTTTCGCTATTTCTAGCATGGCTAAATGGGTATTGTCAAAGTATTTTTGCTGGGTAATACTATGATTAATTCTGTGAATTAATGCTAATCCTGTAAATTGAATAATGTGTAGCATCAAGTCCCGTCTTTCTTCTAATATATTGGGGAATGTTTCTAAGTAAGCGCGAATTAAAGCGATTATTGTTGGCTGAATCGTCTCTAAGGGAATAATAGCTAATTCTAAGGATTCTCCGATATCTAAGGTAATATCTACTACTAAACTACTGAGCCAAATATGTAAGTAACTGGCTAATAATGTTCCTAAATCATAGGCTGGATCGCCCCAAGCGCAACCTTCCCAGTCAATTATTTTAATTAAGCAATTATCTAGTTGTTGCCATCGAGAATGAATTAAAATATTACTTAAGTGTAAATCGTTATGGGTTAAACAACATGGTTTCCACTGATATGATAAATCGGCGATCGCTGATTCTATTCTTTCATTTTGCTGATACTCCAGATAAAATTGCCACCCTTCTGTGGGTATGATACTAAAAGTATCAGGTGTGATTATTTCTATACCCTGTGCTGGATTGTAAAAATTATAGCGGTACTGTCCCTGGGGTGCAGTGGACATAAAATCACGGTATTCTTTTTGATTAAATGTAGTACGGTGTAATTCCGCTAACGTAGTACCAATAGCGATCGCTATTTCTGAGTCAAAAACGTTACCAAAAATACTACTGTGTTGGTAAAATTTATTTAATTCAATATATTCACTTAGGTACTTACGCACCAAGATAGAGTTTTCTGGATCAAAGTGAATTAATGAAGAGGTAATTTCTCCTATATTACCAAGTTCTGGAAATTGTTGTAATAACTGATTAAACAACCATTCATTAAAAAATTCCTGGCAATTATATATATTAGAATTTTGCTGTTCTTGTTTTACCAAAAGTTGGCGAATTGACAAGTCAGCACTTGCGCTATCCCCTGCCAAGTTCACCAATAAATTGCGATTTTTACCCTGGGTTTCTGGCAACATAGATTTATAGACAGCTTGATCTTCTAGGCTACACAGTCCTGACTTTTGCAAATACTGGATAACATTTTGAGAAGATAGTAATAACAACATACATTATTTCCTATGAATTGAATTTAACTAACAGCTACTCACTGGACGATTAAGATAACTTTACCAGGTTCTGGTGCATAGTCAAAATTTTACCTCACCTTTCCTAATATCTACTAATATCTCATTTGTGTCATAAATACCTGCCAAAATGGCAATATCTACTTTTTTTTTACTGAAAAACCTCAGAGTCAAACTACATAATTTTAACATTTACTTTACATTATCTATAGTATAGCTTTCTACCCAAAATGAAAATATGACCATTGGCACAAATATCTTGACAAGGATTAAGTATAAATATTAAGCACGAAAAATGCTACTTATGGCAACTACTTATAATATCTTTCTTTTTTACAACAGCTATCAATAATCATCTCCCAATGGTCAACTATTAGTTACAATATCATACTGAAATAACCTGCAAACCTACTTGTGGTATAACTTTATTGTTATTAATTTATTTATCTGTAGTTGTAGTAGTTGTAGGGTGCGTCAGCCTATATGCCGGCAAATAAACAAATTTTTGATATCTGACCCACCCTAGGATGAGATGTAATATACTGTACAGTAATCAATAATTAGTATTAAGAAATATCAGTATAAATCCACGATCATCAGCAACACTTTTCTAATTTAAGATAGCAATAGCTACATTCATCTTTTCCACCGTATATGATGTTTACCACGCACACCTCATCCTATGCCAAAGTGCAGTTTTTCCAGCGTCAAGCAGCCTCTCTTCTACTATATCAATCCGTGTTAGAAAATGATGTGGGTAGGTCTTTTCTTCATCTTTTGCAAACTATTCGTTATGCGGATGCCGATGGACGTGACTGTTTGCAGGCCTATGGTCTTTATTTTCAATCTTTAGCTATCACTGGTCAAAATTGGGAACAATTTCTCATTCAACAAATTCTTTGGGCAGATAATCCCTTGACAAAATTGGCACAAAAACAGGAATTTAGTCAATTACCTCCTGCGTTAGTAGCAGCAGCGCGTCATGATTTGCAAATATTACAAAGTCTGTATGAATGTAATAGTGCTGTTTTGAGTGAATGGGTACAAAATGCGGCACATTTACCAGTATCCCCCGTAGTTTGGTATCAAGAGTCAAAACAAGAGAATTTCATCACATTTATTGCCAATTTGGACAATTGGGGAGATGCTGTAGAAAATTTAGCGGCTTATTATCACAAACATGGAACAGGTTTATTTGCTAAATATCTAGCTTTTATGTGGCAAAAAGGAAAATTATTAGGCATAGATGATATTGATCTAGTTAAAATAGATACATTAGTTGGTTATGAATGGCAAAAACAGGCTTTAGTAAAAAATACCGAGTTTTTACTAGCAGGAGAAAAAGCACTGCACGTATTACTGTATGGAAGTAGGGGATCGGGGAAATCTTCATTAGTTAAATCTCTGATAAATCAGTATGGTCATAAACAACTGCGATTAATTGAAATAGCCAAGTCTGAATTACGTGATTTACCGCAAATTATTCAGCAATTGCGAGGAGTACCTCAGAAATTTATTATTTTTGTTGATGATCTTTCCTTTGAAGAAGATGATGATAATTTTAAAGCCATGAAAGTAGTATTAGAGGGTAACTTAACAGCAAAACCAGATAATATGGTTGTATATGCTACTTCAAACCGTCGTCATCTGATCCGGGAGTATTTTGAAGATAGACCGACACCTAAAGACCATGAGGAAGTTCATGGATGGGATACAATGCAAGAAAAGCTATCATTTAGCGATCGCTTTGGACTGACTCTGACCTTTGCAGCCGCAGATCAACCAACCTATTTACAAATTGTTAAGCACCTAGCAAACGCAGCAGAAATCAATATTCCTAGCGATGAATTAGAATACCAAGCGTTACAATGGGCAACTCGTCACAATGGACGTTCTGGTAGAACTGCAAGACAATTTATTGACTTCCTCAAAGCCGATCTAGTCTTATCAAAAAATGTGAGGAATAATGACATTAATCACTAATAACTCTAACTCTAGTCAACTAGTTAAAATCAAACCTCAAAGAAATCCTAGCAGTAGTGTGAACTATCAATTTCTGTTAGGAATAGCTGCCTTTAGCACCAGTTTTGGTTTGAGTTTAATCCCAAACTGGGATTTTTCTAAAGCGTTTTTTACAGCTATAATTACAGTTTTAGCTACCTATTCATCAGCATTTTTTGTAGATAAACGTCGGCGGAATAATGAACTAAAAATCATTGGTTCATTACACAAACATATTAGAGATTTAGAAGGGTTAAAATATCGCATTTTTCGAGAAGTTAAACAACTGGAAGAATATCAAACAGTGCTATATAGTGAAACCCAAAAATTAGAAAATAAAATTACTCAATGTCGGAGTCAAAGAGATAGACTACATCGAGATATAGGAAATTATGCAGCCCACAAAAAAAAGATAGAATTAGAAGTTAATAGCCTAACTAATGAATTTCATAATCTAGAAAAAAGTAATTCTGAACTTACTAATAGTTATAATAATCTCATTGCCGAAAAACGTCGCATCGAGATGAATTATAATGTTTGTCGTACAGAACTAAGTCAAATACAAACACAAATTGAGATATTAAAACCAGAAAAGGAAAAATTAGAAGTTGATGTTACCCTATTAGAAAGAATAAAACCACAATTAGAAGAAAAACTTTATGAATTAAGATTAGAAAATCAAAAATTGGAATTAGAAGTAGGACACCAAAAAGAATTACTTTTAGATACTAATAAAACTCATAAAAACCTAGAACAAAGTTTAAGTAACTTACAAAATCAAGCTATAGATAAACAAGTAGAAATTAATCAACTGCAAAATCAAGTTTCCATCTTACGCACAGAACATGATTTATTGCAAAATCAAATATGGGAATTATTGCAACAAATAGAAACCCTAGAAACCATAGATCATGCAGTTACCATAACATCAGCGATCGCCTCAGATATCACAAAAGAAAACATAGAAGAAGAAAACTTAGGACTATTTCCCTTTGACGAAATATTAGAAACCTATGATCAAGATAATGAATTAGCAAATCATAGTGATCATCTAGGTATAGAATGGCAGAACTTCCTAGGAAAAATCTCTCAAGATCACATAGTAATATTAACAGCAATAGCCACAGAACAAAATCCCCAAACTACCATTAAAAAAATTGCCGAGAAAAATATTACCATGCCCAACCTACTAATAGATGATATTAATGAAATAGCCCATAATACCCTGGGAGAAATAATTATTGAAATAAATAACGAAATACCGAAAATAAGTAGTGAATATTTATTAAAGGTACAAAAAATGATATAAAGTTCAGAGATCCCCGACTTCTTTAAGAAGTCGGGGACCTGAATAATATAAACACAAAATAAGGATAAAAATATATGACAAATCAAAAGATCAGTAAAAAAGTATCTACAACCATTATTAACTCATTAAGTGCAGGAGTAGTTCCCAGAATTGGACTTGAACATATAGCAGTTGGTAGAGAAAAAGAAATACAAAGTTTATTAAAAAACATCCAAGATATATCCGAAGGTATAGCCGCTTTTAGATTTATAATTGGTAACTATGGATCAGGTAAAAGCTTCATCTTACAAATGTTGCGTAACCGGGCAATAGAACAAGGATTTATAGTAGCTGATGCTGACTTATCTGCACAAAGACGACTTGCAGGAAGTCATAACGAAGGGTTGGCAACCTATCGAGAATTAATGATCAGATTATCCACAAAAACCCGTCCAGATGGAGGTGCTTTAATTTCCATTTTAGAAGGTTGGATTAATAAAATTCAACAAGAAGTGGCTAAAGAAACCGGTTTACGTCCCCATGATGAAACCTTTGATGATCAAGTAGAAAGCAAAATTAGAGAAGTAATTACTTATGTAGAAGATTTAGTACATGGCTTTGATTTTGGCACAGTAATTATTGCTTATTGGCGTGGTTATCGTTTAGATGATGATAACTTAAAAAATTCTTCTTTACGCTGGTTGCGTGGCGAATTTAATACCAAAACCGAAGCAAAAACCGCTTTAGGGGTGCGAGTAATTATAGATGATGAAAGTTGGTATGATTATATTAAATTACTAGCTAAATTTATTGCGGAAATAGGTTATAAAGGATTATTAATTTTCTTAGATGAAGCCATAAATTTATATCAAATATCCCCTAGCATTACCAGAGAGAAAAATTATAATCGCTTATTAGGAATGTTTAATGATACCATGCAGTGTAAAGCTGAAAATCTAGGTATTTTCATTGGTGGTACAACCCAGTTTTTAGAAGATCCAAATAGGGGATTATTTGCCGATCCTGCATGGAGAAGACGCACAAAAGAAAGTCGTTTTACCAATCAAACCAACATTGAAGAATACATGAGTCCAGTAATGAGATTACATCCTTTAAGTCAAAACGCAATACTTGTATTATTGCAAAAATTAACAGAAATTCATGCAGTAAATTTTGGTTATCAACAAACATTAAAGAACAGTGATTTACAGGAATTTGTGAAAGAGATAGTTAACCGCTTAGGGGCAGATGCTTTATTAACTCCTGGGGAAATAGTACGAGATTTTATGAGTGTTTTAAACGTAATTTATCAAAATCCGCAAATTACATTTTCTGAATTAATTCATAGTGAGAAATTTCAGCCAACATTAGTAGGTAAAGATGATGATTTAGATGAAGATGATGTTGCTGAATTTACAGTTTAACCTCATAGTTGTAGTCAGATCCCCAACTTCTTAAGTCGGGGATCTTAATTCTGTACTAGATTAATTTTTCGTAATTGCTAAATATTACCTCAAAAATAGTATGAATAAAAATACATTTTCCCAACTTGCACCTTTTATTCAAGAATACATTTATCAACAAAATTGGACACAATTAAGACCTGCACAAATTGCTGCTTGTCAGGTAATCTTAGAAACAGATGCCCATTTATTAATTGCTGCTACCACTGCTGCTGGAAAAACTGAAGCTGCATTTTTACCAGTTTTAACTTTATTACATCAACAACCCGTTAATACTATCGGAGTATTATATATTGGACCAATTAAAGCCTTAATTAATGATCAATTTGCACGATTAACTAACTTACTCAAATTATCGCAAATTCCTGTATACCATTGGCATGGAGATGTTAGTCAAAATCGCAAAAATCAAGTTTTAAAAAATCCTCAAGGTATTCTGCAAATAACACCAGAATCTTTAGAAAGTTTACTAATTAATAAATATCAAGAAATTCCTAGATTATTTGGCAATTTACAATTTATTATTATTGACGAAATTCACGCTTTTATGGGTTCACAACGTGGAGATCAAATTATTTGTCAATTACAAAGATTAGAATATTTGACAAAAATTACTCCTCGGAGAATTGGTTTATCAGCTACATTAGGAGATTATTCATTAGCAGAAAAATGGTTAAGTGCAGGAACAAATAAACCTGTAGTTACTCCCCAAATAGACACAGAAAAAAGACAAATTAAACTAGCTTTAGAACATTTTTTTGATGATAAATATGATCATAATTCACCATATTATCAATCTATTTTTAACTTAACTAAATCTTGTAAATCGTTGATATTTGCTAATAATAGAACTCAAACAGAATCTATCATCACTGCTTTACGTAATATTGCCAAAAAACAGAGTTTTCCTGATATTTATCATGTGCATCATGGTAGTATTTCTGCAAGTTTAAGACAAATAGCAGAAACCGCAATGCGTCAACCAGATAAACCTGCAGTAACTGCTGCTACTTTAACCTTAGAATTAGGGATAGATATTGGAGAATTAGAAAGAGTAATTCAATTAGAATCTCCTTTATCTGTCAGTAGTTTTTTACAAAGATTAGGCCGCAGTGGAAGAAGAGGAGAAACTGCGGATATGCGGTTTATTTGTGCAGAAAATCCATTGTCAAATCATGGTTTATTACCTGATCAAATTCCTTGGCAATTTTTACAATGTATTGCGATTATTCAACTTTATTTAGAAGAAAAATGGATTGAACCAATTAATCCTATTCAATATCCTTTTAGTTTACTTTATCATCAAACCATGAGTATTATTACAGCAATGGGGGAAATTTCTCCAGCAAAATTAGCTAAACAAGTGTTAGAATTTGCACCTTTTAAAAACATTTCTCAGGATGATTATTTATTATTATTGCGTCATTTAATCAATATTAATCATATTCAGAAAAACGAAACTGGTAAATTAATTTTAGGTTTAGCTGGAGAAAAAGTGGTGAGAAAATTTCAATTCTATGCTGTTTTTGCTGATAGTCAAGAATTTTTAGTTAAACATGGTAAAGCAGAAATTGGTAGTGTGGTTATTCCTCCCACTGTGGGAAGTCAATTAATGTTAGCTGGTAAAAATTGGCAAGTTGTAGAAGTTGATTTGCAGAAAAAGGTAATTTCAGTGAAAATTGTTCAGGATCCAAAAGCTGATATATATGATAATAAATCTAGTTATTGGCGTGGTACTGCTGGTAATATTCATGGTAAAATTTTAAGAAAAATGCGCGATATTTTATTAGAAGATGCCAATTATCCTTATTTACAAAAAAATGCTATATCTCGATTATCTACTGTACGTCAATTAGTTAGAAAATATGGTTTGGATAAAGAGAAGGATAAAGAGAATATTATTTTATTAGATGATGGTAGATGTTGTATTTTCCCTTGGTTGGGAACTGTGGGTTATCGTACTTTGGAAAGATTAATTAATAATTTTTGTCGAGAGTCTTTAGAAATTACTACTATTGGAGGTTTAAATCCCTATTATTTGACTTTAAAATTACCCAAGGAGAAGGTTAAATCTGTGCATTCACAAATTACTTCTTTATCTCAACAAAATATTTCTCCTGAATGTTTAGTTATAGGAATTGAAGCACCAAAAATAAATAAGTATGATGAATTTATCCCTGATGCTTTGCTGAGAAAAACATTTATTTATGATTATTTTGATCCAGATATCCGCCTAGATCCCCTTTAAAAACCAGGGCGTTTTCATTGTCAGAAATAAAGTTGTGTTTAGGACTTACGCATTGACAAAAAACATTATCTATGTATTCTAGATCATGCGATCGCTATTAAGATTAGCAAAAATATGCTCACGTACAACTAAAGTAAACAGATTCCTCTGTACTTCATACCAGTTG
>NZ_JACJPV010000043.1 GCF_014696225.1 Anabaena sp. FACHB-1237 | reverse complement strand
CAACTGGTATGAAGTACAGAGGAATCTGTTTACTTTAGTTGTACGTGAGCATATTTTTGCTAATCTTAATAGCGATCGCATGATCTAGAATACATAGATAATGTTTTTTGTCAATGCGTAAGTCCTAGGTATTATCTTTTTGTCTTGATAGGGTAGAAACAAAAAGTTTTTTAGCCCTAGCCTATGGACATCTTCAATCAATTTCTCTCTTTTTTGACCTCCTCCAATACAAACAAACTGAATTTCTTGATTATTTTGTAATTGTTTTGCGGTTTCTAAAATTGTATCTATATCATGACATCTACCCATGTTACCAGAGTAAAGAACTACGAATTTTTCTACTAGATTATATTTTCTAGCAAACCAGTTATCTTCTTTACTCATTGGTTTGATCATCTGTGGATCCCCCCAACTGTGAATTACAGATATTTTATCTGCTATTTCTGGACAAGTGAGTAATACCTGTTCTTTCATAGACGGACTCAATACTATCACTCTTTTTGCTTTTTGCCAAACTTGCCGATTTAATTGTCGCCAAAATTTTGCTAACCAGTGGTTTTTCTCTATTACTCCTAGAGCGATCGCTATATCTGGATATAAATCATAGATCAAGCATACATAGGGAAATCTTAATACCAAACTAGCTAAATAACCTACTATGGGCAAAAATGGTGGAGCAGATGTCAATAAAAACACTCCACTACTGCGAAAGTTTTTGATGATATGCAGAAAGGATCTTATAGTAAATAAAACACCACTAAATGCTTTCCCTCTAATTCTCCCTGTCCATACTTGTGTGCTTCTTGACCTTTGAATACGAATATCACCTATTTCTTCTAACGCAGCAGCTTGAGTGGTAGTAAATGCATATCCTGGTTGCCCTGTGAATATGTTAATAACCACTCCTTCTTTTTCTAAATGTTGTACTAATTCTTCTATTAGCTGTCCTGTAGCTGCATAATCTGGTGGAAAAAACTCTGTAATTACAGTTAATTTAAGTGGTGAACTATATAATTTTTCACTTGTTATACTATCGCAGTCTTTTTTTACTAACGATGAATAATTCTGGTCTGTCCCATTGCTATTTGTATCGTCAGTTTGACTTTTAGTCTTTGTTTGCTGATTGATCATATTAATTTTTTGTTTTTCCATTTGCCTTTTTGATTTGAATAGCCCTCAGTAAACCAATTCCTGCGAGGTTGGAGAATGCTTTTGTGTTTATCTTGTATTTTGTTACACTAAATTATAAATTGGTGTTGTTATTGTTGGGGTTTATGAATCAAGCTATGAAAAATAAAAACCTCCTCATCTCAAATACTGGTCATTTACATTTATTTAATACTTTAGCGATCGCCAACAAATGTCAACAATCATACCCATTTTTGCCATATTTACCTGCAAATTTTTTCAATCCCTGCTAGTAACTTGCGTTTCTAGCTATAACTATAAACTTTTCCCCCCCTAAGTTCCCATTTAAAAGGATTACTTTGATTAATTCCAAACCTTCCTAAAGTGTGATTTAGTTCAAAAACTAACTCTGAGTTTAGTATAAGATAATGTTTATCATAACATTACGATTATGTCAACCCGTTGTTACATAAATTTAACACATCGCAATCCTCAATGATCACGAATTAGACAAAACAGAGGTAACTCATGAATTAGAACTAAGCAAGAATAAGGTTTTTAGTCCCATATTGGGTAAGTCCTAACGATTTATGATCTAGGACAAGAGGGCGTACATAAACCAACCATTCTAAAACCTCCAAAAGCCTATGCTTTCTTCGTTTTCAATGCATGACTTTTAAATGCATGAATTTCGATCTGCGGTACTAGTGTCCTCATCTGACAATTTTATAGACAAAGCTAATGTTAACAAAAATCAATATATTTTCGTAAAAAAAATCAACTAAATTATAGATAATTATCAATAAATTAAAAGGAAACCCCAGAGGATTTCCCAATATCAGTCAAAAAATATACATTACATGGCAGGTACATAAATCAAACAACTACTGACTGCTGATAGCTGATAGCTGACTACTACTTACCGCTTGAAGCGAGAATGTTGTTGACGACGTTGTTTATGTCTAGCTACTGCTTTTCGCTTTTCCTTCTCTAAAGGTGTTTCAAAATGGCGATTTTTCCGCATATCTTGAAAAATTCCAGCTTTAGAAACTTCCCGCTTAAATCTTCTTAATGCTGACTCAATGCCTTCGTTTTCACCCAAAACTACTTGCGTCATTCTTATTTCTCCTTATTCTGGATGAACAATTGCCTATCATAGACAATGTAAACTAGATAAAACCTGCTTAGAACATCTAATCATTTAGCCATCATAGCAGAAACAAGGGTTAGCTATTTGTTACTGCTATAAATGCGATCGTTAAAAAGCTAAAAGTTAGCTAAAAGTTAGCTAAAAGTTAAATGTTGATTTCCTGAAATTCAGACTTAATAGCGGCCACCACGTCCACCGTTACCTCCCCAGCTACCACCGCGAGATCCTTTATCTTCTTTAGGTTTAGCCTTATTCACTTTTAAATCTCTTCCCATCCATTCAGCACCATCAAGTGCTTCAATAGCTGCTGTTTCTTCTGCATCTGAACTCATTTCCACGAATGCAAAACCTCTAGGGCGACCTGTTTCTCGATCTGTAGGCAATTGGACGCGACTAACTTTACCATACTCAGAAAAAGCATTTTTCAGATCATCGCTAGTAACTTGATAAGATAGATTACCGATGTAAATGGACATAAATATATTAATGGTCTTCCAAACCAGATTAGAGTGGAGAGTTAGATTCGGAGAGACTCATTTAAAAAGAAAGCTTAAAACGACTTACTCAACCGAAAATAATCCTTATTGTTATTAGTATAGCACTAGCTCACAAGATAAACTCATAATCTGTTATGTTTAGCCAGAAAATTTTGTGTTAGCAGTCAGTAGGGGTAAAGCATGAAAAAAATTGTGTAAATTTAAGCGACATATACTACAGATTTAGCCTAGCTGCGGTATGCTAAAGCTACACTGCACTATCATTCGCAGTGGGGCTATGGTTTTTCAGCTACAGCAGTTTCCGTTATGATGAGGTACAGATGTTAATGATAAAACCCTTGTAACACAGGCATCTTGCCTGCCTATGGTGTACCTCATGTAGACGGAATGTGCTGTAATTTGAATTGTGGAACTGAACAGGACCGAGATGAAAATGCTGCAAAAAATATAAATAAAGTCGGGATAGGGCATTGCCACGACTCTAAACAGGCGCAGAGACAGAGTAAGACTACTTAGGTAGCGTCCGTCGGTGAAGCGTCAAAAAAGTATATTTCTTGCTAGTTGACATAGGTGGTGATGATCTTGATAACTACTAGCAATAATAGTTTCCCATTGATTAATTTCACCAGTATTGTAGCGCAAATATTCTCCGTTAATATACGTAAAACTTCCTCCAGCCTCCGTAAAAATTAATTCAGGTGCAGCCATATCCCAATCTTTAGGAGCAGACTTACCAGATATGGAAATATAAACATCAGCTAGACTTTCAATGATAGCAGATATTTTACAACCAACACTACCAATAGCTAACTGTTTTTTACAGGGTAAATTTTCTAGTAAATATTCTAATTTAGCATTACGATGGGAACGACTAACTACTAAAGTTAAATCTTCTAAAGTAGCTTGAGATTTAATTTTTAATGGTAAAATACCTGCCTTATTTTCCACAAATGTACCACCATTTTTAGTAGCAAAATATAGTTTTTCCGCTTCAGGAATAGCCACAACAGCTAATACTGGACTTGTACCTTTTACTAAAGCAATATGAATAGCATATTCTCCAGTTTTATTAATAAAATCCCTTGTACCATCTAAAGGATCGATGATCCATACCCATTCATGGGGATTTTTATGAGGATTTTGTTTGTAGGTTTCTTCACTAATATAACCAAAATCTTTATTACCAAAAGCAGCTTGTAACTGGGAAATTATATATTCACTTACAGCTATATCTGCTAATGTCACAGGTTCATTTTCTTGATATTGGATTTGCAAGTTATCCAAATTATTATTATCTACTGTACCCTGATAATAAGAACGGAGTAATTTAGCTGCATTATGACCTATTTCCTTAGTAATTGTGAGAATTTTTGCTAAATCTGGCTGTAAATTTGGCATAGTTGGCATAGTTTTATGTTGGGTTGTATTTTGTGAAAACTTAGTATTAATTCAATTATCAATTATCAATTGTCAATTGTCAATCATCCAAGAGCGAGTACCAAAGAATTTACAGGCTTTTGCGGCAATTTCCGCAGCTGCTGTTAATGCCATGATAAAATTATTTTGTAGATTATGATCTAAAATATCATTATCTAAAATATAATGGCAAAAAGCACCATGAAAAATATCACCTGCTCCTAATGTATCTCTAGGTTGAATAGGATGAATTTTAATTAAACCTTGATTACCATGACTAATATATTTAATCGGTTTTTCTCCTTGGGTAATAGCAATATGAGGAATATGAAAACTTTGTAAATATTCTAAAATATCTTCTTGATTTCTACAATTAGGCGGATAAAAATTAGCCGAAATTATGGCATAATCTACAAAGGGTAATATTTTCTCCAATCCTGATTTCCAACTACCTCCATCCATGACAATAGGTATTTTGCTTTCTCGCGCTTTTTGAGCAATGATTTCACTAATGGCTATTTGATGTCCGTCAATTAAGATAATATCAATATCTGTTAAAATATCATCAGGAATATTTTCTATCTTGGCTAGAGTTTTGACTGCGTTAATAGAAATAACCGCCCTTTCTCCTGTATTTTCTGTAACAATAATTGAAGATACTGGTGGGGATGTTTGGATATTAGGATCAAGATCAATAATTTTCACTTGGTAGTTTCTTAAATCTTCCTTAATTAATGCTGTAATGGGATGTGATCCTAAAATACCTACAATTTGGGCATTATTACCCAAGTAACTAAATGTAACAGAAGCGTTGGTAGCAGGTCCACCTGATGTTACAGTATAATCAGTAGCTACTAGTTTTTGATTATTTTGGGGGAATGAGGGAGCAAGATAAATAAAATCGAGGGTAATTAAACCGATAAATAGGGCTGTTTTTTTCATTGGTAATTTCTAATTCACTTTAATGGAGAGCAAAAAATCATGTTTAAAAATTTAGCGATGGATGCACTAGGTTTGAGTGATATTGGTGCTGTGATCAAACCTGTGGATTATAATAAGGTGGATAGTGATGATTATGTCATGCACGAGGAAGGGGAGAAAATCTATTTTCTGATTAAGTCCAAAACCGATGAGTATTGTTTTACAAATTTAGCGTTAATTCATTTAGATGGAACTTCCGCAGTTAGTAAAAAACGCTTACTCAAACGGTTTAATTATGCTCATCATATCATTAAAGATGTGAAATTAGAAACGGCTGGGACAATAGATATGGATATTGAAATAAAGTTAACAATGGGTGAACATTCCTATTCTATTGATGTGGCTAAAAGTTATATAGAACAGTTGAAAGATTTGTATAAGACGTTGTTGAAGATTGCTTATATTCAAAAAGAGAATGCTGTATTTTATCAATATGCCCAAACTAGTTTAAATACTGCTTCTGATACTGTGGGTCGTTGTACTAATACATCTACTTCTGATGAGCAATTTAAGTCAATTAATCAGTATGCTTTTAATTGGTTAAAGAATGCCCATGAAACTTATGTACGTAAGGATTTTGGGGCAGTTTTTGAGAAGTTTATTAATAATTAATCAATAATTAATCACAAGATCCCCAACTTCTTCAAGAAGTCGGGGATCTGAAAGTAGTAAATTGGGGAGGTCAAGAAATGACAAAAACACCAGCAAAAAGTCTCTATAATCAAGATTTTGCGCTTTGGGTTATAGATACAGTAACTCAGTTGAAAAAAAGAAATTTTCATGAGGTTGATTGGGAAAATTTGATTGAGGAGGTGGAATTTTTGGTAAGAAGAGAAAGACGGGAGTTAGAAAGTCGTTTAGTAACTTTATTTGAACATATATTAAAACGTCGCTATGTTCCTTTAGTTGATTGTTACCGAGGATGGGAAAATACTATTAAACGTACTCAAAAAGATTTGAAAAAACTTTTAAAAGATTCTCCTAGTTTACGCAATTATTTTTTAGAAATATTAACTGAATGTTATGCAGATGCAGTTGATAATTTGATTAATGAATATGATGTTAATTTCCCTAATGTTTGTCCTTTTTCAGAGGATGAGGATATAGACATTTTATTAAATCATCAGTCTTGGGAGAATATATAATACTAAATATCTCTTGTAAAAATCTTATTTTGTTCGGTTTTATATTATTATGCAACCAGATCCCAAACCAGGTACATTATATATTGTGGGCACGCCCATTGGCAATTTAGAAGATATGACTTTTCGTGCTGTACGTATTTTACAAGCTGTAGATTTAATTGCGGCCGAAGATACTAGACATACAGGAAAGTTATTACAACATTTTCAAATTACTACTCCACAAATGAGTTATCATGAACATAATCGTCAAAGTCGTATTCCTGAAATTTTAGATTCTTTACGTTATGGAAAAGCGATCGCTTTAGTGAGTGATGCGGGAATGCCAGGTATTTCTGATCCTGGATATGAGTTAATTAAGGCTTGTGTGGATCATGGTATTTCTGTTGTTCCTATTCCTAGTGCTACGGCAGCAATTACAGCTTTAAGTGCTTCTGGCCTACCTACAAATAAGTTTATTTTTGATGGTTTTTTACCTGCAAAAAGTCAACAAAGACGAGACTATTTACAGTCATTGTTAACAGAAACGCGGACTTTAGTGTTTTATGAGTCTCCCCATCGTTTGCGAGAAACTTTAGCAGATTTAGGTGATATTTTTGGGGGCGATCGCTCTATAGTCATAGCTAGGGAGTTAACTAAATTATATGAGGAATTTTGGCGCGGAACAATTACGGAAGCGATCGCTGAATACCAAAAAAGAGAACCTCAAGGAGAATATACTCTAATTATTGCTGGCAGTATCCTTGAAGAAAATCAACTATCAGAAAATGAGTTAAAAAATGAACTATTAGCAATGATTAAACAAGGTATTTCTCGTTCCCAAGCAAGTCGAGAAATAGCTAAAGATACTGGGTTATCTCGGCGCTATATTTATCAACTGGCTTTATGTTTAGAAATCAATTGTGAATCAGGAATTAAAGAGCTATAAGATAAACGATATTCAGCGATCCTCAATAAATTCCTGATCATCACTAAATTATATTCTATTACTGATACAGATTAAAAACAATCTGAATTAAACAGAAAATAATTGATCTTATAGCACTATGGGGTAAAGTTAGGACAGTTGGAAAGATGGAAACTGAATCATAGCTTAATTCTGTATTCTAAATTCTAGATTCTTAATTGCGCGTAGTGCTATAACATTAATTTCATCTGATAGAAGTATAGTGAGGGTAGACAAAATGCCTACCCTACAATTTGTGACTGACTATTTTTTACTGTTAACAAGAGTTCTTTTTTTACGCCATTGATACAATGCAAAAAGAGTACCAGCACTCACAACAATTGCACTAGCATCAGACTCAAAAGGTACAGGTGTAATATTCAAAGTCGCTGAGTTTAAAGTTCCCACATTGCCGTTAGCACTATCATAAATTCGCAATGTCCAAGTGGTATTTTGTATATCACTATTAAAATCACTAAAGTTAGTAGCTGTAACACTAGGAAATTCATTAAAAGAATTGTTTTCTGGTGCAAAACTACCTGTATAGGAGAGTTTTGAACTACTTGAAAGCAATGGTTGTCCATCAGTAAATGTAGTGTTGATTAGATTAGCACCTGACAACGTACTAAATAGATTAATAGTTCTACCGCTTGCATTGTTAATCAAATAACCTTCCAATTCTTGAAGATCGGCATGGGATAAATTGATGTTAAGACTATAGTTATAGCTTGGAGCATTTGTCACACCTGAAACTATAAACGTAAAGTCTGTTTTTATTGGTGTGCCATCGGGAGAATCATTAAGTGTACCAGTTGTACTAGAAAAAGAGATTGCATTAACTGGTTTAGCGATCGCGCCATAACTAAGCGCAGTAAGCAGCGTAGCAAACAAGATGTTAGAAATTCTCAGCATAAGAATTGATAAAACTGGTAAATAATTGTGGGCAAAGTCTTGGTTTGAGAAAGAAATAGGGCAATAGCAATGTACACTTTTTCCATTGCCCTGAGTTCGTCTTGGTTACTGGGTTTATTAGCCTGCTTAAAGAAGGCTAAAGTAATTACTAACCCCAAGTGATCCTATGATGTTATCGCCAGTCTTGTATTTGATGTTGGTGACATCAATAACCAAGTCACTACTATTGGAAAATCCTGCCGTTCCATCATTTACGGACAGATATGTGCGCTGTCCAAAGGTGAAAAATACGGCTTCGTTGAGTCCCAATGCTTGATTTCCAGAAACAGATGGATATATATCACCATATACAGAAACCAATGCAGTTTGTAAATTTGCCGCGTTAATTTTTCCCGCATTGAATAGGTCAGAGGGTATAAAATTATCAGTAAAGACAATGCGATCGCCTTCGGACTGATTGAAGTCAGTAATGTTATCTAACTGGTTATTAGATGAAACATTAGTAAACAGCGACTCAGTAAACGAGTTATAGAAGAAAGTATCAGATCCAGCACCACCTGTCAGTAAATCTCGTCCAGCTAAACCTCCTAGCGTGTCATTGCCAACCCCACCTAACAATTTATCAACTCCAGGTGTACCAACAAGAGAAGATCCACTACTTGATGCTTTTTGGGTGGTAATACTGTTGACTGTTGGTGTCGGTGCTGATATTAGTTGTTCCCCAAAGTTATAAGAACCTGCTCCCGTTGATCCGGCACTAAGCACAATGTTACTAAATTGGTTAGCTACAGGGCTAACAAAGCCGTTAACTGTTGTAAGTCCGTTGTTGTATCCTGTGGGCTGAGTTTGGGTAATGGTATAATTTCCTGAAAACAGGTTGCTAAATTGATAGCTACCGTTGGAGTTAGTTGTAACAGTTTGGTTCACATTACTGCCATTGTTAGCTGTGCCCGCGAGGGTAATATTAATACCTGCAAGGCCAATTTCGCCTGTATCTACTATTCCATTATTGTTAGCATCAATATATACCACGCCTGACAGGGAGGAGGTGGGATTAACATTAATTGCCAATACTTTGTCAAAGCTCAATCCGGTGTTGTCAGTAGTGCGAACGCGAATGCTATTACTTGATTTAGTGCTAAAGTTAGGGGAAGCACCAACTAATAGTTGATTTCCACTAATTGTGAAAGCAGAATTATCAGCACTACCCGTACCACTAACTAAACTGTAGGTAAAGGTATTAGCTATATCTGGGTCACTGCTGGTGAATGTTCCTACGACTGTATTAGCGGCAACGTTTTCGTAGATATTGGTGGAACTTAATATCAAGTTAGTGGGTGCTTCCTTGACATCCTTCACATTAATAGTGAATGCCTGATTCAAACTAAGTCCAGTATTGTCAGTGGTGCGAACACTGATGTTATATATTGACTTGGTTTCAAAATCTGGGGAAACATTAATCAGTAATTGATTGCCGTTAATGCTGAAAGCTGAATTATCATTTGTACCAGAAACGAAGTTATAGGTAAATGTATCACCTACATTGGGGTCTGTGGTACTAAAAGTACCAATTAAACTACCAGTACCAACATTCTCATCCACATTCGATGCACTAAGGGTAATTAGTGTGGGTGGTAGTTCATCATTAACAATTGTCAGTACAGCATTGGGTTGCTGTGTTCCTACTAAACTACCAGCACTAGGATTAGTTAAGGTAAGGTTAATAGTTTCATCACTTTCTACATTGGTATCCCCAGCGATAGGAATTTGTACATCCTTGTAGGTTTCACCAGGAGCGAAGGTAACAGTAATTGGTGTATTGATGTAGTCCGCTTGATAAGCTTTATAGGTGTCTGGGTTAAAGAACGCCAGCAACTGACCACCTTCTACCAATTCCCCTGTAATACTGTAGTGGGCTTGGGTATCGAGCAAGAACCAACCAGGTCCAAGGATATCTTGAGCATCAATAATCCCAGATGATTCCTCATCTTGAGTCAGGAAATTATCACCACCAGAAAGGAATCGAGTTGGGTCATGTTGCGCCACCAATTTTAAGGTGTCAGTGGCAATGTTATACTGCCAAATTTTGCCAATATGGGCATTGTTCCCTACATCTTCCTGAAGCAGAATGTTACCATATTTGTCTATGGTCATGTTATCAAACATCTTCTGTCCTTCAGTTCCATCCAGAACTGCTTCAATAGTACCGCCTAATTCTGGGTTAGTTGGATCATCGAAGCGCAGTCTCCACAAGCGGCTGGGTCCACTAAATGAATTAGTGGTAACAAAGTAGAAATCTCTGGGGTTGGATGGGTCCCATGCGCCATCTTCAGGACGTAGGAAAGCTGTCACACCAGCAGCTACACTCTGGGTTTGCAGGGTTGCCCCTGTTGTATTTTGCACATTACCCAAATCCGCCAATGTAAATCTGCTTCCCGGCGCTAAGTTGGTTGTGTTGGTTTCACTTGTTAATCCAGTAACAGCAACGCCATACAGTTTGCCGTTGTTTAATCCTGCCTTATCAATTTCTGTTCCCGTATTGGTTTTATTGCCAATGTAGAAGTAAACTTGACCACCTGTAGAGTCATCTAGTCCGGCCACTACTGTCTTATTACTAACTGTGGGGCTGGCCACGGCATTTTCAAAACTGAACTTACCTAGATAGGGCAATTCATAAGTTGTACCAGCATTGGCGCCAGTAGCAATATGAGCAAAAGCACGACTTTCAGGGCTACCTTCTTCGCCATTCAAATAGATACGTACTGTACTACCCAGTCCTGTGGCACTGTTGTAGAAGGCGGACACCGGAGCTAGATCCCCAGAGCAGAAACGACTAAATGCTGTAGTGGTGCTTTGAGTGAAGCTAGTACCATTCCATACATATACCGTCTGAATTAGGTCACTGCCACTGACTACTGATAAATCCGATTTGTTGATTACCCATTTGGAAACGAAAGCACCTTTACCACCATGAGCGCGGGTAATTCCAAGTGTACTGCTAATTTCATGGTTCATTAATAAAGTGAAAGTACCATCACCGTTATCGAATGCTCCCAAACCATCAGGAATGCCGACCATTTTATAAGGTGTGCCGTCGGGTTTGTTGTTGACTGAATCTCCAACAGTGAGGATGGATTTCACACTAACACCCGATCCCGGTGTGGTGGGGATAATATAAGAAGTGGCAGAACTGCTGATTCCTTGGCTTGTATCTACAGTGGGAGCAGCAGCGCTACCCTTGGCTGTACCATCAGTCAATTGTAGTTGTACTGTGTCTGTACCACTGATACTGCCAGTACGAGTGATTCTGACTGTGGCATAGGTATTAAAACCAGTGGTGTTGCCTTCTGTAACGCTGTAGTTGGCGGTACTAAAGTTAAATACCGGTACATTGACTTCAAATACTGCAACAGTTTTACTAACTTCGTTAGCAGTGACTAACAGAGGTTTACCTGTGGGACTATCTGCGGCCGATATAAATGTTAGTCCTTCCACGGCAACATCTTCAGGTGTATTAATATACTGCACAAATGTTGGCTGGTTAGGATTGCTGACATCATAGACAACAACATCCCCTGTGCGTTCTAAACCAATAAAGGCATAGGTACGACCGTTGATAACTCCCACTACCACACCTTCCGGTTCTGGTCCCTTGTTGTCGCTGCGGGTATCGAAGGTGGTGATTGTACCCTCAGAGTTAAATAAGGTCGGGGTTTTTGCTGCGGTGATTTGTTCTAGTTGATCACCACTATCAAATACTTGAGTGCCGTTGCTATTCCAAATAGAGAAGGAACGCGCCCCAAATACCTCAATGCGCTCAAATTCTGCATCTGCGTCTGTATTACCTGTAGCATTGGTTACTTGCAAACGTCCCAAATTACTGCTTTGTTTGAGGGTTGATGCATTGGGGAAAGCTATTGAATCCAAAACATAGCTGGGACTACTAACTCGAATTTCTTCGTTAAATCCTGGGTAGTTGCGGGAATCACCTTCGTTAGCGGTGATGTAGTAGGTTTGTCCATTAACGTTGAAACTAGCGATCGCATCTGGTTGATATAATCCAAAAACTGGCACATTGCGAATATTAATCCCACCATCTTGATCATTAGGATCTATGCCATTCCCAGGTAGACTGTAATCCTTCGCACCCAGAGGGATAATTTGGGTAATGGTAGCGGTAGCAATATCCAGAATAGCGATCGCATTATTTTCTTGCAATGTAATCTGCGCTGTTAACCCATCGGGCGCTACAGCAATAAATTCTGGTTCTAAATCCTGGGCAACTGTCGCACCAGGTCCGATAATTCTCACACCCGATGCTTTTAAGGATGCAATCTGACTATTAAAACTGGTGAAAGTAGCAGTTTGTACTGTAGCACTGGCAACACCACCAGCAATATTAATAATGCTCACAGAACCTTCTGGATCAACCGAATTAGTTTGACCGTAGCTGTTGGGTTCTCCCTCATTGGCCACTAATACCTTGGTGCCATCAGGCGTAAAGGTAAGCATATCTGGCAATGCACCCACATCTACCTCATTGATAAAGCTACCATTACCGGCATTAAAGAAGGCTACTTTACCAGTTAGTTGGGCTGAAGTTGTAGTATTCTGCACAGCATAAGCCACAGCAACCACACCATTTTTCACTGCCACACTGTTGGGAATTAATGTTGTACCCGCAGTAGGTGTGATTGTGGGGGTTAAAGTACCAGTCACAGTTAGAGAACCTGTACTGCTGACGGTGTAAATGTCAACGGTATTACCAGCAACGACGAATAGCCGTTTGCTAACCGGGTCAAAAGCCGATATTTCCGCCCCATTAGCACTGGCAATGCCACCGACTTTGGTTAAAAAACTGGAGTCGTTGTTAGTAATAGTAATATTTTGGGAAGTTGTCGCCCCTAAAGAAATGCCCGCAGATGGTGTACTAATTGTTAAAGTTGCGGTTTCTGTTCCTTCAACTATGGCATCATCAGCTACAATAAAGGAGACAGAACCGGAAGTTTGCCCATTGGCAATAGTAATTGTGTTTTTGCTGAGGTAATAATCACTGGCTGTAATTCCAGTTCCTGATACTCCTAAATTTACTGTTTGATTACCGGAAACAGCACTGGTGGCTGTAGCTGTGACAGTAATAATTGTTGTCCCTGCTTCTGTGCCAGCATTAGAACTGACAGATAAATTAACTAAAGTTGTCATAAATAAAATTGTCCATAGGGTAACTTTATCTACAGGTCGCTGTAATTAAAGTTTGCTCAATAAACCTAAAACGTTGATAAATCAGGAGATTTACACCTGAGATGAATCATTTCATATTTAGGTTAAAGAAAAAATATCTAAAATTTATCAGAAGTTTAAATAAGTTAATGAAAGTTGATTTGTAATGTTATGTTCCATTATAACTGAACTTCCCCCCATTCATTTGTAATAAAAATGCTAAAAAATCTTGTGTAGTAAACTTTTTGAGCATCAGAATCCTGATTTTTTGTTACCATATAATTGTAACGATCTCTTAACATTAATTAAGTCTTGATTAGGATATAATTATCAGCCGGGTAATCGCCTCAACCACTGACTACAAGCCCTCTCTATCCATGCCTACCCTGTCTGGCAACAGGCAGGCAGCAGGCAGGAAAATGTACCCAATAATAGGTAGTTAAAAATCGCTTAAACTACCTTAATTCAGGAGTTTTGTTATTTTTATTAAGGGGAAGTTCAGCTATAAGAATATTAGGATTATCGGATTTATCTGCGTAACAGCTTGACATAATAAGATCCCCGATTTTGTAATAAATCGGGGATCTTTCTATATCAATGATAAGTAAATACTGCCATACATAGGCAAATTATCGCATTGTGGATGAAGATTAAGCGATGCCCATGAGGTAATGATCAAAAACAAAATTCATCAAACTTTGCTGTATTGGAAAATACCAGATGAAAATACAACAATTAGTTCTCTTGTCTATTGCTATGAGTAAGAGCTAATTTTAGTGGAATTTTGTTAGTAATTTACAAGGAAAACATCGGATTAAGCTTCAATTCCCATCATCAACAAAAATTATAGTCATACATGAAACCGTTTCTCTTTGATATTTATGGTTGTCACCAGTCTACACTATCAGTAACTTAACTGCAATAGCTTAACTAGCGTGTTCCCAGTCACTAAGACATTCACTTTGTGGTTTTTTTATTTTGTTTTTGCGAAGGGGAACTCTTGGACTGCCAATATCTGTACCAGGAAAAGATTGTTTCTTTTTGGCAGATTTTTTGTGCTGGTTGCTAGGTTCTATGTTATTCATGGCGATTTTCACTCCTTGAGAAGCTATCAATATTCAACAACATTAAATTATTACCCCACTTATATTATCAACACGATTTTAGGATTTTCCAGAAAAAGATTGATTTTTTTATTGTTTTTTATTCAAAGTTAATCAATCTATGACTTTCTGCTAATTGGTGGGATGCGCTACAGAAAAACCTTGTCTTTTAGGTTGAATATTAGCCAACTCTACTTGAAAATTTATGTGATGGCGCATCTGACCATTTCTAGCTTCTAGTCGCCATTTCCCTGGTTTTAATTGCCAGAAAATTGCATTATTTGTTCCTGTTGATAATTTTTGATCATTTAGCCACCATTCTATAGACTGATTTAGGGATGCACTACCTTTAAATTCAACTTTAAATTCTAATTGTTGCTGTTTCGTTGCACCCGGATATAACAGAAATAAATCTCCATTACTCGGAGAAATAATCCTGAAATTATCAGTTATTAAGTTGGATGATGGCTGTTTTACTAACTTTTGATTATCCACTGATAATATCTGAAGATCAGTATATTTTTCAGAATTGTTTTGAGAATTATTTTCGGAAAATATGGGATCTTCTACTGATAAGTATTCTCTAACTACTGAAGTACAGCTAGGTGTGGGTTTTAATCCGGTTGTGGCACAAATCGGTAATTGTACCATCCCTTGTGGTGGAGGAAAATTGCCAGGGGGTTGATCTTCATGTAAATGCAACATAATCCTGTTCCATAAGGGTGCTGCCCCCGTCACTCCTGAAATTTGACGCATAGGTTCACCATTAAAGTTACCTACCCAAGTGGCAACGGTATAATCTGTACTAAAGCCCACTGTCCAAGTATCTCGGTAGTTGGAAGAAGTACCAGTTTTGACAGCGACAGGAAAGGGCAAATTTAATACTGAGTCTATACCAAAAGCGTCCCCACGAGCATAGCGATCGCTTAACATATTAATAATTAATTGCCAATACATCGGTTGAGAAATTACTTTTTGTGAACTATGATCACCATTATTTAACATAGTAATTAAAGGCTGAAATTTGCCCAGATTAGCCATAGTTACATAAGCATTAACTAATTCCCATAAACTGACTTCCCCACTACCTAAAGTTAAGCCTAAACCATAATAATCTGCACTTTTTTTAAGACTAGTAAAACCTAAATCATGTAACCGATTTAAGAAAGAGGAAACACCGATTTTTTCTAACACTTTTACAGCAGGTACATTCAAAGAATTAGCTAAAGCTAACCTAACTCTCACAGGACCTAAAAAAGTGTTAGTATAATCCGTTGGACTATATAATTTTGCCCCAGGAATGGCGTAATGAGTTGGGACATCTGCCAAAATAGAATTAGAACGAATTACACCAGTTTCTAATCCTAATTCATAGACAAATGGTTTCAAAGTAGAACCAGGTTGACGTAAAGATTGTACACCATCATTGCGTCCTAATTGACTCTCATTAAAATAATCAGGTGAACCGACATAACTTAAAACCTCCCTAGAGTAGTTGTCAATTACTACCACTGCTGCATCATGAACATTATTACTTTTGAGAGATGCTAAAACTTGTTTTACCTGTGCTTCCACAAATTCCTGCAAAGAATGATCAATAGTAGTTTTAATAATTGATAAATTATCATCTGACTTTTGATAGTTTTGATAATTTTCTGATAACCAAAATAGAAAATGTGGTGCAGTAATAATTCCCTGTATTCGAGATTGCAACACTAGTTTTTCTGCTAAAATATCGGAAATTTCTGACGGGTTAATGTATTTTTCCTGCGCCATTCTTGTTAAAATATATTGTTGTCTGGATTTGACTCTTTGCCAGTATTGATAAGGGTTAAAGTAGGTAGGATTATTAGGAATAGCTGCTAATAAAGAGGCTTGGGCAACATTTAATTCACTAGCAGAAGTAGCAAAGTAAATTCTTGCTGCTGCTTCTATACCGTAAATGTTTCCTCCCATGGGCAGACGATTAATATAAGCTGCTAAAATATCGTTTTTATTCATTCCTGCTGCTAAACGCCAAGCAGTCCAAATCTCCTGAATTTTCCCTGATAAATTGCGAGGATATTGATATAACATTCGCGCTAATTGCATGGTAATAGTGGAAGCACCAGAAACTATTTTACGACGATAAATAGCATCATTAATAGCGCGAATTATGGCTTTTAAATCTAATGCCCCATGATTATAGAAACTAGCATCTTCAGCCGCTAAAATTGCATTAATAAAATTTGGAGAAACTTGATTTAAGTTAATAACAGAAGTATGTTCCTGATCACGAGTTAAGACAGTTCCTAATGGTAAATTATAGCGATCGCTAAAAGAAATAGCTAACTGATTTTGTTTAATATCTTGATAGCGAATAGGGGCAAAATAAGGTAGTAAACGCACCATAAAAAGCAGCGATAAACCCAATAAAATAGCTTTAAGATGTGTGTATTTTCCCTGAATCCAAAAGCATTTACACTTTGCCAATAAATTCACAAATACAGTTATCAATAAATTCATAAAATTAAACCATAAATTAAGAATTGTATAGTAAAACCATAAAGCTCATAAAACATGATATAATACAGCAGTTTCCGTTATTATCAGGTACAGATGTTAATGATAAAACCCTTATAACACAGGCATCTTGCTGTGTTCATAGTGTACCTCATGTAGATGGAATGTGCTGTAAAATTGTTGAAGTAGCATCTACTAGAAAAATTGCCATGTATGATAATGTATGTAAATTTCTAGCAACATGGTTACTAGGTTCACCCATAGAACTAACAGAACTTAGCCCCACAGAACTATCAAATCAACCCATTAGGGCAGATTCACTAATTTTATTACAGTCACCGGAGTTAATTCTACATTCAGAATTTCAAACAGATCCAGAAAATGAAATACCCTTTAGAATGACAGACTATAGACTCAGGGGACATCGTTTATTTCCCGAAAAGAAAATGCGTCAAGTAGTGATATACTTGAGGAAAACTGAGTCCAAATTAGTCTATGAAAATAGTTTCAAATTAGAAAACACCTATCATCAATATGAAGTGATTAGACTTTGGGAACAAGCCACAGAACTATTCATGAAACTTCCGGGTTTATTACCTTTTGCAGTATTAAGTAAAACATCAGATCCCGTTATGGTATTAAACCAAGTCGGGAAAATTGTCGAAGAAATGGAAGAAATTACACTGCAAAGAGATATAGCTGCCGCCAGTTCCATATTAGCAGGATTAGTGTTAGAACAAAATATAATTAGGAAGGTTTTTAGGAGTGAAATTATGAGAGAATCTGTGATTTATCAAGAAATTCTTCAAGAAGGTATTCTTCAAGGTAAAGCCGAAGGTAAAGCCGAAGGTAAAGCCGAAGGTAAAGCTGAGTTAACCAGAAAATTAACCTTTAAGTTGTTGAAAATGGGCATGAATTTAGAACAAATTTGTCAGCTTACAGAATTACCTCTGAAAGAAGTTAAGGCTTTACAAAAACAAATGCAAAAGCCTAATTTTGATCCTGATAATTTTGATAATGTTTAATTATTAGCATTAATATCCCTGACTTATGGAAAAAGTTGGGGATATCCATAAAGTCTCAATAATTAATCAATAATTAATCAATAATTAATATCATGAAAACAAAACTCCTAAAAATAATAAAAACCCTGAAATTGCTATTAATAATTTTAGTAATAATCGGTCTCAATGGTTGTAATTCAGTTAATATAAAATCAGGTAAAGAAAAATTACCCATAGTAGCATCATTAACACCACCAAAATTACCCAGTTGGGTAGAACAAATTAGTCCTTTAGGAGAAGCAAATACTTTAAGTCAAATTAGGATTATATTTAAAGAAGCATTAATTCCCATTGAAAAATTAGACACTCCTCAACAAGAACTTTTATTAAATAAATTTGCTATTTGGCCACCATTACCGGGAAAATTTCGCTTTTTAACACCACGTATGGTAGGATTTCAAGCAGATCAAGCTATACCCCAAGCTACCAGAATTCAAGTTACTTTAAAGGCAGGTTTAGCAGATTTAAAAAACAATCGTTTAAACCAAGATATAGCTTGGACATTTAATACGCAACCAATTAAAATTACTAATTTACCAGGAGTAAACCCTGTTGAAAACTCAGAAATTGCGCCAATAGAATTAGAACCAAAATTACAATTTACAGCTAATACAGAATTAGATATAGAATCTGTAAAAAAACATTTATGGTTAATTGCTGATAATAAAAAACAAGTTGTTAATTTTCAGGTAAAATTAGATAAATCAGAAGTAGTAGCAAATGAAGATCCTTTACAAACATTTGATCCTGCTACCAAAGAATGGATTTATAATATTACTCCTCAAAAAACTTTAAGAAAAGCCACAAATTACCGTTTAATATTTTCCCCTGGTATTCTTCCTGTACATGGAAATTTAGCCAGTAGTCAAGAATTTGTGAGTAAATTATCAACTTATGCACCTTTAAAATTTGAGGGAATTAAACCCTATGGAGAACCTGACGCATCAGGAACTTATGGTAGATTTGTTAAAGGTAGTCCTAGTTTACAATTTAATAATATCTTAGTAACAGATTCTATTAAAGATCATATTAAAATTAGTCCCCAACCTAAAAATATTGATTCTGAAAACCTTTTACAAATTTATGATCAAGATAGAATAGTGAGAATTAATCCTTATGCTTTAGAACCTAATCAAAATTATCAGATTACCATTGACAGAAATATTAAAGATCAATTTGGACAAACTTTAGGTAGTCCAATTACGATTAAATATCATACCAGTGATGTTGCTGGAAATATTGCAGTTCCCGCCGATTTTAACATCTTTCCTAGCAATCAAAATTTACAATTAAATATTGAAGCAATTAATTTACCAGAATCTAAATATAAAGCTGCTTATAGAATTATTAAACCTAGTGATTTAATTTATAGTAATAGTGCTGATGAATTATTACCTAAACCCGAAAAATGGACAAATTTCTTAATTAAATCTCAGAAAAACAAACCAGTAAATATTGCTATTTCTCTTAAAGAAAAACTCAAAAATAATCAAGGAATGTTAGCTTATGGAATACAAGCACGTACTCATAAATATTTAGATGATGGTAAACAAATTTGGCATGAACCCACAACTTATGGCATGGTACAATTAACAAATTTAGGCGTATTTGCCCAATGGTTTCCCAAATTAGGATTAATTCGCGTGCATCATTTAAGTGATGGTACAGCAGTGAAAGGGGCAAATATTACCATCTATCAATCGAAATTATATCAAGATCAAAAATCTCGTTTTCAACCCCTACCTTGTGCCACTGGAAAAACTAATGATCAGGGAATTTTACAAATTGAAAGTAATCAATTAAATCAATGTTATACTAAGTCTGAATATGACGATTATCGCTTACCTAAATTATTAGTCATTGCCCAAGAAAATCAAGATTGGGCATTTACAAGAACACAAGAATATAGTGGTGCGTATGATTATGGTATAGATGCCGGTTGGGAAAGTGATAAACCTGCATCACGAGGAGTAATTTTTTCCGATAGAAAGCTATATCAACCAGGAGAAAAAGTTGCATTTACTGGTTTTACTAATTATTTATCAGCAGGAAAAATTCAACAAGATAAAAATACAACTTATCAAATATCTTTAGTTGATCCTAATGGTAAAACTACAGATTTAGGTACACAAACTACTAATGAATATAGTACATTTTCCTTAGATTATCTCATTCCTAAAAATCAACCTTTAGGATATTATACTATTACCGCTAAAGGTGATAATAAACAAGAAATATCAGGAGAATTTCGAGTAGCGGAATTTAAACCACCTAATTTTAAAGTTGACTTACAATTAAATAAAAAGTTTGCTTTTGTTGGTGATCAAATAACTGCTAATGTGGCTAGTAACTATTTATTTGGACCTGGAGTAGAAGGAGGAAAAGCTAAATATTTTATTACTCGTCAAAAAAGTGATTTTATTCCTCAAAATTGGCAAGAATTTAGTTTTGGTAGACAGTGGTTTTGGCCAGAAGAAAGTCCCAATATTAATACAGATGTTTTACAAACTACTTCTCAATTAGATGGTAATGGTAAAAGTAGTCAAAACTTTGCTGTAGATAAAG
This sequence comes from Anabaena sp. FACHB-1237, assembly GCF_014696225.1. Classification (GTDB taxonomy): domain Bacteria; phylum Cyanobacteriota; class Cyanobacteriia; order Cyanobacteriales; family Nostocaceae; genus FACHB-1237. The sequence goes on along the minus strand of NZ_JACJPV010000043.1, from coordinate 12,769 downwards.
ATTTACCCTATCCTATGAGTTATCGGGTAGATGTGCAAGTGAGTGATGTTTCTAATTTATCTGTAGCCAATAATCAAGGTTTTACTGCTTTACCCAGTAATAAATTTATTGGTTTAAAAAGTAATTTTGTAGTTGATGCTGGTAAAGAATTTCCCATAGAAATTATTGTCACTGATGTTAATGGTAACCCTTTAGCAAATCAAAGGATCAATATTGAATTACAACAGATGAAATATACCACTGTGACTCAAGTAATTGAAGGTAGTAAAACACCTAAAAATCAAGTGGAATATCAAACAGTTAGCAAAACAGAAATTACCTCTAGCAATATTCCCCAAACAGTGAAATTAACCCCTACTGTATCCGGTTCATATCGTATTCGGGCTAATTTTAGTGATAGTGTTCAAGAAATTACTGCTACAGATTTACAAATTTGGGTAACAGGAGAAAATCAAGTATTTTGGGGAGTAAATGAAAAAGATAAGTTATCAGTTAAGTTAGATAAAAAGGAATTTAAAGTTGGAGAAACTGCTACTGCTTTAATTCAATCTCCCTATACAGAAGGAGAATTATATTTTGCAGTAATTCAAGATAAACCTCTTTATCAAAAAGTAGTTAAAGTCTCTGGAGGTGCGCCCCAAATTAAATTTACTGTTACTCCAGAAATGTTACCAAATGCCGCGGTACAAGCGGTATTAGTGCGACAAGGTAAACCCATCAATGAGTTAGAAACCAAAGGTTTAGAAAGTTTAGAAAATCTCGCTAGAATTGGTTTTGTACCTTTTAAAGTTAATCTGGAAAATAAATATTTAAAGGTAGCAATTAACCCTAGTTTAAAGAGTTTAGAACCTGGCAAAGAACAAACTTTAAACTTGGAATTAAAAGATGCAGAAAATAAACCAGTTCAAGGACAATTTACTGTGATGGTTGTAAATGAAGCTATTTTACAACTTAGTGGTTATCGTCTTCCTAATTTGGTAGATACTGTATATGCAGAACAACCAATTTCTACTAGGTTTAGTGATAATCGTCCTGATGTAAGATTAGCACAATTAACCGCTAAATTGCCCAAAGGTTGGGGTTATAGTGGTGGTTTATCCAGTGCTTTAGCTAATACTCGCATTCGAGAAGATTTTCAGCCTTTGGCTTATTATAATGGTGTGGTAATTAGTGATGAAAATGGCCAGGCTAAAGTCAACTTTACTTTACCTGATGATTTAACTACTTGGCGCGTGATGGTGGTAGCTACTGATGGTAATTTACGATTTGGTAATAATGTTGATACCACTTTTATTACTACTAAACCTTTAATTACTAATGCCATTGTACCACAATTTACTAGATTAGGCGATCGCATTTATGCAGGTTTATCTGTGACTAATACCACAGGAAACACTGGTACTGTAAACATTAATGGTAAACTTACTGGTGCATTAAAATTTGCCGAAAAACCATCGCAAACTACAACTTTAAAAACACAAACTGAGTCCCAAACTCAAGCCTATCGTTTTCCCATTGTTGCCAATAAAATAGGCGAAAGTCAACTTACATTTACCACAGAATTAAATAATAATACTGATGGGTTTTCTGTACCTTTAGAAGTTAAACCTTTAGAAGTTACTGAAAAAGTGGTAGAAACTGGAGTTAGTGAGAAAGCAGTAAAAATTCCTGTAAACATTGATAAAAATACCTCTCCAAATACTGGAGGTTTAGAAATTCAATTAGCTAGTACCTTAATTCCAGAAATTAAAACTTCTGCAAAACAAGTTTTCAAAGATGAAGATTTACCTTTTGCAGAACCAGCAGCTAGTCAATTATTAATTGCAGCTAATTTAGCAAATCTCAATCAAAAATATGATCAAATATTCACAGAATTGCATCCTGAAAAACAAGCCAAACAAGCAATTAATAAATTAAAACCCTTACAAATACTAGATGGAGGTTTTGCTGCATTTCCTAAACAAGTAAAATCTGATCCTTGGGTTTCTGCTTATGCAGCAGAGTCTTTAGCTACTGCTAATCAAATATTCCCTAATTTAGTAGATGATGATAGTTTAAAACAGCTAAGAACCTACTTACAAAATGTTCTCGCTAACCCTGGACAATATGATTTTTGTAAACAGAAAATTTGTAAATTACAATTACGACTTAATGCTTTAATTGCTTTAGCAGAATTAGGAGATAAACGTAATAGTTTCCTCAAAGATATTTATCAAGTTAAAGATGAACTTGATCTAGTTACACAAATCAAATTAGCTAGATATTTATATCAATTCCCTGAATGGCAAGATGAAGCGCAAATTATCACAGTCCAATTACAAAAGGACATTTATCAAACAGGAAGAACAGCAGTTATTAACCTGCCAAAAAATTGGAGTTGGTTAAACTCTAATACTACCATTCAAGCCCAAGCAATAGGGTTATTTATTGACCAAAAAACCAACCCAGAAACTATTGATAAATTATTCCAAAGTTTGTTAAATTTACGTCGCAATGGTACATGGGTAACAAGTTATGATAATGCCCAGGCTTTAACAGCTTTAGTTAAATATAGTCAATTAGAAGCCACTCCTCCTAACTTTTTTACATCGGTAAAATTAGCAAATCGTAAATTAGGAGAAAACCATTTTCAAGGTTATAAAAATCCGCAATTTAACCTCAATATACCCATTGATAAATTACCTCATGGTAACAATGATTTAGTTGTCGAAAAATCTGGTAAAGCTAATGTCCATTATGTGGTGGCTTACAATTATCGTTTATCAGGAAACCAACCGGGAAGATTTAATGGTTTAAGAGTAACGCGAGAAATTAGTAAAGTTAATGAACAAAAACCTTTACAAAAAATAGGAATGTACACTTTTGATCAGCCATTAATATTAAAACCAGGAGAAGTATTTGATATAGGATTAGAAATTATTACCGATCATCCTGTAGATCATGTAGTGATTAAAGATCCTTTACCTGCCGGTTTAGAAGCTGTAGATAATAGTTTTCAAACTGCTAATTTAGCATTAGAAGCAAAGTCTGATAGTTGGCAATTGGGATATAAAACAATTTACAAAGATCGGATTATTGCCTATAGTGATCATTTGGAAACGGGAGTTTATAATTTACATTATTTAGTGCGTTCTGTCACTCCTGGAACATTTATTTGGCCTGGCGCAGAAGTGCATCTGCAATATCTACCGGAAGAGTTTGGCAGAAGTGCAGATGCTACTTTGGAAATTGTAAATTGATTTGCTAAAATAGTTAATACAAGCCGTTTATGGGAGAAATAACCATGATAGTAGCAACTGCTAAAAAGATGAATTTTGAGGAATTTCTTAATTATGACGATGGGACTGATAATTTCTATGAATTGGAAAATGGCGAGTTAATTCTTATGCCTTCTGAAAGTGAACTAAATCAAAGAATTGCCATGTTTTTAGTTGCCTATTTTCTGCAATTAGGTATTCCCTACTATCGGTTAAGAATGAAAACAGAAATCGCTGTACATAGTCGTCAGGTAGGGGTGCGTGTTCCTGATTTAGTAATGTTTTCTGAAGAATTAGCTGAAGTTATGAAAGATGCTACACGCTCTCTGATTTTAATGGATATGCCACCTCCTTTGTTAGTAGTTGAAGTAGTCAGTCCTAACCAACAAAATCGAGATTATCGTTACAAACGTTCTGAGTATGCAGCGCGAGGTATTAATGAATATTGGATTGTAGATCCGATATTACAAAAAGTGACGGTTTTAGAATGGGTAGAAGGTTTTTATAATGAACAGGTTTTTACAGCAAATGATGTGATTTGTTCCCCTCTATTTTCTGATATTCAGTTAACTGTGAGTGAGATTTTAAAAGGATGAAATAGTAAATAATTGAACGCTGATAAATACCTCACCATAAATTAAGGTTTCTTAACCCATGTAGGTGGGTTTTGCCCTTGTAACGGGGATTTATAATCGGCAATTTTATTATCAATTTAGACTCTTCAAATATCCTCTTAGAACAGCCTTTAAGGGATAAGTGAGAATTTTTTCCTGATTAACTTTGTATCTGACTCCGACAATATTCTGCTGTGGGAGTAACAGAAACAACTTCCACTTCTACAGGTTTTTCCACAGTGGGATTAATAATAAATTCACTTGGCCCTTGATGGGGTTTTTCTGTATTTCCCCAATCATAAGTATATCCTAAACCAGTCCAGGGATAATATTCCTGTTTAGCATTGCTGTAAGAATTGCTGTAAATTGTTTTGATAATAGGACTACTATCAGGAACAGGTAAAGGTAATAAATTACAAGTTGTATCGTTAATTTCAGGATCAATACATGGTCTACTTAAATCTTCTGCTTTCACCCACATTTCAATAAAATCGGTTTTAGTAGAATATTTATTTAATATTAATCCCAAATACTGTTGTAATCGCAAAGACAATTCAATATTATCGGGAATATTGGCATCTGTAGCCTGATATTTTTGACAAAATTCTTTAACTTCTGGTACTGCGGTAAACCATGTTTGATAAGCTAATGATTTTTGTGACCCTATTGGCCAATCTCTGCTAGGATTACTGCTATATTTCCATGTGGACATTAAATATTCTATTTTACCATTATTTTCACGCCATTTAATTTTGGTATTTTCAGGGGATAATGCCCATAGGTTATTAACTACTTCATCGCTATTTGGTTGTTTTGCATCTTCAATACTTTTGGCTAAAGTTTGATTGAGAATATTATAAGTTTCTGGTTGATATTGCAATAGATAATCATACACATTTGTAGTTGTTTGTGCTTGGGCTATTTCTGCTGCAAGAACTTGTTTTCCCAAGCCAAAAATAGACAATAAAACAATTACTACACAGCAAAAAGTTTGGTACTGCCACTTTTTCATTATCGTTAATTTGGTTTGATTCAATAATTCTATAGATAATTATACTATTAAATATATTAATTTATTCCTTAATAAATAATTAAAATTACTGAGTATAAGCAATACTTGTTACAGCAATTTTCAGGTAAATGAACCACATTTTGATTCTGGTTTCGCGCAAAGATGTAAAGGAGCATTAGCGAAGCGAAGCACTTTTATTATGTTGGGCGTAAAGGAAGACTAAAATTAATTTAGGGTGTGGTATAAATACATAAAAACTGCTGCAAAATAGTTAATACAAGCCTTTTATGGGAGCAATGTTTTAAAGTGTGTAGAAGAATGAAAGCAAGTTTTACTGCTAGGATAAAATCTATCGGTAAGGATCTGAAACCGATGGGCGAGGAGGGATTCGAACCCGCAACCAATTGATTAAGAGTCAACTGCTCTGCCGTTGAGCTACTCGCCCTAACTAAAAACCATAATATCAGACTTTTGATTTTAACGCTAGTGTTGCATTAAAAAAACTGTCTGCTTTCTAGCGAACATCTTCAACCTACCGGATAGTTAATGTATAATTTTTAGCTTTCCCAATTTAAACCCGCAATACCGACTATAATTAAAAACATAGAAATAATTTTGATTAATGTTAATGTTTCATTAAACCAAATTACACTAATATTAGCAATTATCAAAGTACCTAAACCAGCCCAAATAGAATAAACTATACTTACAGGAATAGTTCTTAAAGAAAGTGTCAAAAAAGTTAAACAAAGCCCATAAAATACAAAGATAAAAATAGAAGGAATTAGCTTTGTAAACTCCTGGGAAAGTTTCATACAGGTTGTACCAGAAACTTCAAAAATAATCGCCAAAATTAAGTAAAACCAACTAATTAGCTTTTCCAATTTTATCATTCCTACAGTTACATGATCAATTTTCTTGTCAATAGCCAAAAATCGAGCTAGAAATTGACAATATCAACAAATATGTGACTATTGTCCGAGAAATTTTTAAGAATTGTTGTTGTTTATGCTACATGAACCAATAATTATGTTATATTGTGTGCAGTTTTTAATGCTAATTTTTCATAACTTATTATAAATTATGAAAAATTACCATCAAAATCAATAATTAATAATTCAGTAGTCTACCAGTGTTATTACAAATGTTGAAAAAAACGCGAAAGATCACAAAAGTTACCATTTTGACAATTATTAGTTTATGCTGTTTTCTAGTTAGTTGGACATTGCCAGTTTATGCTGATACAAATGATAGAAAAATTAGCCCTCAATTAGAACAACAAGTTTTAGAAATTATCCGTAAAAATCCAGAAGTAATTATCGAAACATTACAATCTTATCAAGAAAAACAAAAATTAGAAATCAAAAAGTCCAGAGATGAATTTATTAGAGAATTCCGCAATAATCCTCAAGCTATTATTGCTAAATCTCCCACTATTGGGGCAAATAATTCAAAAATTGTGTTGATAGAATTTTCTGATTTTGAATGCCCCTATTGTGCAGAAGCCCATAATACTTTACAAGATTTATTAAAGACGTATCCTAATAAATTCACTTTGGTTTACAAACATTTTCCACTTTTTCAAATTCATGAGCAAGCCCTACCAGCAGCACAAGCAGCTTGGGCAGCTTATAAACAAGGTAAATTTTGGGAATATCATAATGCGTTATTTGCTAATCAAAAAAGATTGGGAGATGGCTTATATTTAGAAATTGCTAAAAACCTGAATTTAGATTTAGTAAAGTTTAACAGCGATCGCAAATCTGCTAATACTGCAATTCAACAAGATTTACTCTTAGTTGATAAATTGAGGTTATCAGGTACACCTTCTTTTGTAATCACTAGTCCTAGTTATTCTGGACTTATTCAATTAACGGATGTGGAAGAAATTTTAAAAGGTGATGGTAATGGACAATAGTAATCATAAGCTAATGTGCAGCACTCACTGTATAATTAAAAAACCTGAAGTTACAGTAGCACAAGCATCTTGCTTGTATTAATTATTCAAGTTAAAGGCACAACAGCTTAGTAACCACTAATGATACCAATAAGTTAGGAGAAAGAATTAATTATGACGGGGTTTATCCAGCACATTTCATCTACATGAGGTACACTAGGAACACAGCAAGATGCCTGTGTTACAAGGGTTTTATCATTAACATCTATACCTCATAATAACGGAAACTGCTGTATCTGACGTAAGTTATCTCAGGTAAGTGTGATAGTTAAAAAATTTAAAGGATTTTGCCAATTTGCCTAATCAAACCTCAAAAATCTGCATCTTTGGTATGAGGTGAAAATTATTCCTGACCTGTTCTAATAAGAGTAAGTGTAAGGAGTAGTCTTTTGAGAAGTGGAAAAGTACATTTTGTATGTTTTTCACTTCTCAATTCTTATTAGGACTTACGCAAGTGTCACACTAAAAAATCTGTTGAGTGGGTGCGTCAGATATCAACAATTTGGTTATTTACATGATTTATACTGTCTGACGTGGTTGGTGAGCTTGTCGTCACTGTATAATTAAAAAACCTGAAGTTACAGTAGCACAAGCATCTTGCTTGTATTAATTATTCAAGTTAAAGGCACAACAGCTTACCAATGTGCCAGTTGCGTAAGTCCTGCTTATATGGTAATTACTTTCAAAGTAACTCAGAGGTTGAGATCCTCTTAGTGGGGAGGGTATCTTTTTATGTCATCAATAATTTCGCCTTGGATACATCCTCAAAATCGTATATACATTGAAAACCTGGTTCATGGGTAGTGGTAATTCATGAATTACCCCTACATTCGTTGACATAAGGATATTTTCTGGATTGTCTTGCTTTTTTTGCTGATCTATGTTATTGACCGATAGCGATAAAATAATTAAGAATGAACTATCACCCATTATCCATAACCCATCACCAAATTACAGCAAAAACGGCAAATGTAACAGTTTGCAACATATAATGAGAACGGCAAACAATTAAGAAATATTAAAGAACAGTAGGTTTAAATGCGAGTAGCTATCGCTGGTGCAGGTCTAGCAGGACTTTCCTGTGCAAAATATCTGACTGATTTAGGTCATACCCCCATTGTTTTGGAACGTCGAGACGTGGTTGGGGGAAAAGTGGCTGCTTGGAAGGATGCCGATGGCGACTGGTATGAAACAGGACTGCATATCTTTTTCGGGGCTTACCCCAATATGTTGCAGTTGTTCAAGGAACTCGACATTGAAGATCGTTTGCAGTGGAAAGAACACACAATGATTTTCAATCAACCAGAAGCCCCAGGAACTTACAGCCGCTTTGATTTTCCCGATATTCCCGCCCCTTTTAATGGTGTAGTGGCAATTTTGGGCAATAATGATATGCTCACATGGCCGGAAAAAATTAGCTTCGGCTTGGGTTTAATTCCGGCGATGCTAAAAGGTCAGAAGTATGTAGAAGAAATGGACAAATACTCCTGGAGTGAGTGGTTAAAACGGCAAAATATTCCTCCCAGGGTGGAAAAAGAGGTATTTATTGCCATGTCCAAAGCATTGAATTTTATTAACCCGGATGAAATTTCCTCAACAGTCTTGCTAACTGCTTTAAATCGCTTTTTGCAGGAAAAAAACGGTTCAAAAATGGCTTTTTTGGATGGTTCACCCACAGAAAGGTTATGTCAACCGATAATTGATTATATTCAAGCAAGAGGTGGAGAAGTCAGATTAAACGCCCCCTTAAAGGAAATTTTACTGAATGAAGATGGTAGTGTTCAAGCCTTTCTGTTGCGAGGTTTGGATGGGGCGGAAGATGAAATATTTACAGCAGATGTATATGTATCCGCTATGCCTGTTGACCCTTTAAAGGTGATGTTACCTAAACCCTGGCAAGAAATGGAGTTTTTCCAGAAATTACAAGGGTTAGAGGGTGTTCCTGTGATTAATGTTCATATTTGGTTTGATCGCAAGTTGACAGATATTGATCATCTGTTATTTTCTCGATCGCCACTTCTGAGTGTTTATGCTGACATGAGTAACACTTGTCGTGAATACGCTAATCCCGACCGATCTATGTTGGAATTGGTATTAGCACCCGCCAAGGATTGGGTTTCTCAATCTGATGAGGAGATTATTGCTGCAACTATGACTGAATTGGAAAAACTTTTTCCACAACATTTTAGTGGTGAAAATCCTGCGAAAATGCTGAAATACCATGTTGTAAAAACTCCTCGTTCCGTTTACAAAGCTACTCCCGGTCGTCAAGAATGTCGTCCTGACCAAAAAACCCCCATCCGTAACTTCTACTTAACAGGAGATTACACCATGCAACGCTATCTAGCCAGTATGGAAGGGGCGGTACTTTCTGGTAAGCTAACAGCACAGGCGATTTCGGAAACATCATCAGTAGCCAATTCCTCTGACTTACAAACGCTATCTCGACCGTCCGCCACGAATGCTGCAAGTGTCTGATTCCCCCCCGCGCATGAAAACGCTGGTCTCTGTAGATGAGTCTTACAAGCTTTGTCGAGAACTTACTGCTAAGTATGCCAAAACTTTTTATTTGGGTACTTTGTTAATGAGTCCGGCCAAGCGTCAATCTGTTTGGGCAATTTATGCCTGGTGTCGCCGTACAGATGAATTAGTAGATGGTCCTGGATCTGCTATAACTACGCCAGAAACCCTAGACCTATGGGAAAAGCAACTGGAGGCGATTTTTGCAGGATGTCCCTTGGATAATTATGATGTAGCTTTAGTTGATACTTTACAACGCTTTGCTTTAGATATTCAGCCCTTTCGGGATATGATCGCAGGTCAGCGTATGGATCTGTATCGCTCTCGCTATGAGACTTTTGACGATTTATACCTCTATTGTTATCGCGTCGCTGGTACGGTAGGTTTGATGTCTACTACTATTATGGGAGTAGATGATTCGATTTATACTGCTCCTTGGTATAAAAATCAACAACCTTATTTACCAATTGATGAGGCGATCGCTTTGGGAATTGCTAACCAACTGACAAACATTCTCCGCGATGTTGGCGAAGATGTGCGTCGGGGTAGAATTTATCTACCGTTGGAGGATTTGGCCAAGTTTAATTACACTGAGGAAGATTGTTTACGAGGTGTAATAGATGACAGATGGCGTTCTCTGATGCGGTTTCAAATTGATCGCGCCCGAAGGTTTTACGAAGAAGCGGATAGAGGTATTAGTTATCTAGCTAAGGATGCTCGTTGGCCAGTGTGGTCTGCATCTATGTTATATGGGCAAATTTTAGATGTGATTGAGCGCAATAATTATGATGTGTTCAGTCAGCGAGCTTATGTTCCTCAATGGCAAAAGTTACGCACCTTACCAGCAGCTTGGATGCGATCGCAAGTGCTGTAGAGTTTTTAGTCGTTGGTCAGTCCTAACTTATAAAAATTTCTTGTAAAAATTATTTATAAAAAAACTGACCATTGACTATTGACGATAAAAAAAATGTCTGCTAATATCAATAGAAATAACTGGAGAGGTGGCTGAGTGGTCGAAAGCGGCAGATTGCTAATCTGTTGATGGAATCGTAAGGTCCATCCGAGGGTTCGAATCCCTCCTTCTCCGTTCTTTGAGGATTATTCCATAAGCCTTGTCTCAATTAGCTGACCCAGGATTTTAGAACTTATGGGATAGTTATCTTTCAATTATCTATGAGTTCATATAATTTTATTTGTCTGAATCAGGATATCCAGGATTTTAGGATTTACAGAATGTAGCAATTGATAAAAATCCTGACATTTATTGATACTTATAGATTAATTAGACACCTTGTGAAAATTAAATATACGTGATTACACCTGATTACACGTGACTTACAACCCTTGTAGAGACGTTCCATGGAACGTCTCTACAATTTTTGCCAAGATATAACTATTGTAGGCTTATTTGTTGGTTTACCTACTGCCCCATCAAATGGCTTACGCTGCCCTATCATTCCCAGTTAGGTTATCGGTTTCAGGTTCAGTTGATACCAATGGACATTACTAAACCCCTACCCGTTAGAACTTTCGATAATTTGAATTTCCTCCGGTGTTAAATTATAAAGTTGATAAACCATTTGATCAATTTCTGCTTCTAATGCGCTTGTATCTGCATTGGGATCTGATTTTTTAGCGTTGAGAATTTCACTGACTATTATTGTAATTTTAGATTCTAAATTTTCCGAGTAAGTAAAAGGTAAGACTTCTATTTCTGTGGTACTTACATTATTATTACTTGATGTCTTTTGAAAACGCCATTGGAACAATCGTGAATTTATAAGAGCTAAAATATACTCAAGGGAATATACATCATCTCTTTGAATATGAATAGAGTTTGTCGAATCCGCAAAATATGAATATTCGTCTACAATAGTTGCTACTAATCTTAGTTTTTCATCAACCCCAGTAATTCTTTGTGTAGCAATTCTCTTAATAGAACATAAATGATTACTTTTTTTACTAGCAAGAAAAGCATCTTCATTAAAATATTCTCTAACACCTTGACTGAATACAGTATTTATTTTATAACGACCTATTTCTACTCCTTTAACTAGTTTTTTATGAGATTGATTACTGGTGATATAATTCCTGAATATAGTCTGATTAATTTCACCTCTATGAACTAATATATTGCTCTCATCTTTGATAGGTTTAAATTGATGTATTTTGTTGATTATTTTCCACTCATTTTCAGACACTAGTGGAATACATAGACTCTGAGGATCAAATTTAGAAATCTCTAATGCAGTCGTCGCAAAAAATTTATAATTATCATCAAAAGAATTAGAAGGATATGTATAAACTAGTATATTAGTTTGATTAGTTTTCAATTTCTTATTAATTGAGGCCATCAAAATTAGAGTAGACTGTTTTGCATCTTCAAACACTCTCTTAGATACGATATCTTTTTGTGGGAAACATAATAACTTTAATCTAAAGCAAGAATCTAATAAGAATTTTCTCGTAGAAAATAGGCTATTATCTGCAACAATAGTTAATGGAACAATGAGACTAATTTCATTTTTACATTTTGATATTTGATATGATAAATAAATAAACAATCTATATAGATTCAATTTTCCACCCTCAATTTTATCATATCTATGAGTTGATTTAGCATATTGAAGAATTAGCTGATAAGGTTCTAGAGTAGTATTTCTTTCTTTTTCTAAGACAGCATAAGGAGGATTACCAATAACCACATCAAAACCAACAAAAACACCCTCATCATTCAACACTTCAGGAAATTCAAAACGCCATTCTATCGTATTTTCATAAATCTTCCCACGTTCTATATCCTCAATCTCAACCTTTAACTTATCAATCTCATTATTTAACTTAGCAATTTTTTTCTCCCGCTTAGTTTTCTCAGCTTTAGTTTCTGGAATCAGAAAAATTTGATTCTCCAAATTCTCAACCTCACCCTCTAACTGTCTTAACTTAGTCTTATTAGGATCAATTCCCTGTAAAGTAGTTTTAAAATTACCTTTAATATCATTAATTAATCTTTCCATTTCCCGTTTTTGTTCCTTATTTTCAGCATTGCGGTAACTTTTCACAGCATTTTTATAATCTTCTATAGAGTATTTCTGCTTACTTAAAGCAACTTGTAAATTACCATCTAACGAAAAACGACTAATTAAAGAATTACCACATTTAATATTAATATCAATATTCGGTAAAGTCTCCAATTCTTCCATATTCCCCTCTCCTCGTAGGAGAGGGGTTAGGGGAGAGGTTTTATAATAAGCATTTTTTAAAAGTTCAATCCATAACCGTAACCGACATATTTTCACAGAATTAGGATTAATATCCACACCAAATAAACAACCTTCAATAATCGTCTGTTTCTCATGAAATAGAGTTTCTTGTACTCGCTGACTTTCCTGATTTTTCGGATTATATT
>NZ_JACJPV010000042.1 GCF_014696225.1 Anabaena sp. FACHB-1237 | reverse complement strand
CTAAAGCCAGGAACGCACAGGGGAATAGTAATATTCCTGACCAACCTACGAAGACAAAGCGATCGCGTTTTAACCAGTCATCTAATACGTCAAACCACCCTCTACTGGGGGCGCGTCCAACTGCAATAGTCATGAGAATTTATCTCCAAAATATTTTATAATTACGGATGTTATGCGCTTATAGCTAGATATGATGTATTTAGCTATAAGCAGAAAATGAACCGGGTGATTAATCCAGTTTACAATTTTTTACGTTCTCTCATTTATCATAAGTGCAAATTGTTAATTTTTCTAGTCCATATCAAAAAAAAATTTATAAAAAAATTCATGATGATGATATTAACCATCACCAATAAGCATTTTTTCAGAAAAATCCTCTTCTGTTACCAACTAACGCTAGAATAATTCCTACAGTACAAATGTCATTTGCTAAATGTTTACCATTGACTTAAGCATCAGAAATACTGCTTTCCCCATATCAGTTCAACGTAAAACTGCTGAAGACGCTGAAGCTGTTTATCAGCTAATTTTAGCAGCCATGCGTTCTGGTAGTCCTGATCTTGTTGAACTCAAGTGCGAAGGCAAAATGGAAAAGAAGATCGCTGTTCGTGCTAGTGAAATCTCAGGAGTTCAAATTGTGCAGAAAGACGGTGCTGCCACCAGCAGTGGTAAACCACCAGGCTTTGCTGCTTTTACTGCTGTTGAATAACCATAGGATGTAATATGACAGCAGTAGGCATTGAAGTTACTGATCTAAACTTCTTTTGGCCTAATGGAGAGCAAGTAATTAAATCTTGCTCTCTCACAATTCCTCAAGGTGAATTTTGGATGCTTTTAGGTACAAATGGTAGCGGTAAATCAACTTTATTAAGATTAATTGCAGGCTTATTGACTCCTACATCTGGAGAAGCTAAGGTTTTAAATCCAGTGGGTTTTGTATTCCAAAATCCAGATCATCAGTTGGTTATGCCTACAGTTGGGGCTGATGTGGCTTTTGGTTTGGTGGAGGAAAAATTACCCCCAGCAATGATTAAAGCTAGGGTAGAAGAGGCTTTGGGAGCAGTAAATTTACTGTCTTTACAAAAACGTCCTATTTACGCGCTCTCAGGTGGACAAAAACAACGGGTAGCTATTGCAGGAGCGATCGCTCGTCACTGTGATGTGTTATTATTAGATGAACCTACAGCTTTACTTGATCCTGATAGTCAGTTAGATTTAGTGGCCAGCGTGCAAAACTTGGTAAAAAGTCGTGGTATTACGGCTTTATGGGTAACCCATCGGTTGGATGAGTTAGATTATTGTGATGGTGCTTTTTTACTAGAAAAGGGTATTTTAGTTGATCAAGGTGAACCAGAAAGGTTAAAACAGCGTTTAATGCAAGTAGAAAATATGAGTAGGGAGTAGCGAGAAAATTCTTGATTCTGACTCCTATAGGGGTGAACGACTGTTCACCCTTACTCCTAACTACTGACAGCAAATTTTTCCTGTAGCATATTGTTACAAGCAATACTTCAATTACTATGGTTCTTATGAACGATTTTGTTAACACTAGATAATTGTGATTAAGAACCATGTCTCCTTCCATAGTCTCAGCCGTACTGTTAGTAGACGGCTACAACATAATAGGCGCTTGGCCTTGTTTAAAGAAAACCCGTGATCATGTTGGACTGGAAGCTGCACGTAGTGAACTTGTGCAAACTATGACGAGTTATAGTGCTTTCCAAGGTTATCAAACCCAACTAGTTTTTGATGCTCAGTATCAAAACACGCCGAGTAATCGAGAAGTAATTACAGAACTGCTCACAGTTCATTATACAGATTTTGGGCAAACCGCAGATACATATATAGAAAAGACCTGTGCTTCTTTTCGCCATCAAATTGCCCAATCTTTAATTTCTCGTGTCATTGTTGCTACATCTGATCGAGCGCAGCAGTTAATGGTGCAGGGCTATGGTGCAGAATGGTTATCAGCCCATCAACTATGTGGAGAAGTGGAATCTACTGTCTGTCGAATGCGATATAAGTATCAATCTCGAAAATCATCTAAAGGGAGATTTTTGGCTAATGCTATTGATGCTAAAGCTAGGGAAAGGCTGGCTGAACTGCGAATGCGGTTGTAAATTGGTTGATAAACAAATCCCTGAAATCTAATAATATCAAAGGTTTTAGGGATTGATCAAAAAAAATTCTTTTTTTTTGGCAAAACCACTTGACATAATCTGTTGTTAGGGTTAACATAGGAAAAGTGATGAGCATTCCTCAGTAGCTCAGCGGTAGAGCGATCGACTGTTAATCGATTGGTCGCTGGTTCGAATCCGGCCTGGGGAGTTAATTTATTTATATTTCTACTGTCTACATTTAAGGTTCAGGTGAGAGTTTTACAACCAAACTTAAACTCTCCTAGCTAATTTGCTACGAGGTTTTTGTCAGTGCCTAAATGTTGCGGTATTATACTAAACACCGATTGGGTTTAGACTTTTGCAAAATCACGCAAAACCCCTACCTGTAGAATCAGATAATTAGTCTGTTTTAATTTTAACTATAAATCACCTTCATCAAGTTAAAATATTATAATTTACAAAACTTATAAGCGAATCTTGTCACAATAAGTTATTAAATTGACAAAGATAATTGCAGGCCTCTGGCCTGCACTACAAATTGCTAATTACCAATCACCATTTAAACCCTTACTTATCAACCAATCACGATTAAAAATCCTTGATTGATAACGAGAACCACTATCGCATAAAATGGTAACAATTGTATGTCCTGGACCCAATTGTTTAGCTAAAGCTACCGCCGCCGCTACATTAATACCTGTTGAACCTCCCATTAATAGACCATCTTTTCTAAGTAATTGATAAACTACACGCAATGCTTCATGATCATCAACTTGAATTGCGTCATCAGTAGGAACACCTTCCATATTGGCCGTAATACGACTATTACCAATACCCTCAGTAATAGAATTACCCTCCATTTTGATTTCACCAGTTTTTATATAACTATATAAACCACTACCCATTGGATCAGCAACCACACATTTTATATTTGGATTTTTTTCCTTTAAATACATTGCTACCCCTGCAAAAGTACCTCCTGTACCCGTTGCGGCTACCCAACCATCTATTCTTCCGTCGGTTTGTGTCCAAATCTCTTTACCAGTGGTTTCATAGTGGGCTTGACGGTTAGCTAAATTATCAAATTGATTTGCCCAAATTGCGTTTTCCATTTCTGAAGCGATTCTACCCGATAATTTAACGTAATTATTCGGGTCTTTGTAAGGTACAGCCGGAACAGGACGAACTTCTGCCCCCAAAGTAGTTAAAGCGTCTATTTTTTCTTGAGATTGGGTATTAGGGATGATAATTAAACATTTATAACCCTTAGCATTACATATATGTGCTAATCCAATACCTGTATTACCAGCAGTTCCTTCTACCACTGTACCGCCAGGTTTTAATAAGCCTTTTCTTTCTGCATCTTCAATAATATACAATGCTGCGCGATCTTTTACAGAACCACCAGGATTAAGAAATTCAGCTTTTGCCAAAATATGACAACCTGTTTCTTCACTAAAACTATTTAAGCGAATAAGAGGAGTATTTCCGATTGTACCAATAAAACCTTGTTTTATATCCATGTTGAATTTACCTGATTTTTTTGTTAACGACTATAAATTAAAGGAGGTAACATTTTTGTTTTTACCATCAAATTGCCCCTTTTTTATACTCATCTAATATTTAGTTATTTGCTGATTGATTTATGGTATTTTTTTTATTTGTCTCAATATCTTGCTTTTTTCTCTCTTGTTAACCCAGGAATAAAGATGAAGAAAAAGCCTAAAAATCTATGGTTTACTTAATATTTTACTTAATTGTATGATGAAAATGGAAATTTAGAAAAAACTGGACAACCTATAAGCTAATGTGCAGCACTCACTGTATAATTAAAAAACCTGAAGTTACAGTAGCACAAGCATCTTGCTTGTATTAATTATTCAAGTTAAAAGCACAACAGCTTAGGATTAGCAGATGTATTAATTTCCTCAATTGCTATAGAAAATAATTTAATTTTAGTCACGGTAAATACTAAACATTATCACAAAATTCAATCATTAAATAAGATCCCCGACTTCTTAGAGAAGTCGGGGATCTGAAATTCCCGAATTTTGTCACTTTAGGGAATAATATTCACCACAGAAGATGGAGGTAAACCATTTTGGGAATTGGGTATTTCATTAATGGTTTGCTTGGGTATTTCTTCTTCAATTACACCACGCAATTTAATTAATTTAATCGCCCTATTCACACTTTCAGGTAATATCACCACTAAACTACCATCTGTGGCCATATCCAACGCTTTATTAATCGCTGTGGTTTCATCTAAAATACTTTCATAGCGACTATTAGGTTTAACTTGGTTAATGCCTTGACTAATTAAATCACTAGCCGATCCGCGAGGTCTTCCTCTGGTATCATCATCTTCTTTAACAATAATATAGTCAAAGATGTCTGCTGATAGTTTACCCAAAGTAACAAAATCTTCATCACGGCGATCGCCTGGACCACCAACCACTCCTATGCGTTGTCCTGTATTCCAATTGCGAACAAACGCCCCCACTGCTTCATAACTCGCCGGATTATGGGCATAATCTACTAAAGCATGATATTTACCCAAATTAAATAAATTCATCCTACCTGGTGTTTGACTCACCGAAGCGCGGAATGTTCTTAAACCAGCGCGAATCTGCTCAATGGTGACATTTTGCACAAATGCTGCTAAACTAGCAGCTAAAGCATTGGCGATCATAAAGGGAGCTTTAGCATTCATTGTTAAAGGAATATTTTCTGCCCGCTCGATTCTATGGGTCCAATCACCTTTAACAACGGAAATATAACCATGCTCATATACTGCTGCTACTCCTCCTTTCTGAATATGCTTACGCACTAATTCAGAATCAGGATTCATAGTAAAATAAGCAATATTTGCTTTAGTTCTTTCTGCCATTGCTGCAACCCGATGATCATCAGCATTTAATACGGCGTAACCATTGGGAAATACCGCTTCTGCAACTACACTTTTTAAATGTGCTAATTGTTCAATGGTATCTATATCACCTATACCTAAATGGTCAGCCGAAACGTTTAAAACTACACCCACATTAGCCGCTTCAAAACCCAAACCAGAACGGAGAATACCGCCCCGTGCTGATTCTAAAACTGCTACTTCCACTGTGGGATCTTGCAGAATTACATGGGCGCTTTGTGGTCCAGTATTATCTCCAGATTCTACTAAGAAATCACCGATATAAGTACCATCTGTGGTTGTATAGCCTACTACTTTACCAGTTTGTTTATAAATGTGTGCTAACAAGCGAGTAGTTGTAGTTTTGCCATTTGTACCTGTAATACTGAGTATGGGAACACGACTAGATTGTTCATTAGGGAATAGCATATCCATTACTGCACCCGCGACATTGCGAGATTTGCCTTGACTGGGGGCAACGTGCATCCGAAAACCCGGAGCTGCGTTAACTTCCACCACTACCCCATCTAATTCTCGCAAAGGACGGCTAATATTGTCGGTGACAATATCTATACCCGCCACATCTAATCCAATAATTTTCACTACCCTTTGGGCTAACCAAATATTTTCCGGGTGAATTTCATCAGTACGATCTACAGCAGTACCTCCTGTACTCAAATTAGCTGTAGCTCGTAAATAGCACATTAGACCTTGGGGAAGGACGCTATTAATGGTATAACCTTGACGTTCTAACAATTGATAACTAGTACGGTCTAGTTCAATCTTAGTCAAGACATTATCATGTCCATCACCACGTCTGGGATCTTGATTGGTTTCTTCAATAAGTTCAGCAATGGTGGATCTACCATTACCAACTACGTGGGCTGGAACTCTTTCAGCCACCGCAACAACTTTACCATCTACAACTAAGACACGGTGATCTCGGCCAACGTAGTATCTTTCCACAATAATAGAACGGGAAACTTGTCGAGCCGCTTCATAAGCAGTTTCGGCATCTTCCCAGGTTCTAATATCCAGAGTGATACCACGGCCATGATTACCGTCCAGAGGTTTAATGACTATGGGATAACCTCCCACATATTCAATAGCTTCTTCAAGATCATCGAAGAAATTAATCACTGTACCTCTGGGTACAGGAACACCATTAGCATAGAGTATGCGTTTAGTTGCTTCTTTATCACAAGCTAATTCCACACCCAAGATACCCGTATTATTTGTCATGGTAGCTTGGATGCGTTTTTGATGTACCCCATAACCCAATTGAATTAAGAAGCGTGCTGGTAAAGACATCCAGGGGATGCCTCTTTTTTCAGCTTCTTTAATAATTGCTTCAGTGGAAGGTCCAAGGGAAGCATCACGCCAAAAGTCTTTTAGGTCTTGAATATCTTGATCTAATTCAGCCTTGGGATAACGGCCGCGATCAATAATACTTTGACATAACCTAACTGCTGCACGTCCAGCATAGCGTCCTGCTTCCTCATTCAAATACTCAATGACTACCTGGTAAATTCCAGGAGTGGCAGTTTCGCGGGTACGGCCAAAACCTACGTGCATTCCTGCCAGTTCTTGCAGTTCCAGGGCTATATGTTCAACAATATGACCCATCATTGTGCCTTCTCGTACCCGCATTAAAAAACCACCACGGCAGCCAGGGGAGCAGTAGTGACCTTCCAGACTGGGCAGCGCCTCTACTAGTCCTTCGTAAAAACCGGGTATTTCATTGGAGGGCTTGTCTGCTAGGTCTTCTAGGTCGAGACGCATGACGATGAGCTTATGGCGACGAATGCTCCAGTAGTTAGGGCCGCGTAAGGTCTGGATTTTGAGGATTCTCATGGGAATAGGTAGATGGAGATTCGAACCAAAATTCTAGTTTCTTACTGAAATTAACCGCCAAACTGTTAACCATGAACAGTTTTTTCTTTTTAGATGGTATTTATTCTAAAATTTTGCCAAAATGCTAGAACAGTCATCATATTGCGGTTAATCGTTCTGTAATTAAAACAGACTTTCATCCATCGGCTAAAAGTTCAATGGATTCCAGGTAAAACAGTACGCTGGTAAAGATGGAAACGATCTCCGTAGCTGAGGATATGTAATCTTAAATTGTGTACAGTCAAGGGTTCATTGGCACTGATGTGAGGTTCGTTAGTGTGGGTTAGTTCAGTAGGATCAACGATAGTAACACTACCTTTACCTAACACTTGTAACCAACCATCACGTTCAAACATAGCACAGGTATCTTCGTCAATGCCAATACCTAAGCGATCTGGATGAGCAGCGATCGCACTAATTAGTCTACCCATACGATTGCGATTATGGAAGTGTTGATCAACAACAACTTCAGGTATGAAACCTAAACCCGTTGCCATATCCACCAAAGAGCGATTTGGCGTTTCCCCACTGCCACCACCGGCAATCATGTGATGACCCATAACTGCTGCCCCTGCGCTTGTTCCTGCTAGGGTTAATTGTCCTGCTCTTACCCGTTGACGGATAATTTCCATGGCCGGAGTATCGGACAGGACTCCACAGAGACGTAGTTGATCACCTCCAGTTAAAAACACCCCAGTGCAGGATTCTAGGGATGTTTTTATCTCTGGTTTTTCACACTGTTCTCTTTCCCGAATGTCTAAAATTTCCACCTTTTCCGCACCCATTTCTTCAAAAATGCGAATGTACCTACCACCAATAATGGCAGGTTCACGGGAGGCGGATGGAATTATTGTAATATACGCCTTGTTACCTCCAGCACGTGCAACAAAAGTTCTCAGGATATCTCTTCCATGAACTTTGTCTTCCGCACCTCCGATAACTAAAACGGCGGTTTTAGTTGCTTGGGGTGTCCTCATTTCCAGCGATTCAGCTTTAATAAGCGGCATTGTGCTTCTTTTCCATAAAACTTATACAATGCTGATAGCGTAGCGTGGCGCAAGCCATACATTGCCGTTTATGTGCAAGACAAAACATACTTATGTTACTCATATTTAAACAAAGTTAAAGATAAATAGAACATTTTGTTGTTTTCTTCCTGTTTCTTCCAAGTCCTGTAATGGTTTCTTGTCCACAGGCGTAAATTCCGCGCTTGCCGGGCGTACTCTTTCCATAGAACTATTCCTCAAAGTATATAGAATAATCGGCCTTGCTGACTGTGAGTATGAGTTGACATTTTTTTTCACCACATCTGGAAAACACAGTTTTGGCACTTTTACCCTAAGTCATACACAAGAACGGTTAGTAAAATTCATGATCTCAACTAGCAAGGCTGAATCATCTTGTGAAATTAATCTGATTTCTCAATTTTGGGCTTTTGGTTAGATGACAATTGAGAAATTTAGTGGTAGAGAATATTTAAACATAAATTTAGTAATTATATAAGTAACTAGAAAAAATTCCCCATAATTTTCTTTGCTCGTTTGCTGGACTCAGGTGACAAGCGACTGGCGATCAGGTAGATGTGACAAATATCCGTGATAGAATAATTACGAATCGTGACTCACGCATCACCAATTATTGCCTATTCACTGTAATCTATATATGGGTGGATCTGTTAACTTTGCTCATTTTTGCTAAATATTGGACATTTTACCCATAGTTTGATTACCTCTGTCGGCTAGTTCTCATATTACTTTAATTCCCTACAAATTACTGTGCGTTTTGATATAGTTACACTTTTTCCTGACTGTTTTAATTCTGTGCTGAGTTCTGGTTTATTAGCTAAGGCTTTAGCTAAACAGATCGCTAAAGTACATTTAATCAATCCTAGAAATTTTACCACAGATAAACATCATAAGGTAGATGATGAACCCTATGGTGGAGGTGTGGGAATGTTGATGAAACCTGAACCTATTTTTGCTGCGGTGGAGTCTTTGCCTGTTTTACCGCGTAGAGATGTAATTTTTATGAGTCCCCAAGGACAAACTATGAATCAATCTCTATTAAAAGAATTAGCAACAAATTATGATCAGTTGGTAATAATCTGTGGTCATTATGAAGGAGTTGATGAACGGGTTTTAAATTTGGTAACTCGTGAAGTATCTTTAGGTGATTTTATCTTGACTGGCGGAGAAATTCCCTCTATGGCTTTATTAAATGGTGTGGTGCGATTATTACCCGGTACAGTAGGTAAAGAAGAATCTTTGAAAGCAGAGAGTTTTGAAGAAGGTTTATTAGACTTTCCCCAATATACTCGTCCGGCAAATTTTCGCGGCTGGAAAGTTCCAGATGTGCTATTAAGTGGTAATCATGCAGCGATCGCTCGTTGGAGATTACAACAGCAAATTCAGCGTACTGGTTTACGTCGTCCCGATTTACTGGAAAAATGGCAAGAAGATAGGGAACAAGGAACAGGTGACAGTAAGATGATTTAATTAATAACTAACTTAATAACTATGAAAATCAGAATTGGTAACGGTTACGATATACATAAATTAGTCAGCGATCGCCCATTAATCTTAGGTGGTGTGCATATTCCTCACACACTTGGATTATTAGGACATAGTGATGCGGATGTGCTTACCCATGCCATTATGGATGCTATGTTAGGCGCGTTATCATTAGGTGATATAGGTCATTACTTTCCACCGACAGATATTAAATGGAAAGGAGCAGATAGTTTAGTATTATTAAAACAAGTGCATCAACTAATATTAGAAAAAGGTTGGCAAATTAATAATATTGATTCCGTAATTGTGGCGGAAAAACCCAAATTAAAACCACATATTTCTGCGATGAAAGAAAAATTAGCCGCTGCTTTACAACTAGAACCAGATCAAATTGGAGTCAAAGCTACCACCAATGAAAAACTTGGACCAACAGGAAGAGAAGAAGGAATTTGTGCTTATGCTGTGGTTTTGTTAATCAATAGTAATTAATAGCTAATTAATAATAGAGAGGATGTAAAAATGCTGAGTTTATATAAAACAGAAGAACTAATTAACATCAGACTAATTGCCAATATCTGGAATGAGGAATTTAACTCACCAGAAAAAATAGAAAGTTCATTAGCAAAGCTAAGAATAAGAAATGGAGAAACTTATTTACAAAATTATGAATAAAATATGAACAAAAGTAGATAATTTTATATAGTCAATTTATATTTACCAGGAAGATTAAAGTGACCTTAACAACAAAAATTCTCTCTCATAAAAAACCTCTCTGGTTAATTATCATCATTGCATTTTTAGCCATCACAATGACCGCTTGTAACCCAACTAAATTAACCAAAAAAAGCGAAAAAATTCCCCAACTAGTCACAAGTATTCTGAGCGATCCTAAAACATTTAACGCTGCATTAAGTTCCGAATCTCCCAATATTTTCGGTTATACTTATGAAGGATTATTAACTCAAAATCCCATTAATGGTAAACTAGAAGGATCATTAGCCAAATCTTGGGAAATATCACCAGATAAAACCAAAATTACCTTTACCATGCGCGAAGGTTTAAAATGGTCAGATGGACAACCATTAACAGTAGATGACGTAGTATTTACCTATAAGGATATTTATCTCAATGAAGCAATTCCCACAGATACCAGAGACGTTTTAAGAATTGGTAAAGAACGTAAATTACCAACAGTGAAAAAAATAGATAACCGCAGAGTAGAATTTAGTGTACCTGAACCCTTTAGACCTTTTTTATTAAATACTGGAGCATCAATTTTACCTGCTCATGTGTTAAAAGAATCAACTATTAATAAAGATCAAGATGGTAAACCTTTATTTTTAAGTAAATGGGGAGTGGATACTCCTCCACAAGAACTTATTGTGAATGGACCTTATAAATTAGAAAGATATGATACTAGTCAACGGGTAATTTTTCGTCGTAACCCCTACTATTGGAGAAAAGATACTCAAGGTAAACCTCAACCGTATATAGAACGTATTGTTTGGCAAATTGTCGAATCAACAGATACTTCATTATTACAATTTCGTTCTGGAGATTTAGATACTATTGCTGTTGCTCCTGATTATTTTTCATTGTTAAAAGCCCAGGAAAAACAAGGTAATTTTAAAATATATAATGGTGGTCCAAGTTCTGCTACTTCCTTTATTTCCTTTAATTTGAACAAGGGAAAAAGAGAAGGTAAACCATTAGTTGAACCCATTAAATCTAAATGGTTTAATAATGTACAATTTCGTCAAGCTGTAGCTTATGCTATTGATAGACAAACCATGTTAAATAATACTTTTCGTGGTTTAGGAACATTTCAAAATTCCCCTATTTCTGTACAAAGTCCTTATTATTTACCTCCAGAAAAAGGTTTAAAGGTTTATAAATATAATCCTGAGAAAGCCAAGGAATTATTACTAAAAGCCGGGTTTAAATATAATGACAAAAATCTCTTAGAAGATGCTGAAGGTAATCAAGTGAGATTTGGATTATTAACTAATGCAGGTAATAAAATTAGGGAGTCTATGGGTTCACAAATTAAACAAGATTTAGGTAAAATTGGTATTCAAGTTGATTTTACTCCTTTAGCTTGGAATACTTTTATAGATAAACTTTCTAATACTTTGGACTGGGATGCTTGTTTAATAGGTTTAACTGGTGGTTTAGAACCTAACGATGGTGCAAATGTTTGGTCACCAGAAGGAGGTTTACATATGTTTAATCAAAAACCCCAAGCAGGACAAAAACCCATTGAAGGTTGGGAAGTTGCTGACTGGGAAAGGAAAATTAATGATCTTTATATTCAAGGAGCGCAGGAATTTGATGAGGATAAGTTAAAACAAATTTATGGCGAAAGTCAACAATTAACTCAGGAATATTTACCTTTTATTTATTTGGTTAATTCCTATGCTATGTCTGCTATTCGTAACCGTTTTCAAGGGATTCAATTTTCTGCTTTAGGAGGTGCTTTTTGGAATATTCACGAAATTAAAATCACCCAATAATTGACAATGGACAATAGACAATTAATAATTATTTATTACCTATCACTAGTCAACAATTAGTAAATTACTGTGCATCAACCTGAAAATTTGCGATCGCTCTTAGAATCTGTGGCCAATGGTACAATTACCCCAGATACCGCTTTTGCATCCCTCAAAGATTTAGCTTATCAATCTGTGGGAGATTTTGCCAAAATAGATCATCATCGTCAATTAAGAACTGGTTTCCCGGAAGTTATTTGGGGACAAGATAAAACCGTAGATCAAATTTATCAAATTATGGAAGTGATGCGCGATCGCTCTTCCATAGTTATGGCCACTCGCATTCAACTTCATATTTATGCTGAACTACAGAAAAAAGTACGAGGTTTACAATATTATCCACAGGCCAGAATTTGCGCTATTATTAACAGTGAAATATCTATCAAATATCCTGGTAAAATTGGTATTATATCCGCCGGAACTGCCGACTTACCCATTGCAGAAGAAGCTGCGATAACCGCAGAATTACATGGTTTTGATGTACTACGTCTTTGGGATGTGGGAATTGCAGGTATTCATCGTTTACTTAATAACCGTCATCTGCTAGAATCAGCATCAGTGTTAATTGTGGTCGCAGGGATGGAAGGAGCTTTACCTAGCGTAGTTGCAGGTTTAGTAGACTGTCCTGTAATCGCTGTTCCCACTAGTATCGGATATGGGGCAAATTTTTCTGGATTAGCACCTTTATTAACCATGCTTAATTCCTGTGCAGCAGGTATAGGAGTCGTTAACATTGATAATGGTTTTGGTGCAGCAGTTTTAGCCGGGCAAATTTTAAGAACTTCCGCAAAATTACCCTTGACAAAAACAACAGATTAAAGTAGAAGTAGGAATTGCGTATAATTACGGTATTGATATTATGGAACACTTAAATGATTTCCTGTTAGGAAATTTAGACTTGCATCTCAATGTTCATATTAGTTTTCTCCATAATTTTGCCCATATTAATTCCATAACTGGTGATCACACACATTTTTTTATGACTGGTGATTATACCAGTATAAAAGATCCTGATCTTCTTGGACAAATAGAAAAAGCCTGGAATACTTTTGTGAAAAGTGGGCAAATTTGGGCAATAATGATAGGTATTGTGGTTGGTTATATTTTTAAGTCTTTAAGTAGTTTCGGATAAAGTGATTTTGGAGTTCAGATTTGTAATTTTACATGGTTAATAAATAGGGTTTAGAAATACTAAACCCCCTAAAATACTCAGAATTGAATTTGATTAAGAAACAGCTACAATGGCAGGGTTAAAAGTTTCTGTTGCGATTGTTCAAGAGTTAGCCGTATTTTCTACTGTGAAAAAGTTTATTTCTCTAGAAGGAATTAGTCATTGTCCACAGGATGAAGCACCTGATTTAGTTAATAGTATTTTACTTGATTGGATTGGTGAATAACGTTACTCTGTATCCATTTTTTACAGATATATTATTTACCACCAATGGTGGTGTCTATGTCCATACCAACCATTTCCATAACCAGGTCCGTAGCCATGATGTCCATAGCCATGTCCTCCGTAGCCATGATGTCCATAGCCATGTCCATACCAACCATATCCTCCTGCAATAACTTCTTGTTGTTCTGTGGATAATTCTGTGAACAATTCTGATGAAATGGTTTGATGAGACATATTTTTTTACCTCAGTTCTTCTATATATATTTTGAATAATATTGAGAATAATTGAATTATTCTATAGTAAGAAATTTTTTGGTCAAAATATCAATAAAATCTAACTGGAAAAGTAGAACTTTTGATATAGTCAAGAGTTGGAGAGGTTTTTTATTTTCCGATGATCAAAAATGCTCTTTTTGTAAATATTTCCTTGTATTTCCGATGATTAAGTGATAATTAAGTATTTATATGTTAAGCGATAATTGACGAAGAAAATATCTCTTATGACAGTGCAGAATTAAATGTATTATCCAGCTTGAGAATTATGATTTTCTTATCAATGATAGTTATATTTTAATTGTTAGCTAATAAACCAGCTAATGCCAATTAAGTCAATGAGGTAAAATGATGTCAGTTAATAAGATTTCATCCCAGCTACTTACTGATTTACTTGTTGAAATATCAGCAGAACAACAAGAATTTATCATGGGTGGACAACATTACTGTCCTAAAAGGATTTTCATCAGCGCTCGATGTGGTTACTATGTACCAAGAGAAAGAGAGTCATAGTAGCAAATGATGAAATGATGACCAATAAGAACATAGTGACTATGGTTATGCTTCTCAACTGAAAATTTGATAAAATCTGTAGAGACGTTCGAGAGAATGTCTCTACATTACTGTTAATATCTTCTTATTGACATCTTTGAAATAAGATACTCCATTTATTAAAAATCGGATCTTTAAAAACTGAGGTTTTATATATTTTCATATTGCTGTTAATCATACAATGAAATACCCAATTTTATTATTTATCTTCAAATGATAGATGATAGTAATTTTATGATAAATTCTTCTACTTGATAAGTAAATATCACAAAAAATCCCCGATATCTTTAATAAATCGGGGATCTGCAAACTTCACCTTATTTAAACTTTGAGAAAACCCAAATTATTAAGTTGTAACCAAGTATGCAGGACGATAAATAAAGGGACGATAAATTAAGAAGTTATATCTTTTAGTAGTTTGATCTTCTCTTTGATCATCATCATCTTTTCTTTCTTCTTCTCGATTTTCTTCTGATGCTAATAATCTATGACATCCTCCTGTTAATAATTCCTGTTCTGTTGTGGTTAAATCAATTACTAAATTAGATGCGATCATTTGATGTGACATAACTATTTACCTCAGTTATTTTCAGTGATTTATTGTAGGTGTTTAAAACCTATATTTCTATTTATAAATAGAATTTTTAATTATTAAATTACCCTAGAGAAATATCTTAAATATCGGAATCTAATACTTCGGAAATATACAATAATAAATCTCAATAAAGCTAAGAAAAAACCGACTTTTAATAAAAATCGGTAGATGAGGAAATCATTTTTTTTAATTTTTAGGTTTTCAGCACTATTTCAACTATTTTTAAGTCGAAATATCAAGACTGAATATAAAAAATAATATGTTATAAATCTTTTAATTATTAGCAAATTATCGAGTCTGAGCTATTTTTCAAAAGACTGGAAATGACAAATAAATAGTAACTTGCGAAAATTTATATTTAGTGGTTTGGGCGAGTTTTTCTCCTGTGGTAAGAGTTACATTATTAACTCCTTCTGTTTCCACGTCATTTTTTTGGAAGAATATATTATTGAGATAATTATTTAGTTCATTTACTTGGTTATTTTGACCACCAATAATAGATTCTTGCTCTGAATTTGAAAGAGTGGTAAATAATTGATGTTGAGTACTATTCATATAGTTAAAAACTGTAAATGTTCTCCAGGTAAAGAATGAAAAGTTTGTAAATTACCTTGCAGTTTAACCTGACCTTTATCTATGAGAATAATCCAGTCTGCACGTTGAATTACACTAGGACGATGAGTAATTAAAATTGTGGTTTTTCCTCTACGATATTCTAAAAGACGATCTAAAACGTGAACTTCACTGATAGGATCTAATCCTGCGGTAGCTTCATCTAATATCAGTATAGGTGGATTTGTGAGTATTCCGCGAGCGATCGCTAATCTTTGTCTTTGTCCTCCAGAAAGGTTTGCACCAAATTCTCCTAATACTGTTTGATATTTATTAGGTAATTGACTAATAAATTCATCAGCATCAGCAATATCACAGGCTTTAACTATTTCTTCAAAACTAATAGATGGAGTTCCTAATCTAAAGTTTTCTAAAATTGAACGACTCCAAAAATGCGGTTCTTGGGGAACATAAACCACTTGTTGACGTAAACAGTCTAAAGCAATATCGTGAATATTAAAAACGCCAATTCTAATATTACCAGAATCCAACTCATATAAACCAGCAAGTAATTTAGCTAAGGTACTTTTACCACATCCTGACTTACCAATTAAGGCAATAGTTTTTCCTCCAGGAATTTTTAAATTAAAATCTTCTAATAAATCAATTCTTCCAGGATGATGAAAATTAAGATGAGAACAATGAATATCTACATCTGGAGCAATTGTAGCCACTGGTTTTTGAGTTCCTCCTACCACTTCAGGAGTTGCATCTATAACTTCTAATAATCGAGAAACTGCGGTTTGGGATCTAAAATATTCATCAATGAAACTAATCAAAGAACTAATTAAAGCTAAAACATTAATTTGTAAAGCATTAAAAGCTAACATTTGTCCAATACTTAAATTACCTTGAATGACTAAAATACTACCTAATCCTAATAATATTACTCCTCCTAATGTAGATAATACTTTGGCAACAGTACCGTTAATAATTCCTATTTGAACCGTACTAAAAGCTAAATTTGCTAAACGTCCAAAACGACTTTGAAACTCTTCCCAAAATTGGGGAGCAGCGTTAGTAGTTTTCATGACTTGAGCACCTTTAAATGTTTCTACTAACACACCTTGATTTTCTGCTCCTAAGACTAATAAACTACGGGTTTTTTGTTGCAAAATTGGTAAAAATGGTAATGTTGCTAATGCCATAACACTGGCAATTAATATTACTGCAATGGTTAATTGCCAACTATAAAATAACATTAAACCAAAGGAAATTACCGCAATGAAAAATTGACTGGGTAAAATAACAACAATTTGGGAAATTAACTGATTTATTTCGCCAATATCGCGTAATCTACTGGTAATTTCTCCACTACGTCGAGCTTCATAATAGTTTAAAGGTAATTGTAATAATTTGCGTCCAAAATCTAGGACTAAACCTAATTGTAATCTTTGTCCAAAATGAGAAATCATCAGGGACTGAAAGATTTGTAAACCTCCACTAAATAAACTCATTACTACCACTGCGGCAATTACAACCGTGAGAAGTTGTGTATCTCCTCTGACTAAAACATCATCGGTTAATATTTGAATTAAAACTGGTGTTCCTAATGCTAATAAACCAAGAACAATATTAATTAATAAAACATGAGTTAGTAGACCACGATAGGGTAAAATTCTCCTAAAAAAGCGAATTAAACCACCTTTTGATTTTTCTTGGGGTTGTTCAAAAAAGCGATCAGGATCGGGTTCTAATAATAACATTACCCCTTGCCAAGCCTTTTCTAATTCTGCTTTGGTAATGTAACGAATACCCACAGCAGGATCGGCAATAACAAATTTTTTGCCTTTTTTACCATATAAAACTACCCAATGATAACCTTGCCAATGAATAATCGCTGGTAATGTAATTTCTGTGATTCTATCAATAACTTCGGGAGATGCTTTCACTGCTCTGGCATTAAAACCTAGATTTTCTGAACCTCTTTTTAATCCTAATAATGTTGTTCCTAATTGTCCTGTTCCTACCGATTCTCGGCTTTTAGTCATGCTGAGAAAACGCCCATAATATTTAGAAATTGATGCTAAACAAGCTGCACCACAATCTTCTTCACTTAGTTGTAAAGTACAGTGGTATTTTGGTTGTTTTGTGAACATATTTTTGGAATTTATTGATGTTTAATTATGATTATTTTGTTTCACGCAGAGTCGCAGCGTCACAGAAAGACGCACACTATTAAATTACAAGTTAGCTATTAATTTGGCTTTTCTGAGAATAAATTGTAGGATGGTTTCTTGTCGAGAAATTATATCAGCACGTCCTTCCATTCCTGATTTTAAATAACAGGTATGTTCTCCTTTTCCTAAATATGTGCTGCTAGGTTCTATGTTGACTTCGTAGGTAGCTTGTGTAGAGATGATGCTATTATTTTGATAATTATTTTGTGTACCTGATATAGCATCAGCAGCAACGGTTTTTACTTTACCTTTGAGTATGCCATAATCTGGATAGGGACAAGCAGAAACTTGCATTTTTACGGTTTGTCCAGGTTTGATTTTATCTATGTCTTTCACGGAAACATGGGCTTTAATGATTAAATTAGCATTAATAGGAACTATTTGAGCCAGGGTTTGACTAGCTTGTAATACCTGTCCAGAATTACGTAGTTTCAGTTGGGTAATTGTACCTGTGCTGGGGGAAATAATTATAGTTTTTTTCAGTTCATTTTCTGTTTGTTGCAATTCTTGAATATTGCGAATTATTTGTTTTTGTAATTCTAAACGTTGTTGAATTAGGGTTTCTGCATCTTTATTCAATGCGGCTAAAGTGGTATTTCCTCTAGCTATTTCTTGGTTAATTCTCGCTGATGCTGCTATGACATTGGAGTTAGTGGGATTAATGCTAATTCGGGCTTTTTCTAGGTTAATTTCTGCTAATTTCACCGCTTGAATTTTCTCTTCTAGAAGATTTTTAGCATTAGATTTGGCTTGTTCTAATTTGGCTTGGGCAGATTTAACATTTTGAATTTTTTCCTCTATTAAACTGCGTGCTATTGCTCCTGAAGTAGAGATATTTTGTAAGCGATCGCGTTGTAATTTCGCTAGTTGCAAGGCTGTTTCCGCTTCTTGAACTGTAGCAGTTAATAGGTTCTCTCTTTGCAATCTTGCTAATTGATCTTGAGCTAATTTTAAGCTAATTTGCGCTTGAATCATATCTGCATTAGCCTTAGTTTTTGCATCTTGATAGTTGCGTTGATTACCAGTTAATTCAGCTTTAGCTGCGGTGACAGTGCGATGATTAAAGTCAGTTTGAGCATTTATTTGAGTTCTAATTTCTCGAATTTGAGCATCTACTTGAGTTAATTGTAATTGACTTTGTTGCAGACTTTTTTCTAATTGTTTTTTTTGAGATTGTAATTGAGTATCATCCAAATAAACAATCACATCTCCTTTATTAACTAGTTGATTTTCTTTAACAGCAATTTTTTTTACAGTTCCATTTATAGCCGACTCAACTAATTTTAATTCTCCCACTGGTCGGATATTAGCAGGAACTTTAACAGTGACATGATAACGTAATACAGAAGCCAAAAATATAGCAGCAACAAAGGTACTAATTAAAACTCCTCCGCCCACATTTATCCATGCACCAATATGGGGAAGAAATTCATTTACTTCTAATATATGCAAATCCTCTGAATTTGGTTCTTTAAACCTCAACCAATTATTTTCTCTGTGGTTTAAAAAGCTCACATTATTACACCTTTTGGGATTTAAAATTAGTATTTTTCGTAGGATACATCAACTGTAGAAAAGTTGATGCACCCTACAATTTACAACTTATCAATTATTGATTATATGATGTTTATTGTGGACCTGGTTGTGGACCTGCTTGTGGACTTGGCTGTGAACCTGGTTGTGAACCTGGTTGTGAACCTGGTTGTGCAACTCCATCAGGTAAAGTTGCTGGACCTAAAGGAGTAATATTCAGAGGAAGTTCTCCTCCTAAACCCATGAAATCTTGCGCCGCAGTGATAATAAGATTACTGTTACCTCCAGAGTTTGCTGTACTACCTAATGGTCCAGAAGTACTTGATCCCATTAAAACTGCACCTTGATTAGCAAAATTACTACCATTAAGAGAAAAATTCGCACCACCAGTTAACAATTCCTGTTCTTTATTAGATAAATTCAGGAATAAGTCTGAAGTCATTATTGGATCTGACATAATTCTTAGCCTAGTTAAAGAAATTGAATCTTTGAATCTAATTAGGTGTTACTTCACCTAACAAATTAACTATAAGCATTATTGTCTAGCAATTCATAAACCTACAGATATAAAGTAAAATTTATATTTTTATCTCTTTAAGTATAGACAAAATACCGATTAAAGTAGAGACAAAATACAGAATAAAGAATAATATGATGTTATTATAAATGAAAAGATCCTCCATATATCTAACAGGTCGAGGATCTTATCTTTTTCATAATCTAGTTAATACATAAGCAAAAATCGCTGTACCAATGGGTACTGTTAAATTGTCCACTCCTAAATAAGAAAAAGCCTCTAAAAAAGTAGCGAATAATGCTACCATCAGAGAAATTACACAAACTATTGGTATATTATTTATCAAAGAATATAATATAACACTAGAGATAAAGAAACTAACTATGGTGACGGTTAATGAACCTTCCCAACTTTTTTGTGAACCAAATATTTGATATTTGTGTTTACCAAATCTTTTACCAATTAACGCTGCTAAACCATCTCCCCAAGCCATAATCATAATTCCTAATGCAGCAAATTCAGGATGATGAATTGGCCAGAAAATAGCAGTTAAAACTCCAATACTGACAGCATAAAAAAATGTTCCTAAACTATGTCTCCCCACACTATTAATACCAGGAAGCAGGGGAAATTTGTAGGATAATAAAGTAATAATACTCGCAATAATTGAAGCATAAATTCCCACAAAAGCGGGAATATTTAACCACCAGGCTATTAAAATAACATTACCTGTACCAATATGTACTATTTTTCTAATTATTTCCGTTTCACTATTAGTAAAGCGATATTTTAACCAAGCAATCATCATAATTAATGCTACCCAAGCCGCCGCCGGTAATATTTGCAGCCACAATGGGATCAGAGTTTCTTGTGCAAAAATGGTAGTAAACAATGATTTAATGAAGTTATTAGTATTGACATTTCTACTTTATTAGATTTTGGTGATTATTTGTGATGAAAATGATCTTAATTTGGCTAATTAAAGGTTATCGTTTGTTTATTTCTCCCCTATTTCCGCCTACTTGTCGCTTTCAACCAACTTGTTCTATGTATGCTATTCAAGCCATAGAAAGATTTGGAGTTTTTAAAGGTACTTGGATGGCTATATGTAGAATTGCACGCTGTCATCCTTTTCATCCAGGAGGTTATGATCCTGTTCCAGAGGTGAAAAAGTGTGATTGTGATCATGAAAAATAGGTAAGCATTCAGCTATCAGCTATTTTTGATAATTGTTAAAAGGAGTATCTTATAATTTATGAACCTCCAAATTATGAGAATATTTATTGATAATAAAATCATAAGCATCAATAACTATTATTTGATGATCTTCTATCACACAAGGTAACAATCTATGATAATTTTCATGGGTTCTAACTAAAATCATCACTTGACATTTTTTAGATTTACTGGCTAAAATTAATCTTTCTTTTGCTGTTTCTAAATCTTCATCAGATTTTTGAATTTTAATAGTTACAGGATAACCTTGAATATGATATTTTAATAGTCCATCTATACCATTATTACGTTCCACTGGTATAGCATCCATAGCTTTTAAAATATTCCGTTCATACTCACTTTTTTGTAAGTAACTCCCTTCGCCATTATTAAGTAAATTAGATGTGGTTTTTATTGGTTCAATTAATCTTTTTTCTGTTAATTGTACAGCATCTAATGATATATCTATTCCCATAGCTTCTCGTCCGAGAATTTTAGCAGCAACTAAAGTAGTTCCACTTCCACAAAAAGCATCAAGAATAGGATCACCTTCATCTGTGGATATATTAATAATTTGTTCTAAGAGTAAAATTGGTTTTTGGGTAGGATAACCTACTCTT
The DNA here is from genome assembly GCF_014696225.1 of Anabaena sp. FACHB-1237. Taxonomy (GTDB): domain Bacteria; phylum Cyanobacteriota; class Cyanobacteriia; order Cyanobacteriales; family Nostocaceae; genus FACHB-1237. The sequence continues at coordinate 12,003 of NZ_JACJPV010000042.1, read as the reverse complement.
TCTTTAGCTTTTGGATTTAAAAAAGGTATATTCCACACATCAGATAAAGGAACTCCTTTTTTTTCTTTATTGATGATAATTTCTCCTTGTTTATCTCTTTGATAAATAGATTTACCTAAGTGATTTTTTTGTCTTGATTGTAAAATTTGTTCTACATTGGTTGTAGGGGAATAATCAGTATAAATTCTATTAAATTTAAAGTCTTTTGTTTTGCTATAAAAATAAATATTTTGATGACTATTTAAAAGACCTTTTTTAGAATTTGACCATCGTTTATAAGTCCAGATAATTTCACTTTGAAAGTTATCAATTCCAAAAATTTCATCAAGTAATATTCTTAAATGATGGGAAGCAGTTTGATCACAATGTAAAAATATAGTTCCATCTTGTTTAAGAATACGGTGACATTGTATTAAAATTTTATGCATGAATTTGAGATAATGATCACGAGAATCCCAATGATCCTGAAAACTATATTCTACTTGATTATCTTTACTCATCAAAGAATGAGTTTTTTGGGTAAAAAATGGCGGATCAAGGTAAATCATTTGCATACTACCACTATCAATTTTTGGTAATATTTCTAAACTATTTCCGTGTATTACTTTCATTTTTACTCCATGATTTGATTAGTTTTTGCAATATCTAATAAAATTTGTTTTAGATTAATATTTGTACTGCTAAAAATATAATCCCATGCTTGATCACCTGCATAATATTCTCCACCTACTCCAGTATAAATGGTTTCTAAAGTTGATTGTATTTGTCTAGCTTGTTCACGGTTTGGATAATAAAACATCACTCTAATTGGTTTAAAATTATCATCTTTTATTGATTGTATACGAGTATGTTCCTTAGTAATATGATCACCATCAGTAATAGCATCACGCCATTTTATTTCTATTGCATCTTTACCAATTAAACAATCTATTTCAAATTGTTTTGGTTTTTTTTCCACGAGAGTTTTTAATTTTATCTTTTGCAGCATCGGGAAATTTCGTTTTAAAACATAAAATTGCAGCTTCTTCTAAAAAAGCTCCTGCATACTTGTATAAAAACCGTCCTTTATTTTGGTAAATATCAATTAGTTCTCCTTCTTCTTCACTAATTCCCAAGACAGTATATATTAAATAATGGGATTTGTCATCAAGTTTCATTTCTTGAATACGCTTATTTATTTGGTTATTTAAAGATAATGCGTACTTGTCAGCTAACATTTTAATTTCCATTTCAATTGACATAAATTTTTATCCTTTTGATGTCTAATGACTTATTTAACTATCTTTTGATATTCTTCCTCGGAAATCAAATCTTGAGTATTTTCTACCCTATCTAAAAACACTAACCCATCTAAATGATCATATTCATGCTGAAAAATTCGCGCCACAAAACCTGTTAATTCCTGCTGTTGTAAATTGCCAAAACGATCGCTATATTCTACAGTAATACTTTGATATCTAGGAACTAAACCCCTAATTCCAGGTACACTTAAACAACCTTCCCAGTCTTTAACAATTTCCTCAGAATGGGCAATAATTCGGGGATTTATCATGGCTGTAGGCTGCATTTCTGGAGCGTGAGGATATCGTGCATTGGGACGAGATGCGACAATAAATAAACGGTAAGATTGGGCTATTTGTGGTGCAGCAATACCCACACCATTAGCTGTAATTACGGTAGTTAATAATTCGTCTATTAATAATTGCATTTTCTCATCTTTGATATTTTCAATTACTTGAGATTCTTGACGAAGTACAGGATTGCCTAATTTAATAATTGTCATGGTTTCACTCATCTTAGTATTAAAAATTTTCTAACATTTGCTAACCAGCCATCAAGCAAATTTTATTGCTGAAGGCTGATAGCTATTATATCAATTTTCCCGATTAGTTGGTAAAGGTTCTGGAATTACGGAAACATTGATAATTTGTTGATTTCTTTGGATTTTAATTGGTAAAGGAATACCAACTTTACTCTTTTCTACTATTTTCTGCACTTGATCAACTTTAGTCACAGATTGATTATTAATACTTTGAATTACATCCCCTGGTTTTAAACCCCCTTTAGCTGCGGGGGAATTGCGTACTATTCTCACTAATAATACTCCTTTATCTGCCACTAAATTGATTCTATCCCCAAATCTTTGTAAAATTCTTTCCTTAACTTCTGCTGTTAATGTTACCATTTGAATACCCAAAAAAGGATGATCTACTCTACCTTTAGAAATTAATTGTTCTGCTATTTTCTGTACTGTATTAATCGGAATAGCAAAACCTAAACCTTGCGCTCCTTGGATAATTGCAGTGTTCATGCCAATTACTTCTCCACGAGAATTTAATAATGGTCCACCGGAATTACCAGGATTAATTGCTGCATCAGTTTGTAAATAATCAACCCGTTTATCACTAGCACCAATATCACTACTAGAACGTCCTGTGGCACTAATAATTCCCGATGTTACTGTATTATTTAGTCCTAAAGGATTACCAATAGCAATTACCGCTTCTCCTGGTTGTAAATCATCAGAATTACCTAAAGATAATGCAGGTAAATTATTAGCATCAATTTTAATTACTGCTACATCTGTAATGGGATCTTCTCCTAATACTTTACCTTTAAAAGTTCTGCCATCTTTGAGGGTAATTGTTACTAAATCTGCTCCATCAACTACATGAGAATTAGTTAAAATTTGCCCTGATGAATTAATAATAAACCCTGATCCGCTTCCTCTTTCTACTCTTTGTCTTTGTTGCGGTATTTGATTACCAAAAAATTCCCTGAAAAAAGGATCAGAAAATTGATTAGGAACTTGAGTAGTAACTGTTTTTTGCGAATCAATTCTCACTACAGCACTACCTGTTTTCTGCACTACTTTAACCACAAAATTAGGATCTCCAGATGCACCAAAAATCGCTGGAGGTGTGATAGTTGATTTTGTGGTAGTACTTGTGTTATTGGTTTGTGTATCACTAGGATTAATTTCTAAGTTAGTTTTACTGACAGCAGAACAACTAGTTAGCAGTATAGCAGCTATACTACAAATTACTAGCCATTTATGGTCATAGTTCTGGTATATTTGGGAAATATCGAATTTTTTGTTCATCATTAGTTCTCCTGTTAATTTTGTGTCAGCTATCAACTATATTAAACTATATTAGATTAGTTATTGGCTGATGATTGGCTGATGATTGGCTGATGACTGATAATGGCTGATAACTGATTATAGTTGATAATTATTAGTTAAGGTGACATTTATGGAAATTTCTGTAGATAGTTTATGGAATCAAGTATTAGAAAGGTTACAATTAGAATTGTCTCGTCCTAGTTTTGAAACCTGGATTAAAACTGCTAAAGCACAACAGTTAGAAAATAATTGTTTAGTTATCCATGCTCCTAACCCTTTTGCTAGTAATTGGTTACAAAAATATTATATTCATACCATTGCTAATATAGTGGCTGATATTTTAGGCTATTCAGTGGAAATTTATATAACTGCTACAGAAAATGTGGAAATCAGTCAGGAATTATTAGCTATTAATCATATACCAGAAAATGTGACGATAAATCAACAAAAAAGTTCAGCTTTAAACTCAAAATATGTATTTTCTCGCTTTGTAGTTGGTGCGAATAATCGCATGGCTCATGCTGCGGCTTTAGCTGTGGCTGAATATCCTGGTAGAGAATTTAATCCTTTATTTTTATGTGGAGGAGTGGGTTTAGGTAAAACTCATTTAATGCAAGCTATTGGTAATTATCGTTGGGAAATTTGCCCAAGTTCTAAAATATTTTATGTTTCTACGGAACAGTTTACTAATGATTTAATCACTGCTATTCGTGAAGATAAAATGCAGGTTTTTCGGGAACATTATCGCGCTGCTGATATTTTATTAGTTGATGATATTCAGTTTTTAGAAGGTAAGGAATATACCCAAGAAGAGTTTTTCTATACTTTTAATACTTTGCATGAATCTGGTAAACAAATTGTGATTGCTGCTGATCGTCCTCCTAGTCAAATTCCTCGCTTACAAGAAAGATTATGTTCACGATTTTCTATGGGTTTAATTGCTGATATTCAAAGCCCAGATTTAGAAACTAGAATGGCAATTTTACAAAAAAAAGCTGAGTATGAAAATATTAATTTACCAAGAAATGTAATTGAATATTTAGCTACTAATTATACTTCTAATATTCGGGAATTAGAAGGAGCTTTAACTCGTGCTTTAGCTTATGTTTCTATTTGGGGTTTACCGATGACTGTAGAAAATCTCGCGCCAATTTTAGGTACTCCTAGTCAAAAAGTTGTGACAACTCCAGAGGTAATTTTAAATATTATTTCCGAGGCTTTTGATATTTCTATTGAAGATTTAAAAAGTAATTCTCGCAAACGGGAAATTAGTTGGGCTAGACAAATAGGAATGTATTTAATGAGACAACATACCGGATTAAGTTTACCAAGAATTGGTGATGAATTTGGAGGCAAAGATCACACAACAGTGATGTATAGTTGTGATAAAATTAGCCAATTACAAGCTACAGATCAAAGTTTAGCACAAACATTAAAACAGTTGAGCGATCGCATTTTAATGTCTAATTACTCCTAAATACCAATTGATTTATTGTGGCCAACAGGAAAACTTTCCATTGCTAGTAACCCAAGTTGCTAGTTATTAATTTTCGGATATTTTGTACTCTATAGGGTACGTCAGACGGAATAATTTAGGTTAAAATTACCAATTTTAAGATTCTGACGCACCCTACTTCATCTAACGGGCAACTTACGTTAGTATAATATTGTAGGAATTTTAAACAACAAGATCCCGGACTTCTTCAAGAAGTCCGGGATCTGCATCAAGGAGAATTAACAATGGATGTACAAATAGATGAATTTATGCAAGCCGCAATTTCTGAAGCTAAACAAGGTAGAAAAGAAGGAGGTATTCCCATTGGTTCAGTATTAGTAAAAAATGGTAAAATCCTAGGAAAAGGACATAATAAAAGAGTCCAAGATGGTGATCCTGTAACCCATGCAGAAATAGACTGTTTAAGAAATGCAGGACGCATCGGAAACTATCGCGGAACAACTCTTTATTCTACATTAATGCCATGTTATTTATGTGCTGGTGCTGTGGTACAATTTGGTATTAAAAAGGTCATTGCTGGCGAATCAAAAACCTTTCCTGGGGCTAAAGAATTTATGGTATCTCATGGAGTAGAAGTCATTGATTTAAACTTAGATGAATGTCAACAAATCATGAAGGAATTTATTAATGAAAAACCAGAATTATGGAATGAAGATATTGGTAAATAACCATTCAATATCCCCCACTTCTTAAAGAAGTCGGGGATCTGAGTTAACTAAACTATTGATTAATTAAGTATTCAATGGTAACTTAAAGAATTAAATCATCATTAAATCATGAAATTCCCATAGGTGACAGAGAATATGCGATTATTACATACCATGTTAAGAGTAGGTAATTTAGATACTTCCTTACAATTTTACTGTGAAGTCCTGGGAATGAAGTTACTACGACGTAAAGATTATCCAGATGGTAAGTTTACCCTAGCTTTTGTCGGTTATGGTGAAGAAAGTGATCATACTGTCATCGAATTGACCTATAATTGGGGTGTGGACAAGTACGATTTAGGTACAGCCTATGGCCATATTGCTTTAGGAGTAAATGATATTTACTCGACTTGTGAACAAATTAAACACCGAGGTGGTAAAGTAGTTCGTGAACCAGGTCCGATGAAACATGGTGCAACCGTAATCGCTTTTATACAAGATCCAGATGGTTATAAAGTTGAACTAATTCAACTAAAATAACTGAAATTCATTATTAAATCATTGGATCTAGTGGGCTTGGCCCACTGTATAAATTACATCTGAGAATAGATAACAGTTGACCAAATCTCATTAATCTAATTAATCTAAACTAAAATTTTTGACAATGCAACTGACAAATCCTGATAAATTTACTGATACTGCTTGGGATGGAGTGATCAAATCTCAAGATATAGTCCGCGCTTATCAACAACAACAGTTAGAAGTTGAACATTTAATAATTGCACTTTTACAAGAACCTAGTAGTTTAATTACAAATATTCTCATTCGTGCTGGTATTGATACAAATAGATTTAAACAACAATTAGAATCTTTTACTCAGCGTCAACCTAGAGTGGGTAAAAGTGATCAATTGTATTTGGGGCGTAATCTCGATATAATGCTTGATCGTGCTGATAACATTCGCGCTAAAATGCGTGAAGAAGAAATATCTGAATGTCATATTTTACTAGCATTTGGTGAAGATGAACGTATTGGAAAACGATTATTTAAAAGTTTTAATATAGACATTAATCAAATAGAAGCAAATATTAAATCTGTCCGCAATACTTCCACTCCTAAACCAACATCAGCACCGGAAGCGGATGCACCTGTGGAAGCATTAAAAAGATTTGGCAGAGATTTAACAGAACAAGCTAAAGCAGGAAAGTTAGATCCCGTAATTGGACGCGATGAAGAAATACGTCGTGTGATTCAAGTGTTATCTCGACGTAGTAAAAATAACCCTGTGTTAATTGGAGAACCAGGAGTAGGAAAAACAGCGATCGCTGAAGCATTAGCCCAAAGAATGGTAAATGGCGACGTTCCCGAATCTTTAAAAAACCGTCAATTGATATCTTTAGACATTGGTAGTCTCATTGCTGGTGCAAAATACCGAGGTGAATTTGAAGACCGACTAAAAAATGTTCTCCATGAAGTTACTGAATCTAATGGCCAAGTAGTCCTGTTTATTGATGAACTACATACCGTAGTAGGAGCAGGTTCTAATCAACAAGGATCAATGGACGCAGGTAACTTATTAAAACCAATGTTAGCACGTGGAGAACTGCGTTGTATTGGTGCAACTACTTTAGACGAATATCGCAAATATATAGAAAAAGATGCAGCGTTAGAAAGAAGATTTCAACAAGTATATGTAGATCAGCCTACCGTAGAAAATACAATTTCCATATTAAGAGGACTAAAAGAACGTTATGAAGTACATCATAACGTCAAAATTGCCGATTCAGCCTTAGTAGCAGCAGCCACATTATCAGCGCGGTATATTGCTGACCGCTTTTTGCCAGACAAGGCTATAGACTTAGTAGATGAAGCAGCCGCAAAATTGAAAATGGAGATTACCTCCAAACCTGCGGAATTAGAAACCATTGATAGGCGGTTAATGCAGTTAGAAATGGAAAAACTCTCCTTAGCAGGAGAAGAAACCCATACACCCCAAACTAAGGAAAGATTAGAACGGATTGAATTAGAAATTAGCACCTTAACAGTTAAACAACATACCTTTAATGAACAATGGCAAGGGGAAAAACACCTATTAGAAGCTATTAGTGATTTAAAAAAAGAAGAAGATACCCTCAGAGTGCAAATAGAACAAGCCGAAAGAGATTATGATCTTAACAAAGCCGCACAACTAAAATATGGCAAATTAGAAACCGTACAAAGAGAACGGGAAGAGAAAGAAGCGAAATTATTAGAATTGCAAAGTCAAGGTTCAACCCTACTACGAGAACAAGTAACCGAGTCTGACATTGCGGAAATAGTCGCCAAATGGACTGGAATACCCGTAAACCGCCTATTAGAGTCAGAAAAGCAGAAATTACTCAAATTAGAACAGCATTTACATCAAAGAGTCATCGGCCAAGAAGAAGCAGTGGCCGCAGTATCCGCCGCAATACGTCGCGCCCGCGCTGGAATGAAAGATCCCTCTCGTCCTATTGGTTCATTCCTATTTATGGGACCCACAGGAGTAGGTAAAACGGAACTTGCTCGCGCACTAGCTCAATTTTTATTTGATTCGGATGATGCTCTGATAAGATTAGATATGTCCGAGTATATGGAGAAACATTCAGTATCTAGGCTAGTAGGCGCGCCTCCTGGTTATGTAGGATACGAAGAAGGAGGACAACTTTCGGAATCTATACGCCGTCATCCTTATTCTGTCGTACTTTTAGACGAAGTGGAAAAGGCACATCCCGATGTATTTAATATACTATTGCAAGTTTTGGATGATGGTAGAGTTACGGACTCTCAAGGTAGAGTGGTAGATTTTAGAAATACCGTGATTGTGATGACGAGTAATATCGGAAGTGAACATATATTAGATGTTTCTGGCGATGATACGCAATATGAAATCATGGAAAATCGCGTTATGGAAGCATTAAGGAAACACTTCCGCCCCGAATTTATTAACCGCATAGATGATACAATATTATTTCATGCTCTTAGTCGTGATGAAATGCGGTATATTATTAAGATTCAACTCAAACGAGTGGAAAATCTATTAAAAGAACAGAAAATTTCCTTTGAAATATCACCAGCCGCTTGTGATTATCTTGTAGAGGCTGGTTATGATCCTGTATATGGCGCACGTCCATTAAAAAGGTCTATTCAACGCAAAATTGAAAACCCCATTGCGACAAAATTGTTAGAAAATACCTTTGTTGCTGGGGATACAATTCTCATAGATATGAGTGACAATACTATTACTTTTACTAAGAAAGTAGTGATAAATGTACCTAATACTATGAAATTATTAGAAGCATCATCAATAAGTACCTAAGCATAATTATATTAGATGATAGGGAACAGGGAACAGGGAACAGGAATTGAAACACTGGTTTAGTCAAATAAGCTGTAGCACTCACTGTATAACCAAAAAACCTGAAATTACACTAGCGCAAGCATCTTGCTTGCATTAATTATCCAAATTAAAAGCACAAGCATCTTGTAGCGCAAGCATCTTGCTTGCATTAATTATCCAAATTAAAAGCACAACACCTTAATGGTACAGTATGGTGCTAATGTTAATGTTTCCAGTCCTGATTGGGTAGTAAAGCAAGTTAAAGATGCTTTGAGAAAACCTTATGATAATTACGTGGATGAAAAACAAACCTTTTCCCTGATCCAGTGGAGATATTTTGCCGGTGGGGGAATTAGGAAAAAGTGTTGACATACTCACCGACCTAAAGGCGCGGTGATTCTTGACGCTTCACTGACTGATGCTACTTAAGTAGTCTTACTCTGCCTCTGCGTTCGTTTAGAGTCGTGGCAATGCCCTATCCCGACTTTATTGATATTTTTGGTTTTCATCACAGTCCTGTTCAGTTCCACAATTTAAACACTGAATTTTCCGAATTTTTAAATCAAGTTTACCCCATTTGTATCCACATTCAGAGCCAACTTGACTTGTTGCTTCCCATCTACTAATAACACGGAACTCTCTATTAAACTTTTGTGACTTAGGATCGCTGTTTTTATCATTCTAATCTCTTCACTTTTCTAATACTTCTATTTTGATATTTTTCAATGGTGACTTTAACTATATCACCTATAGAAAGATGAACTTCTTTCTTTTTAACTTCTTCTTTTACAAAAGAAGTATAACCTTGAATTTCATAAATAATTGTAGTACTTAATTTAGTCTTTTTACCATCCGGTATATTTTGTTGATTAACATTAATTACTCTAGCTTCTACAATTTGACCTTCTGCAAATTCTTGAACTGGTAAAATTTCAGAAATTACTTGTAAAGGTGTTGGTAAAACTGGCCTTGCTTTATATTCGTTCGGATCATCTCCAATACAAGGTTTTTCTTTGCGTTCAATTTCCATGTATCTTGTGTTATCTAAATAATCGGGTGAAGGATTTTCTTCCCAAGTTAGCATAGCTAATAACATTTGGATTCTAGGTATTTGACTTAATCTACTTATTGTTTCGTAATTACCTAATTTTTTCAGTTCAGAAATTATATGTTCTTCAAATTTATCCTTGTATTTGACCGATATTTCTTTGGTTTTTGGAAGATACCAGTTATTACTATAAAATAACTGATCATATCTGTTTCTTCTCTGATCTAGAAAAAGCTCATAGCTAATTTTTATAGCACCCATTCCTAAAGGTTTACCCATTCCTAATGATAGGCGGTATTTATCATCTTGAGCAATATCAAGAACCCACATCAAAGCGCCTAATTCAACTTTAGTTAGATTTTCAAAATGAATGGTAAATTCAAAATTTACTCCAGGTTTAATAGGTTTAATTTGAGTAACTTGTGTATCAGATGCTTCTTTTGGTGTTGGATGTGCAATTTCTGGGTTACTTCCTTTATGCCAATAAAGTTTATGACCTCTAATTACAGTATCTTTGATTGGTTCACTAGCATAGTGTTTTAACTTTTTCTTGTCAGCATTTACTTCTTCTGGTTGTACTAAATAGTGTTGAAATGTAGTAGGTTTAGGACTTGCAAGAATTTTAGGTATGATAGAATTATTTTCTAGCCAAATATCATTTTCTCTGGTACATTGTGCATTACTGATAAACACTCTACCAGCATAACTTTGAGCTATTTCTTCAGATTCTTTTTTTTGTCTTACGAAACCAAAAATTGCCTCTGCAATATCAATAACAGAAGAATTTAGTAAATTAGGGGGAATAAAATCCATAGCAGATGCGGCTTTTGCTTGACCTTTAGGATAATAGGGAATACGGAAATTAGGACTTTGACCAAATAATTTTACAGCTTGTCCTAGTTTCGGTTCACAGTAAAAAATCGCACGTCCTTGTTTAAGAACTCCCATTTCTGAATCAAATGGAGGATTTTGTTGTTGAAAAGCTGTTAATGATTTTTGATAATCTTGAATAGCATACTTATCATCAATGGGTATTAATTTCGCGTTAGAGTCAGGTTCTCTGATTAGGCAATGATTTTTACGTTTTATTTCTTTTGGTAATGTTGTTGCACCTTCTAACATATTACCACTGGTAATTAAAACTCCAGTGTAATAATAAGTCTGACTATTTGAACTAAATTTTTGAGCAAATTTACGATTATTTTTAGTTTGAATATCCTCAAAACTAACATTCATAAAATATTGAGGACGATATTTATTAGGATCTAATATATTCTGAATGGGAATATATCCAGAAATGCCAGCTTTCAAAACAGTTTTTTCTTTAATCCAAACAAATGGAGAATTATCAATAGTTTTTGCAGGACGTATAAACCATTTATCTCCTTGTTTGTGGAGATAACCAGCTTTGACATTTTTACCTTGTTTACCTAGATGAAATGTATATTCATCTTTTAAGGGGTCATCTTTATCAGCAGCTACCGCACGAAAATAGAATTTTTGAGCATTAGAAACTTTATCAATTTTACTAAAAGTAATAATTTCAACCAAATTCCTTAACATCCCTCTCAAGCTACTACCAGGAATCACAGGTTTTAGAGATTTTTCTAAAGGACTAGTATAAAAGAAGTCCGGTAAATCTTTGGAATCTGCACCACATTCAAATTCTTCCTGTGTGAATCCACATCTAATGTAAAGAGGTGATTCAGTAGTTAAAATACATTCAATTCTACCAGTGTAACGATTTTCACTCTGTGCATAATAACGGTTTTGTTGTGGTAGAGAATCTGGGGATACTTCTACAACCGATTCTGGTAATTCTACAAAATTATAGGGTGCGATCGCTTTACGATTATTACCATTATCTGGAACTTCAGAAATATGTCTAGGATTCATTTTTAAATCTCCTTATTTGTTAAATCAACCAAACGACTTAGATAAATACGAGCAACACCCGAATCATCAAAATCAATGTAATGACGAACTATTAATCTAACTTTATTTTTTAGTTCACCATTTTTTCCTAATTCAATATCTTTATCTTTAAAAGGTACAAAAGGTACAGCGTGTTTCAGCCCTTGTGAACGATCCCATAATAAAGTAAACCCATTTTCATGATGCTTCCCGTGTGTTCCCCAAAGAATTTGTTTTTCAGTAATATAATCATCCTTTTTTAAATGGTCTAGGACTTACGCATTGACAGAATAAAAAAATAGTGCATTGATAAATAAGGGTCGTCTAGTAATCGGTATGGGAGAATGAGAGAAATTACTAAACTCTCGACAGCACAATGCAACATAGACATCTACA
>NZ_JACJPV010000041.1 GCF_014696225.1 Anabaena sp. FACHB-1237 | reverse complement strand
TATAGATCAATAGAATAGATCCCGGACTTCTCAAAGAAGTCCGGGATCTGGTGTATCAAAAACCAGAATATATAGATCAATAGAATAGATCCCGGACTTTTCAAAGAAGTCCGGGATCTGGTGTATCAAAAACCAGAATATATAGATCAATAGAATAGATCCCGGACTTCTCAAAGAAGTCCGGGATCTGGTGTATCCTAAAATAAAAAGTACCTTTGTGTCATGGGTAAAACTGTTGCAGGTTCACAGATTAATAACTCTCCATCTGCGCGAACTTGATATGTTTCTGCATCTACTTCTATATGAGGTAAAGCATCATTTAATTTCATATCTAATTTACTAATTTGACGAGTTCCTTTAACTGTAACAATTGATTTTTTTAGTCCTAACATTTGGGGAATTTCTCTTGCTAAACCAGCTTCAGAGATAAATGTTAATGATGTAGCATGACGCGCACCAGCAAAATTAGCAAACATCGGGCGAGAATGTACAGGTTGAGGTGTGGGAATACTAGCATTAGCATCACCCATTTGTGACCAAGCTATCATACCTCCTTTAATAACTATCTCTGGTTTAACACCAAAAAAGGCAGGTTTCCATAAACACAAATCAGCTATTTTTCCCTCTTCTACAGAACCTACATGGTCGGAAATACCATGAGTAATGGCAGGATTAATAGTATATTTAGCTACATATCTTTTGGCTCGGAAATTATCTGACCTCTCCCCCAACCCCTCTCCTACAAGGAGAGGGGAGTGTGTATTTTGCAATTTCTCTGTATTTTCTCCTACAAGGAGAGGGGAGTGTGTATTTTGCAATTTCTCTGTATTTTCTCCTACAAGGAGAGGAGAGTGTGTATTTTGCAATTTCTCTGTATTTTCTCTTGCAAGGAGAGGAGAGAGTGTTCCCCGTTGTACTTTCATTTTATGGGCGGTTTGCCATGTTCTAATTATTACTTCTCCCACTCTTCCCATTGCTTGTGAATCAGAGGAAATCATACTAAACGCGCCTAGATCATGTAATATATCTTCAGCCGCAATGGTTTCTCGACGTATGCGTGATTCAGCAAAAGCCACATCTTCAGGAATACTAGGATCAAGGTGATGACAAACCATTAACATATCTAAATGTTCATCCAAAGTATTTAATGTATATGGTCTAGTGGGATTAGTAGAAGAGGGTAAAACGTTGGTTTGTCCACACACTTTAATAATATCTGGTGCGTGTCCTCCTCCTGCCCCTTCGGTATGATATGTATGAATAGCACGATGTTTAAAAGCGGCTATGGTATCTTCTACAAAACCCGCTTCATTAAGTGTATCTGTATGAATTGCTACTTGAATATCATATTGATCAGCGACGGTTAAACAAGTATCAATTGTGGCGGGTGTAGTTCCCCAATCTTCATGGAGTTTTAAACCTATTGCACCAGCTTCGATTTGTTCTATGAGTCCTTGGGGTTGACTAGTATTACCTTTGCCTAAAAAGCCTAGGTTGACGGGAAAGGCATCCGCCGCTTGTAACATTCGGTAAATATTCCAGGGTCCGGGTGTACAAGTTGTGGCATTTGTGCCTGTGGCTGGTCCTGTACCTCCACCGATCATGGTGGTAATACCGGAGGCGATCGCTACTTCGATCTGCTGAGGACAAATAAAATGGATGTGGGTATCAATACCGCCAGCAGTTAAGATCATACCTTCCCCAGCTAATGCTTCTGTACCAGGTCCAATAATGATGTTTATATTATCTTGAATGTAGGGATTTCCCGCTTTACCAATTTTGTGAATTTTGCCGTTTTTAATGCCAATATCTGCTTTAATAATACCCCACCAATCGAGGATCAAAGCATTAGTAATTACTAAATCTACAGCACCATCAGCATTAGAAATTGGGGACTGTCCCATACCGTCTCTAATGACTTTTCCACCACCAAATTTTACTTCATCTCCATAGGTTGTTAAGTCTCTTTCTACTTCTATAAATAATTCCGTGTCTGCTAATCTAATTTTGTCTCCTACTGTGGGTCCGTAGGTTTCGGCGTAGGCTTTTCGGTTCATTTTGTAGGGCATATTTTTTATCCTTTGAATTGGCCAAATACTGTTAAATATTACCGTTAATTTTATTATTAAAACCGTAGATTTGGCGTGTACCAACTAGAGGAATAAGGGTGATTTCTTTTTCGTCTCCTGGTTCAAATCTCACGGCTGTTCCTGCGGGAATATCTAATCGCATTCCTCGTGCTTTTTCTCTGTCGAATAGTAGGGCGTTGTTGACTTCGTAAAAGTGAAAATGTGAACCTATTTGAATGGGTCTATCTCCTGTATTTGCTACTATTAATTTGGTGATGGGACGATTGGCATTGAGTTCAATTTCTCCTGGTGGAGTGATGATTTCTCCAGGTATCATAATCTAATTTCTCCTAAGTTACAAATTTTCTAAGAATTGGACAAAGGGTTTAAATGCTTGTGGACACAATTTAGCTATATCTTGATATCTTGCATTTGCTAATATAATTGGTGCATCTACAGATTCTTTATAGCTTTTACCATATTTTTTAAATATTTCCTCTACTATTCTTTTAGGTGGAATATCATGATTTTGATCTTCCACTGGTATTGTCCATGTTTTTGGTAGTTGAGTAACATCAATTCTACTGGATAGTTGACTTTCTGCTGCTAAAATTAATGATTCTAAATCATGTTTAAAACAGAAAACCTTAAATCTTTCTTGAAATCTGTGATCATTAATTCCTTTGCTTTGTAAAGTTTGTTGCAAATTCTGTAAAATTCCCTGTTCTAATTCTAGGAATGTTTCATGAGAGAATCCTTTATTTTTAGGATATAGATCAGGTATGACTACTACAATGGAATTGGGAATATTATTAAGAATATTTACCGCTTTAATGGGAATTTTAGTCAATAAATCTTTTTTAGCATCACCTCCTCGATCATTATTTTTTCCTTTCGTGGGAATAAATTCAATTTTGATACCTTGTTGTAATTTTACCTCAATTAATGGTCTTAATAATGCATCCATTGCTAGTTTATCAGATGGACCTTCTACATAAATTTCTACTCTTTCAACTTTCATGGAAGTCTCTCTAATTCATCACTACGGTGTAATTGTTCTATTTCATCTGCACCAAAATCATCAAGCATATCAATTAAAATTGGCGAATTTCCAGGTTTAATAAACTTTGCTTCTCCATTTTCTTTTCTAAGTACAGCAATTTGGGAAATATCAAACTGTGTTAGGAAATAAGATGAATGAGTTGCTAATAAGATTTGTGTGCGTTCAGATGCTTTTTCAAATAAACCAGCAAGTACGGGAAGAGTACGAGGATGAACACCTTGATCTGGTTCATCAATACAAATTAAAGATGGAGGTTTTGGTTGTACACATAAACAAATCCAACAAATTAACCGCAAAATTCCATCGGATAAATCAGCTAAACTCAATTCTTGATCAATTCCTGATTCTTGCCAAAAAGCGATCACTTCTCCTGGTCCACCCCGTGCTTTTACTGTTAATCCTTTAAAACCAGGAATTACAGAACGTAAATGTTGTTGTAATTCATCAAATGCTGTTCTATTTTCAGTCATTAAATAGAAAAGAACCGAACTTAAATTACCTGCATCTTCATGTAAAATTGGTTCTTGTTCAATGGGAACTGATTTACGAATTTTCTGATTTTCTATGTTGAAAGAACTATAAAACCTCCATTCTCGAATATATTCACGTAAGTTATATAATGCTTCTAGTGATGGATTTGTCATTGCACTCAAGGTTAGTTGATTATGACGCTTTAAGACAATATCTTGTTGAATTTGATCTTTGATTTCGACTTGTGTAAATCTTGTTTCTCCAGGTTCTCTAATGACACCTTTATTACCTCGAATATCCATGTATATATATGGATTAGTATATCTATTACTAAAAGGCTTAGATGATTCTACTCTTTCATAGGAAACTTGAGTTCGACCAATTGGCCCCATAATTTCGCCTAAATATCTAATACCAATTGGAAGACCTGTATCAATTTCAAGATCCCATTGAAATTTTTCTGTTCCTGGAATATGAAAAATCTGCTGTCCAATAGAACCAGAAATTATTTCGGGAGGGATATCCTTGAAAACACTATCTCGTAAAAATTTGAGAAATTCAAAAAAACTTGATTTACCAGCACCATTAGCACCAACAATAATTTCTAGTGATTCTAACTGTGATTCAAGATTTCTGAAAGGCCGATAACCTTGAATATTGACTGATTTTAATTTCATATTGTTTTTCCTTTATTTTTACTTTCTCCTATCTTAATCTTTGCTAACGAATGGGATTATGTACTGTAACTAATTTTGTCCCATCGGGAAATGTGGCTTCGATTTGCACTTCATGTATCATTTCTGGTATTCCTTCCATGACATCATCTCGCGTTAATAATGTTGTTCCATAACTCATTAATTCTGCTACGGTTTGTCCATCCCTTGCACCTTCTAAAATCGCCGCAGAAATCAAAGCCACTGCTTCGGGATAATTTAATTTTAATCCTCTATTTTTTCTCCTTTCTGCTACTAAAGCAGCAGTAAATATTAATAATTTATCTTTTTCTTGGGGTGTCAGGTTCATTTTTTTTATCCTTTAAATCTGCCAAACTCTCGGTATATTATTACTAGGAATTATATCATGATTTATCTGATTATTCAAGTAGTGCGATCGTAACATTTGCCAAATATTTGTAAACCATTTTCTCCCTTGTGATGTGGAATTACCACGATATCTACACAAAAGTCCATGTTCTAATTTTGTGACTCCAGAAAATAGGGGTTGAGTGATTAATAAACGTGCTTGTTCTATGATTTCTGATGCTATGGGCAAACCAATAAATACTAAAGTACCAATTACAGGATTTCCTCCTAAACCATGAGGACTATCAAATACTTTTTCACTACCAGGTAAATATTGTCTATCTATCCATAATGGTAGATCATTTTGCCAGATTTCCGTGTGCGATCGCAATTCTCCATCTATAAATTTCTCTCCTCTGGCTGTTCTACCTAATCTCATAATTTCCCATCCTAAAAATTTAGAATTTTCTCCTAGTTCTATCCGCAAGTCTTGACGGTAATTTGCACTGTTAAAAATAATATTTTCCTGGGGTAGATATTCCAAACAAGCATAATTATCAATTTTAATATTTACTGTTTGTCTAGCTTGTAAACCATTACTCCGATAAGTTTTATTAGCTGCGGCGGTAGTAATTAAGGCTTGAGAATTAGGTTGTAGATGAATATTCAATGTTAAGCGATCGCCTCCTACAATGCCCCCAGCAGTGTGTAAAATCACATTATGACAAATATCAATACCCTCTGGATAAAAGGAGCGTTGTATCTTCAAAGGGGCTTGGTTATGGCTATAAATTAACTGTGTCGAATTTTCGCGTTTAGCATAAACTAAGTTAAGTTGACCATGCCATGCTGGAATTATTTCAGAGTTGTTAATCATTAAACCACCTTTATGATAAAATCTTCCTAAGATCCGGGACTTTAAGAAATCCGGGATCTGACTCAAATATGATAAAACAAAAAATGTTAATTTTCACAAAGACTCAAGTTATTAATTCTGCTATTCCTGTTAATCTAAAACTTTACCTCACTGCTGAAGAAAGAAGTCGTAGCCGTTACCGTTTTATAACTCAAGATAATCAGGAAATATTTTTGCGTTTACCTAGAGGCACAATTTTACAGGATGGTGATATTTTAACTGATGAAAATGAAGAGAATTTTATCCAAATAATTGCTAAACCTGAACCTGTTTTTACTGTTATTGCTGATGAAATTCTCTTATTGCGTGCTGCTTATCATTTAGGAAATCGTCATATTCCTGTAGAGATTAATACTGGTTATTTAAGATTATCTCCTGATGCAGTTTTAAGAGAGATGATCCTACATTTAGGTTTAACTATTAAAGAGGAAATTGTCACTTTCTATCCAGAATTGGGGGCTTATGGAAATCACTCTCACACCTAATAATTTTCTATCTATTTTACAGTTAGCTAGTCCTGCTTTACCTGTGGGTGCTTATTGCTATTCTGAAGGTTTAGAAATGTTAGTAGAAAATGGCATAATTACTGATTCTACTACTTTAAAAGATTGGCTAGTAGCTGAATTATCCTATGGTGCAATTCGTGTAGATGTGGCAATGATCAAACGTGGTTTTGAATGTGTCAAAATTAAAGATTTACAAGGTTTAAAAAAATGGAATTTATGGTTATCTGCTTTTAGAGATACGGAAGAAATACGTGCTGCAAGTTGGCAAATGGGACGTTCATTAATGACATTGTTAATTAAATTAGAACCACAGTTTTTAGCAATAATTAACGTTGTGGGTTATCCTATAAACTATGCGATCGCTTATTCTATAGCTTGTAGTTATTGGCAAATTAATCTTCATGGTACATTATTAGCATATCTCCATAGTTGGTTATCCAATTTGATCACTGCTGGTATCAAAATTATTCCAATAGGACAAACTGCAGGACAAATTTTATTACTGGAATTACAACCAATATTAACCCAAACAATCAGCGAAATTTTGACAATGACAGATGATGATTTAGAATGTTGTAGTTGGGGTTTATCCTTAGCTAGTATGCAGCATGAAACCCAATATACTAGACTATTTAGAAGTTGAATTTAAGTAGGGTGTGTTAGCGGTAGCGTAACGCACCATAAACTTAATTAATGGTGAGTTACGGCTGTGCCTAACACTACAAGATAACTAAAAGGAGTAAAAATGACAAACGCCTTAAGAATTGGAGTTGCAGGTCCTGTCGGTTCAGGAAAAACCGCTTTAGTTGACTCTTTATGTAAAAAATTACGGGAAAAATATCAAATAGCAGTCGTTACCAATGATATTTATACCCAAGAAGATGCCCAATTTTTAGTACGTTCTCAAGCATTAAATAGCGATCGCATTTTAGGAGTAGAAACCGGAGGTTGTCCTCACACTGCTATCCGCGAAGATGCTTCTATGAATTTAGCAGCTATTGAACAATTAGAAACAAAATTCACTAACTTAGATATTGTCTTTTTAGAAAGTGGAGGAGATAATTTAGCCGCAACTTTTAGCCCGGAATTAGTTGATTTAACTATTTATGTAATAGATGTGGCAGCAGGTGATAAAATACCCCGTAAAGGTGGTCCAGGCATCACAAAATCTGATTTATTAGTTATCAATAAAATTGATCTTGCGCCCTACGTTGGTGCGGACTTAAACATCATGGAACGAGATACAAAAAAAATGCGTGGACACAAACCTTTTATTTTCACAAACCTGAAAACTCAAACAGGATTATCAGATGTGATAGAGTTTATTCAATCAGCTATTTGTTAAATCAGTAATCAGCTATCAGTATTCAGTTATCAGCCAATAGAATGAATAACATTTGTATTTCACAATTTCAGCTATTAGCAAAAGGCTAAAATATATCTACCCTTAAATAAAAACTGATTACTAATTACTAAGTTACTAATTACTAGTTACTGATTACTGATTACTTACTACAAGTTGCCCATAAACAACTACTTAAAAATCCAAACTTGGCCAATTTTCTTGACGGTAAAAATTGGTCATATCATCAAATTTTCTCAGTTCAACTCGGTTTACCAAAAATTCCGGTATTTCCTTTAAAGCCCAACTTTTGTTAAAGTCAGAAAACATATTACTGAGTTGATTTCTATCTAAATCATCAGCAATATGACCAAAATATCCTAACGTAATATGGGCTGTAAAATGATAATGTTGTTCAATTCCTAAACCCATTAAAGGACGATTTTGATAAATTAATCGGCGTAATGCCATAATTCTTTCATAAGAATTTTGATCTTTAGGTATTAAACAAATACCGATCGCTCTTGGCATTACTATTAATCCTAATACTTGCCAAATAATTACTTGAGTTTCCTGTGGTGCTTCTTGTTTATATGTAGTAAATCTTTCTACTAGACAAGAACTTAGTTGTTCCGCAAAATCGGGATTTTTTTGAGTAGCATGAATATAAGCACTATCCCATATTAAATCTGCTAATGTAATATGAAAACTAGCAGGAGGTAAAGCAGCAATTAAATCTGCTGGAATAGGTAACTGTAAAAGTTCCTGCTGATAGGTTTCTATTTGTTTGTAAAAATCAGCATTGACTTGATCTTCTCCTGCTGGTGGTGTAATCATTGTATAACCAGGAAAATTAGCAGCTTTTCTCACTCCTCCATCAAGTTGAAATTTAGAAGACTCTTGGATATGCTGAACTTGAGATTTGTAAGATTCTGGTAGCGTCATTCTCGCTACACGATTTAAGTAAGTTTGGTAATTATCGTCCAATTTTCATGACCTCGCACTCTGTTATAATATTGATTGTAAAGCTAATTAACAGCTTTTTTTTACTATGTTAACTTTTAACTATGCCAATTTATGTTTACTGGGGGGAAGATGATTTTGCTATAGAAAAAGCTGTAACTATTTTACGCGATCGCATTCTTGATCCGCTATGGATCAGTTTTAACTATAGTTGTTTCTCCCCTGATCAGTCTGATACCGTAATTCAGGCTTTAAGTCAAGCTATGACTCCTCCTTTTGGTGGAGGTGGCCGTTTAGTATGGTTAGTAAATACTAATTTGTTTCAAAGTTGTCCAGATCATGTTTTAACAGAACTACAACGGACTCTTAATGTAATTCCCGATAATTCCACTTTATTATTAACTAGTCGTAATAAACCAGATGAAAGATTGAAAAGTACCAAACTTTTTAAACAATTTGCTACAGAAGTACGTGAATTTTCTTTAATTCCTGCTTGGAAAACTGAATTATTAGTAAAAGCTGTGGAAGATGCAGCGAAAATTGTGGGGATTAAATTAACATCTCATGTAGTAGAATTTTTAGCCGAATCTGTGGGCAATGACACTCGTTTACTATACAATGAATTGGAAAAATTACAACTTTATATTCAAAGTAGTGGTAAACCTTTAAATGTGGAATTAGTTTCGCAATTGGTGAGAAATACCACTCAAAATACTTTACAATTAGCCAGTGCCATTAGAAGTGGAGATACTTCTAAAGCCTTAAATATTTTAAATGATTTAATTATTGCGGCTGAACCAGGGTTAAAAATTGTGGCCACCTTAATAGGACAATTTAGAACATGGTTATTAGTAAAAATGATGATGGAAAGTGGGGAAAAAAATCCGCAAGCGATCGCCCAATTTGCGGAAATTAATAACCCCAAACGGATATATTTTATTCAACAAGAAATTAAATCTTTATCTGTGAAACAATTAATTTCTATTTTACCTTTATTATTAGAATTAGAAGTTAGTCTTAAACAAGGTGCAGCAGAAACGCCCACATTACAAACTAAAATTATTGAGATTTGCCAAGTATGTCATTAATTTGTAGGTTGGGTAGAACGCAGTGAAACCCAACAACATTCGATTAAGATTTAAACATTTTTTGTCTGAATCAGGATATCCAGTAGGGTGCGTTAGCGTCAGCGTAACGCACCTTATCCCACAATAAAAACGGTGCGTTACATTTCATTAACGCACCCTACAATTAACGTTCGTAGGGTGTGTTAGCGCCAGCGTAACGCACCTTATCCCACAATAAAAACGGTGCGTTACATTTCATTAACGCACCCTACAATTAACTAACTATAAGCCTCCATCGGTAAACAAGAACAAACAAAATTCCTATCCCCAAAAGCAGCGTCAATTCTCCCCACACTCGGCCAAAACTTATACTCCTTACTCCAACTCGCAGGATAACCAGCTTGTTCACGAGAATAACCATGTTTCCACTCACCAATAATCAAACTTTCCGCAGTGTGAGGCGCGTTTTTCAAAACATTATCCTCCATATCCATCTTACCAGATTCGATCGCTGCAATTTCTTCACGAATGGCAATTAAAGCATCACAAAATCTATCCAATTCTGCCTTAGATTCACTTTCCGTTGGTTCTACCATAATTGTACCAGCAACAGGCCAAGAAACCGTAGGCGCGTGAAAACCATAATCCATTAATCTTTTAGCCACATCATCAATTTCAATGTTTGCTGATTTTTTCAAACTTCGCAAATCTAAAATACATTCATGTGCCACTAATCCATTATTTCCCTTATACAATACTGGATAGGATAATTCTAATCTTTTAGCGATGTAATTAGCATTTAAAATCGCTATTTTTGTCGCTTCAGTTAACCCATCGGCACCCATCATCACAATGTACATCCATGATATCACCAAAATACTCGCACTTCCCCAAGGTGCAGCAGAAACAGCACCATTAAATTGTGAATTTTCTTGTTGAGAATTAACAAAATGTCCAGGTAAAAATGGCACAAGATGAGAAGCAACTCCAATAGGTCCCATACCAGGGCCACCACCACCATGAGGAATACAAAATGTTTTGTGTAAATTCAAATGACAAACATCAGCACCAATATCTCCAGGACGACATAATCCTACTTGAGCATTCATGTTAGCCCCATCCATGTAAACTTGTCCACCATGTTCATGAATAATGGCACAAATTTCTTGAATTGCTGATTCAAATACTCCATGAGTTGATGGATATGTCACCATTAAAGCCGCTAATTCCTGACTATATTTCTCTGCTTTCGCCTTTAAATCTTTAACATCAATATTCCCTTGAGAATCGCAATTTACCCCCACAACTTTCATCCCACACATTACCGCACTGGCTGGGTTTGTACCGTGGGCTGACTGGGGAATTAAACATATATTCCGATGTCCTTCTCCTCGATTTTCATGATAATCTCTAATTACTAAAAGTCCCGCATATTCACCTTGTGAACCTGCATTTGGTTGTAAGGAAATTCCCGCAAAACCTGTAATTTCTCCTAACCATGTTTCTAGTTGCTGAAATAATATTTGATATCCTCTAGTTTGGTTAATTGGTGCGAAGGGATGTATCTTCCCAAATTCTGGCCAAGTTACGGGAATCATTTCCGATGTGGCGTTTAATTTCATAGTACATGAACCCAAAGGAATCATTGATGTAGTTAATGATAAATCTTTGGATTCTAGTTGATGTAAATATCTCAATAATTCCGTTTCTGAGTGGTATTTATTAAATACTGGATGGGTAAGATATGCACTTTCACGGCGTAATGGATAATTGTTAAAAGCAGTAAGTTCTTCTACACTAAAAGGTAAATTATCTGTACCTGCGAAAATTTGCCACAAATCTATTAAATCACTGGTATTTGTGGTTTCATCTAAAGAAATTCCTACAGTGGAATTATCAAAGATTCTCAAATTGATATTTCTCAAGTTTGCTGCTGCAAGAATATCATCTAATTTGCTATTTCCTAACTCAATTTTTAGGGTATCAAAAAAGTATTGATTGCTGATTTTATAACCTAACTTTTGCAAACCTACGGCTAAAATTGCCGTGTGTTGATGAACTTTTTGAGCGATCGCTCTCAATCCTGCCCCACCATGATACACTGCATACATACTCGCCATCACTGCCAATAATACCTGAGCAGTGCATATATTACTCGTAGCTTTTTCTCTACGGATATGCTGTTCACGAGTTTGTAAAGCTAAACGTAATGCTGTTTTTCCATGAACATCCTTAGAAACTCCCACAATGCGCCCAGGTACGGATCTTTTATATTCCTCCTTGGTAGCAAAGTAAGCAGCATGAGGACCACCAAAACCTAAAGGAATGCCAAAACGTTGGGTACTTCCCACCGCAATATCCGCCCCTAATTCTCCAGGCGGTGTTAATAAAGTTAAGCTCAAAGGATCCGCCGCAACGGTAACTAATGCCCCTATTTCATGGGCTTGTTTGATAAAATCACGGTAATCATAGATACTACCATCACTGCAAGGATATTGCAGCACCGCGCCAAAAATAGATTCAGTAAAATCAAAAGTTTGATGATCAGCAATAATCAGATTAATCCCTAAAGGTTTTGCCCTAGTTTTCAATACATCAATAGTTTGCGGATGACAGTCACTAGACACAAAAAAGCTATGAGATTTATTTTTACAGACTCCATAACTCATAGCCATCGCTTCTGCTGCGGCTGTACCCTCATCCAAAAGGGAAGCGTTAGCAATTTCTAACCCTGTTAAGTCTATAATCATGGTTTGGAAATTTAACAGTGCTTCCAGTCTTCCCTGGGCAATTTCCGGCTGATAAGGTGTATATGCAGTGTACCATCCCGGATTTTCTAAAATGTTGCGTTGAATTACGGTAGGGGTAATAGAATCGTAATAACCCATACCAATGAATGAGCGATATACCTGATTTTTACCAGCTATTTGTTTTAACATTTCTAATGCTGTATATTCGCTTTGTGCTTCTGGTAATTGTAGTTTTTCTTGCCAGCGAATATTTGATGGTACAGTTTTATTAATTAGGTCGTCAAGGCTAGAAATTCCTAACAAATCAAGCATTTTTTGAATATCATCATCATTAATACCTATGTGTCTTTTGGCAAATTCACTGGTACTGTTTGTATTAGTTTGATTGTTAGATTTTTCCGATGTTGATGGTAGCGCGATAGTTTCTATCACAATTTTGACTCCAGAGATTATTACTTAATATATTGTAATAAATCATTCTGAAAATATCAGTTTTTTATTTTATTTAATCTTTTATTAATTAATTAAATGAAATTAACTTTGTTTTGTTAAATATATTAGTTTTATTACGCAGAGTCGCAGAGTCACAGAGAGTTTTATTTTTATTGATGGAATTATAATTTATAGTTATCTATTTTCCATAAAAGATTAAATATTTTGACTTAATAGAAGTTTACCTTAATATTTTCTTAATTTTTAATTGAGAAATATTTTTATTTATGAACGATATTGACAGACTTTCAGCGATTTGGTAAAATTTCATAATCTAGGCGTAGTATTTACACTTTTGAAATTAGATGGGAATATTCCACGAAACTATGATTTTATCGTGGCATGAACTAGGTTAAATGTCAGGATATCAAAACATTTAGGTTTGTAATTGTTAGTGATTGATGACAATTTTGGTAAAGATTTATGTACTTTTTAGCGTCTGAGGTGTTGAGGGTGAAAGGGGGGATTGACAAAATACATAAAATGTGATATTGCACTTATACTAAATAAGAAATGAACCACGTTCGCGCAGCATCTCGAAGAGAAGAGACGAAGGAAGGGAAGGAAGAAATTGCTATTTATTGGTGGTTATAAGGTAATTGTACAAAATCAACTGAGAAAATACATTTTATAATAATCAAATTTATACTAAAATAGAACAATTATTTTTCTCGTAGCAATATTATGAGCTACTGCATAAATCCAAATTGTCAAAGACCAGATAATATTGGACAAAACCTATTTTGTCTATCCTGTGGTTCGGAATTATTATTAGCAGGTTCTTATCGAGTGATAAAACCTTTAGGTGGTGGTGGTTTTGGGAAAACTTATGAAGTTGATGATGGTGGAATAATTAAGGTTCTCAAAGTTTTATTTAATACCCATCCTAAAGCAGTGGAGTTATTTCGACAAGAAGCGGAAGTGTTACAATCTTTAAATCATCCTGGTATTCCTAAAGTGGAATCTGATGGTTATTTTATCTATTTTCCTAGAGATAGTAAAGAGTCTCTCCATTGTTTAGTGATGGAAAAAATTGAGGGTGTAAATTTAGAACAATATATGATGCAAAAAAACCATGAACCTATTGTAGAATTAGCTGCAATAAAATGGTTGAAACAATTAGCGGAAATTTTACAGGAAGTTCATCAAAAAAATTATTTTCATCGAGATATTAAACCACCTAATATTATGTTACGTCCTAATGGACAATTAGCTTTAATTGATTTTGGTACAGCCAGGGAAGTAACCCAAACTTTTATGCAAAAAGTGGCTGGACAACAAATAACGGGAATTATTTCTCAAGGTTATACTCCTCCAGAACAAATGAATGGTAAAGCTGTTCCTCAATCAGATTTTTTTGCATTGGGAAGGACGTTTGTTTATTTATTAACAGGAAAACCTCCCCAAGACTTTGAAGAAAACCCTCGTACTGGGGAGTTAATTTGGCGTGATAGTGCTAAGGATATATCTCCTAGATTAGCAGATTTAGTTGATTATTTAATTGCTCCTTTTCCGGGAAACCGTCCTAAGAATACCCAGGAAATTCTAAAAAAGATATCTGAGTTAAATTCTGGTTTAAGAACTTCTAAAAAATCAGAAAGTCAAAGTTCTGGAAGTCAAAGTTCTCAAAAACATAAATTAATCGCACAACTTCCAGATGAAGAAGAAAATAATCAAATTAATCAAATAAGTGGTAATGCACCATTTTGGGGGCGCAGTTTTGCTTATTTAATTGATACAATAATATTATTTAGTTGGTTGATGATCTGCGATTATTTTTATCAACAAAATCAAAATTATAGCGAGACTACATTTATAGTATTTATAGGCGGAATTTGGTTATATTTTGCTAAGTTAGAAAGTTCACAAATGCAAGGAACAACAGCAAAAGCATTATTTCAAATTAAAATAATTAATTCCCAAGGAAAGAAAATTTCTTTTTGGCTTGCTACTTGGAGATGTATAGTTAAAATGATTATTTTTTGTTTTTCTCTTGGTTTAATTGATTTAATATTTGCATTATGTACTCAAAGAAAACGCTCTTTAACTGATATTTTAAGTGGTACTGTGGTAGTTAAGAAAAATTAGTAGAATTGGTAGAATTGGTAGAATTAGATTAGATTAGATTAGCCAGGGAATAAATTCCCTGTCTAAAAGCTGAAGTCGGTTAAAACCGACTAAATACAGCAGTTTCCGTTATTATGAGGTACAGATGTTAATGATAAAACCCTTGTAACACAGGCATCTTGCCTGTTCACAGTGTACCTCATGTAGATGGAATGTACTGTAATTCTATCGAGTTTCAAATCCGCACTCCGCACTCCGTACTCTAAGTTAATCACCATCCAGTAAAGCACTATATTGATCTGCTGTCATGGCATCATCAACTTCACTAGGATCATTAGCACGCACCTTTATTAACCAACCTTCACCATAAGGATCTTCAGCTAATAATTCAGGAGATTCTATCAAAGGTTCATTTCTTTCTATCACTGTACCTGTAACTGGTGATTTTAAGTCTTCCACAGCTTTGACTGATTCAATACTGCCAAAACTTTCATTGACAGTAACAAGATCACCAATATCTGGTAATTCTAAAAATACAATATCACCTAATTGCTCGATAGCATAATCAGTAATACCAATAGTGGCAATATCACCATCCATTCTCACATATTCATGAGAGTCTAGATATCTGAGATCATCGGGATAATTAGACATAACACTTCCTCTTCCACTTGACAAAATAAGAAACTACAGACAAATCAATTCACAATTGCAAAATGAAAATTGACAATTGAATATTCAAGGTTATTAGTGGTATAGCAATTGTCACAGTAATTACAAAAACTTTAAATAATCCTATTTTCATAGCTAAAAGTTTTGAAAACCTGCATAGGAAATGCTAACCATTGTATTTAATCATTACCACGTTTTGTAGAACGATAAAAGGGACGTTTAACTACTTCTGTAGGGTAAAATTTGCCACGAATTTCTACATCTAGGACTGTTCCTGTTTTGGCTAATTCGCTAGGAACATAAGCTAAAGCAATGGGATAACCTAATGTGGGGGATAAAGTACCACTTGTTACTTCCCCTACTACTTGCCCTGATGATAATATTGAATATCCATGACGGGCAATATTTCTGCCTTGGGTTTTTAAACCTACGAGTTTACGCTGTACTCCCTCGGTTTTTTGTTGTTCTAATATCTTTCGGCCTATAAAGTCTCCTTTTGTATCTAAATGTACTAGCCATCCTAAACCAGCTTCTAGGGGACTAGTGGTATCACTGATATCTTGTCCGTAAAGTGCCATTGCTGCTTCTAAACGCAGTGTATCTCTACAACCAAGTCCACAGGGAATAACACCAACATTATACAAATGTTGCCATAATTCTATACCCACTGTGGAATCTACCATAATTTCAAAACCATCTTCGCCGGTATAACCTGTACGGGCTAAAAATGCAGGTTGTCCGAAAATACTAGTTTCTAAATGTCCAAAGGCTTTGACTGGTTTTAAGTCTACACTAACTAGGGACTCAAGATAACTGGTAGCTTGGGGTCCTTGGAGGGCAATTAATACTTTATCTGCTGATAGGTCTCTAAATTTGATTGTACCAGGATCAAGGTGTTCTAATAACCAGGTTTGATCTTTGTCTTTTGTACCTGCATTAACGATGATCACTACTTTTTCAGTATCAGTTTCATCTGTACCCTGATGGTAAATAATAATATCATCAATAATACCTGCTTGCTGATTAAGAAGCACTGTATATTGGGCTTGATGGGGTTGTAATCTATTTAAGTCTGAGGGAACTAAATTTTGCAGTTGGGAAATGACGTTTTTACCTTCTAGGGTAAATTTACCCATGTGGGAAATATCAAACATTCCTGCGCTATTTCTCACGGCTTGATGTTCTAAGGTGATACCGTTGTATTGTACTGGCATTTCCCAGCCGCTAAAACTGGTAAAACGAGCGTTAATTTCTGCACTTTGATTATATAAGGGTGTATGTTTGAGTGTTGGGTTGCTATAATCTATCTTTGTCATGGTTGGGTTACAATTTAAACTTTCATTATTATATTAACTCCTAAAACCAATATCCCAAGATCCCCGACTTTTTGGAGAAGTCGGGAATCTGAAATTTTGCAAAGGTTAACTCAATTGACTGCGGAATTTATTAATACTAATTGTTAGTAATACTGTTGCAAAGATAATTAATGCTACAGCATTCATCCAAAGTACATCTATTCCAACTCCTTTTAATAAAATACCGCGAACTATGGCTATGTAATGCCGTAAAGGGTTAAGTAACGATAGGGTTTGAAAAAATGGAGGCATAGCTTCAATGGGTGCGATCGCTCCTGAAGTTTGTATCATTGGTAAGTTGATAAAAAATGATATTAATATTACTTGTTGTTGAGAACTACTCACGGTTGCTAACATAATTCCTAAGCTAATTGCTACAAATAAATACATGGTTGATAGAACCATAAATAAGATAAAATTACCTCTAAATGGTACATTAAATACTACTCTTGCTAATGTCATAGCAAATAAAACATCTCCGATTAATAAAAATACTAATGGCACAATTTTTGATGATAGTATTTCCCAGTTATTTGCAGGAGTCATTAATAATTGTTCTAATGTGCCTGTATCTTTTTCTCGTACTACAGTAATTGATGATACTAATGTACCAATTAATGTTAATACTAAACCCATAACTCCAGGTACAAAAAACCAACTACTTGTTAATCCAGGATTATATAAAAATACCACTTCTGAGGTAATTGGTAAAGTTGAATTATTGTTGTTTAATTGTAGGTTATATTGTTGAATAATTTGGCTGATATAATTGGTAGCAATTCCGGCTGTGTTGGCATTTACGGCATCAATAAATACTTGAATTTCTGCTGATTTTTTTGCTAGTTGACGAGGAAATTCGGGAGGGATAATTACTCCTACATCTAATTTTCCTTCTTGTACTTGACGACTCAATTCTTTTTCACTATTGGCCACAGATGCTAATGTGAAAATTTGATTTGATGTCATGGATGATATTAATTCACGACTGACAGTAACATTAGCATAGTCAATAACTCCTAATCGTAAGTTATGAACATCTGGGTTTAGCACAAAACCATAGAGTAGTAATTGAATTGTTGGGGGGATAATTAACAGAAAAATTAGTTGTTTGTTACGAAGAGTTTGGTTAATTTCTTTCTGTACTAATGCCCAAAATGGACTATCAAAGAATTGGTTAAGTAGTTTCATTTTTTGTTTTCCTGTTTTAATTAACTAGGTAGTTGCATTTTACTTAAAAGTTTGCGAGATATGTTAAAAAAGAACAATCCTAATGTTATTAACATCACAAAATCAAACCAAACTCCACCAAAACCTGTACCGCGCACAAAAGCATCACGAGTAATATCAATAAAATATCTGCTGGGAATTACATTAGTTGTGAGTGATATAGGAAAGGGAATATTATTTAGGGGATAAATGAAACCAGATAATAATAAAGATGTGATAAAACCTACTAATGCTACTCCTTGTACTGCGGCATTCTGGTTACTACTTCTAACTCCTAAAAATAGACCAAAACAAACACTATCTATGAGAAATATTAATGTTCCTAATATTAGAATAATGGGGTTGCCAACTAGGCCAACTTGGAAAATTATTGCACCTAAAATCATGACAATTAATGCTTCTATGATGGCAATTAATAAGTATGCTATTCCTTTACCTAGCAATAATTCTGTAGCAGTAATATTGGAAGCATAAACTTGTACAATTGTTCCTTTTTCTTTTTCTCTTACCATAGCAATGGCAGCTAGTAATGATGGGAAAATCCATAAAACTACGCCATAAACTCCTGGAACAATATATAATGCTTCGATTCGTCCTGGATTAAACCATAAACGTATTTTTGGGGTAATTAAATATTGTTTTGGTAGGAGTTTTTGGTCTTTCATAAAGAAGTTGGTAACTTGTTGAATGCTACCGCGAATTACACGGGCATTGTTCACATCTGTGGCATCAATTAAAACTTGTATTTTGGTGTTTCTTCCTGCTTTAATATCGCGGCTAAAGTCTGGGGGAATAATTACGGCAACTTTAGCAATTCCTTTATCTATAGCGTCTGTGGTGGGATTATTTCCACTCCATTGTTTAGGGATAAATTGATTGGTAGCATACAGTCTTTCAATGTAGCTGTTACTGAGGTTTGTATGGCTAAAATCTTGGACTATTAAGGGAATGTCTTTACTTTCTAATCTAATGGCAAAACCAAAGATTAATAAGGTAATAAATGGTAATAAAAATGCTAGGGCTAATGTTAAGCGATCGCGCCTAAATTGTGCTATTTCTTTAATACATTGGGCAATTATTCTTTTCATAGGTAATCATAATTTTTTGTTAGCATTAAGATATCCAGGATTTAAGGATTTATAGGATTTTAATTGTCTGAATCAGGATGTCCAGGATTTAAGGATGTACAGGATGAAGATGTTAATAAATCCCTGAACTATTCATGATAGAATAAATCAGGGATATAATATTATTGATATTATTGATTGAGTTGTAACTCAGCATCAATTAATTTTTGAAAATCCTCCAGAGAACTAATACTAATACTTGCTAACAAGAGATTTTCTAGGATGGTTATATCCTCAATTTTCCTGAGAGAATTATCCATCAATTCTGGAACAGAATTAAATCTATTAGCAAGGATTTTGATAATATTGTTTTGGCATGTTTCTCTAGCACCTTTAATTTTACCTTTGACTTCACCTCGTTCTTCTGCCATTTCTTCAATAGTGCTTAGGAAAGGCATATTTAACTCCTTTTCATGTTGTTCTAATTTATTGTTGAATGCGGTTTGTAATGATGGTGGTAAGGTCATCATTTTATCAATGAACTTAACTAAATTGATAATATCAACTCTAGTTAAGCCTTTTTGATATAATGGTCTGACTATGTTCCA
Organism: Anabaena sp. FACHB-1237; assembly: GCF_014696225.1. Classification (GTDB taxonomy): domain Bacteria; phylum Cyanobacteriota; class Cyanobacteriia; order Cyanobacteriales; family Nostocaceae; genus FACHB-1237. The sequence goes on along the minus strand of NZ_JACJPV010000041.1, from coordinate 14,069 downwards.
TTTCCATTGTTCTCGTTCGGTTAAATTCTTAGTCGTGGCTTTGGTTTTCAGATGTGCCATGACTATTATAGCAAATAAATTGTTATTTGTGGTTAGGTCTTCCCATTGATAGTCTAATAGTTTAACTATGCTAAATTGCATTTTTACTAAACTATCATCTATGCCATATTCATAACTATTTGGTCGCCATTTTTTATCTTCATCTCCTAAGATAGCTAAACTGATGACTGGTTTATGAAATATATCAAAGGAACGATAGTTATAGATGTACATTCTTTGCGGAAATTCTTTGTCATATTGACTTTGTACTTCTATGTGTATCAAAATCCAGATGATTTGATTATCTAATAACCACACTTGAAAGAGTTTATCTGCATAACGTTTTTTAGTTTGACTAGATGCGGTAATTTGTTTTAGTTCTTTATCCAATGATATGGGGGTTTTACTCCAATCTATTTTAGCGTGGAGGTTGGGGTAAAAGAATTGCATGAATGATTCAAAATATTGGCTAATTGCTTCTTTCCATGTTTGATCATAATTGGCGGTTGTTTCTGTCATTTTTGCCCCTGTTTATGTTATTGCCAGAATCAGGATGTCCAGGATTTAAGGATTTACAGGATGTGATTGTCAAATAGTAAATTACACTATATTTTACTCGTTTTTAAGCGACTTTAGCTTTTATATAGGAAATTTATTCCCTGGATTATTAAAATAGTTTAATTTTTATGTATTTAATTTAACAAAATTATCAAAAAATTAATCAAATAAGTATTTACAATTAGACTTAAACATAGTTATTATATTTAGTATTGTAAGCGTCTTGGTTGTTTCCGTGTTTTTAATATTAGTTGTTTTTACTTCGATAGTTAAAGGGTTAATATGTCTTCACAACAATTCCAATCAGCACACAGCAGTATTTACAAACTAGGTACAAGGCTTTTAAAATATCTTGAGGAAATTCGCCAAAGTCGTCTTAGTGAAGGTGATGATACCAAAAGTTTAGAAAGTGTAGAAAATAACATCAATAAAGCATTAAACGCCCTCAAGGAACAAAAATATCAAGTAGCGGTTATTGCAGCTATGAAAGCTGGTAAAAGTACCTTTCTTAACGCTATTATTGGTGCAGATATTTTAGCTAGTGAAACCGCAGCTTGTACCATTTGTCGTACTGATGTCCGTCACATTCCCGCTAATCAAGTTCCCAGACTGTTAGAATATCAAACAGGGGTAAGAAAAGCAATTGTGATAGCTGAAGGGGATGAAGGAGAAATTCAACACAAATTTTTATTGAGAACCCGTAAAATTAGAGAAACTGGAAATCCTGATAATACCATCCGGTTTGAAATAGAACATCATATAGAAGCAATTAGTGGACTTTCTTCCCTTGATGGTTTTACCCTAGTAGATACACCAGGACCTAATGAATGGGAATCAGCTAATTTTAACACAGTCGCATTAAAACAAACAGCATTAGAAGCATTAAGAACTTGTAACGCTATTTTATTTGTTTTAAATTACGCATCTTACAAAGATAGTGCAGTTTCTGATTTATTTAAAGAAGTATTACAAAATCGCCAGGAAATTTTACAACAGGAAAAAGGTAAAATTTATTTTATCCTTAATAAAGTTGATCAGAAAACTGAAAGAGATAGAGAAATTGAAGATGTAATTAAAGATTTACAACGAGAATTATCCAATTTTGGTTTTCCTAACCCCATCATTTATCCTGCAAGTTCCAGACAAGGATTATTAGCAAAATTAATTCAACAACAAAAAGCTACAGAAAGTCAAACCAGAGACTTTAAAAAATTCTTTAGTGCGAGATATGCAATTGAAGATGAAGAAGGAAATCAAATTATTCCCGCACCTCGAAAAATAGCACCACAAGCATTAAGAGATAGCGGTATTCCTACTATTCAAGAAACAGTCATTGAAACCATTACTAAAAATGCAGGTTGGAATCTTTTGAGTGATGTTTTAGCAATAATTGATAAAGCTGCTAAAACAATTGAAGATACTCTCAACACAAAAATTAGTGGTTGGGAAATAAATATTGCATCATTAAAGAAAAAGATTGAAGAATACAAAAAACGTTCTGATAGTGCTAGAAGTAAGGTAGACAATGTAAAAAAGTCCGTAGATAGACAAAAGCAAATACTCATCAATGGTTTTAGTCAAGGTATTGATATATTTGCAGAAGAAACTAAAGCAGAAATTCAATATCAAATTGATCAAATTGCTGAATCTCAATCTACAAAATCATCTACCACCCAAAAAGTGAAAGCTCATCGTTCACCAGTTACAAAGACAAGTCAAAGTATTAATTGGGGTGATTTTGGTGATTTTGGTGATATTGTTGCTGATGTGGGAGGTGGTATTTTGGAACTTTTTAGTCAACGGTTGGGCAGTATATTTAGAGCAGGTGTAAAAGGAGGTACATCTTTACTACAATATCTTTCTAAAGAAACTCCTCAAGTTTTTAATTCTGCAAATGATGATATGGTTGAAATACCGAAAATTTCTGATCCATATATCATTAGAGTTCGCAGTAAAAATGAAGCTGAGAAGATTAGTAAAACTATCAATGAATCTTCTGCTTCTCTAATTCAAAAGTTTTGGGTAGATACTCAAGATACATTGGTAAGAGATGGTACTAATATTCGTGAAAAGTTGGCTTTGAAAATTCAAAATGATATCCAAGAGATATCAAATGAACTATCTGATTATTTGGGGAAAGAATTACAAGTCAAATTAAATATTAATAAAATTCAATTTCCTAAATTTGAATTTCCAGGTATTGACGCAAGAATTAAACAACAACAAGAAGTATTTAATAGAACTAAAAAAGAGGAAAGAACAGAAAGCCGTTGCTGTGATTCCGATAAAGTCTATTATGTAGATGTTGAATATCAAGATAGACAGGATTTTTATGAAGTAGATTTACGTCAAACAACACAATTAATTCAACAAAAAATTGATGAACAAGTTTTAAATAATCGAGAATTATTACAACGAGTGATTGAAAAACAGATTGCAGATGATTTCAAAAAAGCAGAACAGCAAATTAATGATTACATCAAGAAATTTCAGGATGATTTTGATAGTTTGCTAAAAGAAAGAGAGACAAAAGAAGCAGAATCAGATAAAATCATTAATAGCTTGAATCTGCAACAAGAGAAATTGAAGGAATATCTACAGGAATTAATGTTAATTCGTCAATCTCTCAACACTTGGAAACCTTAATCACTAAACTTTTATATCCCCGACTTCTGAGATTAATTGATTAATGTATTTTTCAGAATCAAAAAAGAAGTTGGGGATTTGATGAGATAGTTTACAATCTTTTGCAGTTTTATGTGAAAATTTGCTATAATAGCTTTATAAATCCAGTCATGCACATTATTTCTCGTAAAATCCTGCGTCAATTTTGGGAAAAATATCCTGATAGTGAAACTGCGCTAAGTCGTTGGTTAAAACTTATTAACTCTAGCACTTTTGAAAATTTTGATGAATTACGTTCTGTTTTTCCTAGTGCTGATATTGTAGGTGATTTAATAGTGTTTAATATTGGTGGTAATAAATATCGCTTGATTACTTCTATTCACTTTAATCGTCAAAAAGTTTACATTCGTTATATCTTAACTCATTCAGAATACGACAAAAATATATGGAAAAACTAACCACTCTTCCCCCAGATATTAATACCCACTGGAGTGCTATTTCTCCTTTACTAACAATTCGTAATGAAGAAGAATATGAACAAGCAATTATAAGATTAAATGATTTACTTGATGAAATCGGTACTAATGAACAACATCCTCTTTATCATTTATTGGATACATTAGGAACGATAATTGAGGCTTATGAAACAGAACATTATCCTCTTCCTAATTGTCATGGAAATGATGTATTAGCTTATTTAATGGAAGAACACAAACTGAGTTTATCAGATTTACCTGAAATTGGTTCATCCGAAACAATACAGGCTATTTTAAATAAAGAAAAAGCATTAACTTTTAATCAAATTCAACAATTAGTAGAACGTTTTCATGTAAACATTAAAGTCTTTATAAATTAGTACAATTTTATTACCAAATAATCCCTTTTTTGCTTCATTGATTTTAATTGGTAATTTGATAATATGGATAACCAAGCGGAAATAGTGCTAATTATCAATTGTCAATTATCAATTATCAGTTGTTCTTTGCACTATCCCAATAAAAGCATCTTCTAAAGAAAAAGGAATATTTCTCAACGAATGAATAGTAATATTATTATCTTCTAAAAGTTGCCTGACTTGATGTATTTCTGTTTTTGGATCATCCAGAACTATGTGTAAACTATTAGCAAAAATAGAAACTCTCCATGATGCAAATTGTTTTTTTAATAACCTAGAAGCAACTTGATTTTCATTCACAATAATCTCTATTAATTGTCCTGGTTGTGATGCTTTAATAAAACTTGGTGAACCTTCCACAACGGTTTCTCCAGCAACCATAAAACTCATTCTATTACATTGTTCTGCCTCTTCTAAATAATGGGTTGTCACTAAAATTGCTGTGCCATTTCTCGCAAAATCATTTATTAGTTTCCAAAATTGCCGACGCGCTAAAGGATCTACTCCTGATGTGGGTTCATCTAAAAATAATATATCTGGTTCGTGCATCACAGAAGCACCAAAAGCTACTCTTTGTTTCCATCCTCCTGGTAATTGTCCTGTTACCATATTTTCCTTACCTTGTAAACCACAGGTAGCTATTACCCAATCAATTTTTTCTCGTCTTAATTTGCGCGGTACTCCATAAACTCCGCTATAAAACTCTAGGTTTTGGATAATACTTAAATCATCATAAAGTGTAAATTTCTGACTCATATAACCTATACGTTTTCTTAATTCTGCACTGCGTAAATTCCCCGTTTCTCCTCCTAATGAAATTTCACCTCCACTAGCTTCTAATAAACCACATAAAATTTTAATTGTGGTGGTTTTTCCTGCACCATTAGCCCCTAATAACCCAAATATTTCACCATATCTAACTTCTACATTGACATCTTTAACTGCTTGAAATTTACCAAATATTCTATTAAGTTTATGGGCATATATGGCAATTTCTTTTGTGGCACTTTTTCCTCTTTTTCTAAATCTGGGAAATGGGAAAAATTGCGGTACTGAACCTTGTTCTCTAAGTCTTGTGACAAAGACATTTTCTAACGTAGGTTCTCCATGTTCAATGTCAGGTAATGGTAATTTATTTTGTTGCAAAAGTTGATTAACTTGCATTTCGGCAAGAGTAATATCTTCTACTAAAACATCTAAGCGATCGCCAAAAATTTGTACATCTACTAGATTTTTTTCCTCACTTTTTAATAATACCTCTTCTGTGATTTCTAACTTTTCTGTTCGCACTTCTAAACGATGTAAACCTAAGTTATTTCTTAACTCTTGTGGTGTCCCAATTTCATGAATTTCTCCACTATACATTAAAGCTACACGATGACAACGTTCTGCTTCATCTAAATAGGGAGTTGCCACAATTATTGTCATTCCTTCGGCTGATAATTCGGCTAACACATCCCAAAATTCTCGTCGAGAAACGGGATCAACTCCAGTGGTAGGTTCATCTAGTAAAAGTATTTCTGGTTGAGAAATTAAGGAACAACAAAGGGCAAGTTTTTGTTTCATTCCTCCTGAAAGTTGTCCGGCCAAGCGACTCCCAAATTTATCTAAGTTCATTAATTTTAGATATTTTTGTCGACGTTCTTTGAATAAATGATCGGGAACTTGTCGCAAACCTGCTGCATAATTCAAGTTTTCATCAATACTTAAATCTAAATACAAAGAAAATTGTTGTGTGAGATAACCAGTCATTAACCTAGCTGATCTGGCAGGTTGATCACATACTAAGATTTCTCCTGCTGTGGCTTCCATCACACCTCCTAAAATGTGAAATGTGCTGGTTTTTCCTGCACCATCTGGACCTATTAAAGCAAACATTTCCCCTCGATGTACAGTAAAGTTAATTCCTTTGATAGCTACTATTTTTCCATAGTGTTTATGTAAGTTATTAACTTGAATTATGGGGGATGTTTGTGATAATTTGGGTGTGATATTTGGGAGTATTTGTTTCATATTTTTTTTAAATTGTCTTAGATCCCCGACTTCTTTAAGAAGTCGGGGATCTTGAACTAGATTCCTTTAAGATCAATTTGTGCATCTGCTGGCATCCCCATTTTAGCACAGGGTAAATCTGTTTGTGTGTAGGGATTTTCTGGGTTAAAACATCCTTGAGGATTTTCTACTTTGATTCTAATTCCTATTACTTGTCTGACTCGATCTTTTTGAAAATAAATATTTTCTGGTGTGAATGATGCTTGCGGATCAATGGCTATTACTTTACCTGATAATGCTTTATCTGGTGCAGAATCAATGAATATTTTGCTGGTTTGTCCTAATCTAATTTTACCGATATCTCCTTCAGGAATAAAACCCCTAAAATATATGGTTTTAGGATCAATAATTGTTAATATTTTGGTCTGATTATTTACTATTCCTCCAGGTTCAACATTACGAGATATCACTATTCCATCTAAGGGACTAATGACATTCAAATCTTTTTTTGAATCTGCTATTTGAGTGATTATTTGTTGTTTTGCTGCTTGGGCATCTCTCACTTTAGCTTGCGCTGATTTTACTTTAGATTGGGCAGATTTTAATTGGGCATAATTTTGTTGTTTTCTCCTCATTAATGTTTCTAATTGGGCATTACGAATTGCAGGATTTAATCCTGTTGTTTTCGCTTGAGTTAATACTCCCTGGGCTGCATTTAATTGTTCTCTGCTGGCATTTACTGCGGCTTTTTTGGCTTCTAATGTGGCGATCGCTGTCTCTAAATTTGTTTGGGTTTGATCAAATTGTTGGCGATTTATTGCCCCTTCTCTTACTAAGATACTATAGCGATCGCGGTTGATTTTTGCTAAATTTACTTCTGCTTCTGTTTGTTTTTTTTGTGCTAAACTTTGCGCTAATTGTGCTTTTGCCGCCGCTAAATTAGACTGTGCTTGTAAAATTCTCCCTTGGGTATCTCCTTGGGATTGATCTAAATTCAACCTTGCTTCATTAATTTGGCTATCTATTTGATCTATACTACTTTGCACTTGCTTAATCTCAAAAATCATTTGTTGTGTATCTGATTCAGCCGCAGCTATTTTTGCATCAGCACTTTTTAACTGTTCCTGCAATAATTTATCACTGGCATCATCTAATCTAATTAATTCCTGTCCTTGTTTGACCGCTACTCCTTCCCGTACATTTATTGACTCAATTCTACCCGCACGTTTCACTCCAATTTCCGTTTCATAACTCTCAATTCTACCACTTACTTTTAGTATATTTGCTGGTACTTGTGAGTGATTTCGCCATATTACATAGCTAATACTACCTATTATTAATATTCCTCCCAGAAGAAGAAATATAGGTTTTTTCGCTTTTTTGTCCTTAAATCCTGGTTTATCCGTAAAATTATCGGGAGATGTAGGTATAGTTTGAGTCATAATAATACCCTGGATAGTTATATTGTGCAAATATATGAAAGAAAATATATTTGTATAAAAAATTAAGCAAAGAATGAAAATTTCAATTGAAAAATTGAAAATTTTAATTGTTGTCATCATACTAGACTGTCTAGTATGATTAAGCAAGATATATGCAAAGAAAATTTACTGTTTATTTATGGTTAAAACCTTTATTTCTCTCTTGGAAACTACTTTACCTGTTATGACTCAAAAGCAACAAAAAATTTTACAAGGAGCTATACGAGTATTTTTACAGGAAGGTTACGTAAAAACTAGTATGGATCGTATTAGTTCAGAAGCAAAAGTATCTAAACAAACAATATATAGTAATTTTCAAGATAAAGAAGGGTTATTTAAAGCATTAATAGAAAGGTTGACAATTGCTTGTTTTGAAAGTATTTTTTCTACAGAAAAATTGCACGAAAAGCCAGAAATTTTCCTGCGTCAATTAGCAGAGATTTATTTAACTAAAGTAGCAGATAACCCCGATTATTTAGCATTATTAAGGTTAATTATTACTGAATCTCAAAACTTTCCTGAATTAGCCAAACTTTATAATCAAACTGTGGTACAAAGAGGGAGAAAAATGTTAAGTCAGTATTTTATATCTCATCCAGAATTGCGAATTTCTGATCCAGAAGCAATGGCGCAAATTTTTTTCGGTTCGTTGGTATCTTATGTGATTGTAGAGGATATTTTATATGGCAAAGAATTAAATTATTTATCACGCGATCGCTTATTAGACAGTTTAATAAATGTGGTTATGCGTTAGGGATAATGTATAATTCAAACTGAAAAAATTAAGAATAACTAACTTTTTTTATTGCACTAATAAAATAATAAAAACTGGGTGATCTTGTGTTTTCAATATTCAAATACGGTGCTATTATTCTTGAAACGTTTATTTTTTGATATTCCGGTACAAGAGACTTTAATTCTTGGGATGGACTTTGAAGATTATCAGGATTTCGGAATTTCTTTTTAGCTTGTAAAACGGAAAGATTGGTTCTATTATAAGCCTTTTCTACAGCTTCTAAATCAGCAAGATACCAACTTTCTAATTCCCGACAAGCAATACGTACAATAGCTTGAAATTTATTTGCTTCTTCACATTTTTGTTTGAGGATACTTTTAATAAGTTCGCAGTTACCAGAATCTTGATCACGCAAAATAATGAATGTTGCATGAGGATTATTATATCCTTGTAATTTTCTGATTATTTGTTTTTCTAGGTCTTGTTTACCTTCAAAAACAATATACCGAACTACTATATTTGATTCTAGTATTAAACTTGGTAAAATCCCTTCAATCATCGCTTTTGCAGATGGTTCTTCTAATAAAAAAACAAGTTCTTTCATAAAGGATCTGCTCCTGCAAAAAAACCTTGTCTCCACAGATAACCAAGTTGATCACCTTCCTTCATATAATTTGTAATTTGCTCATCATCACTTGCTCGTTTAACTATTGTATAACCTCTTTCCTTTTGTAACCAAAAAACTTCTTGAAGTTCACAACCATTTAAAAAATCTGGAGAATGAGTAGATATAAAAACCTGACCTCCTTTGCCTTTGCGTGCATATTCCCTAAATTCTTCTGCTAGTTCATATAAAAGTTTAGGGTAAAGTTGATTTTCTGGTTCTTCTACACATAACAGAGGATGAGGCTGTGGATCATATAAAAGCACCAAATAAGCAAACATTTTGATAGTTCCATCAGAAACATATCTTGCTAAAAAAGGATCATGAAAATCACCATCTTTAAATCTCAATAATACTCGTCCTTCTTCGGTAATTTTTGCATCAACTTGACTAATACCTGGAACTCTCTGTTTTAACTTTTCGAGAATTTTTTGGAAAATATCCTTATGTTTTCGATAGAGAAATTCTGTCACCATTGCTAAATTTTCACCCTCTTTAGAAAGGTGTTCAGCATAGCTTAATTCTCTTTCTATTCGTGCTTGTTGAATGTGAAAATCAGAAATATGCCAGTTTTCAAGTAAATCACCAATTGCTTTACTTGCTGGGAATTTTTCAAATTGTGCTAAACCTTTTAATGCTAGAATATCTGGTGATTTTAATTCGTGTTCTTCTCGTTTTAATTCTTTTTCATCTATAACCTGATCAGGTTCATTAATAACAGCTTGTCCCTTACCTTTAGAAAAGTCAAGAAACCTCCAAGGTTGACCTTTACTACCTCTTCTATATTGAAGAATCTCTTTTTCTATAATAGGACGATCATCTTCTTCATTGATTGTTAAAGAATAAGTAACTAATGGAGATTTATCACCTTGAGGAAGAGGAATACGAAATTTTAATTCAATTTCTATCGGTCCGGTTGAATTACGACTTCTTACTTCCTTAAATCCTCGACCTCCTCCTAATTTAGTAAGAGCAACATTAACATTATCAGTTAAAGCATATTTTAAAAAACTAAATACATTAAAAAGAGTTGTTTTACCTGTACCATTTGCACCGACAAAAACGCACATTTGAGGAATGTTTTTAATTTCCACATTTTTGAAGGCTTTAAAATTTTTGAGACGGATACTTTCAATTTTCATAATTTAGCATTTTTGAGAATTTCGATTACAGAAAATTATCAATGTTGGTTGTATGAGGATTTTTGTATCCTCCAAGTTTTCCTATTATCTGTTTTTTAGTTCTTGTTGATCACCAAAAACAATATACTTAGCCCCTATATTGAATTATAGTATTGAATTTGCGGGTAAAATTCCCGCAATATAATCATAATTACAGCTAAATATTTAATATTAATAGCTAACTGTTATTTAACAACGATGAGCATTAAAACAACACCATTCTTTACGTTTACACAAGGTGTCTACTATCCAACCATTTTCTTCTAAGACATCAGCAACTGCTTGAGATTGTTCTAATAAAATACCACTAAATATACCCCAAGTGGCAGATTTAGTCATCGCAGTCATTTCTGGCAATAATTCAATAATTACATCAGCTAAAATATTGCAAACAATACCTTCCACTGGTTCAGGAATGACTTTTTGTAAAATATCTACACTTCCTTCCAAGGGAATAAGCATTTCTTGATGGATATCATTGAGAGCGCGGTTACTAAGCGTGGATCTGACAGCTAAAGGATCGTTATCAACAGCATATACTTTTCCAGCACCGAGTAATATCGCACCAATTCCTAAAATACCTGAACCACAACCAATATCAGCAATAATAGGCTGTTTGCTTTGATTTTCTGAATCTATAAAAGAGTCCCGTAATTCACTTAGACGCATTTCTAAAGACTCAAGACATAATTGAGTAGTGGCATGGTTTCCTGTGCCAAATGCTACCCCAGGATCTAAGCGAATCACTAACCGTGTAGTATCTGGATAAGGTAGCCAAGCAGGATTAATCAAAAAGCGATCGCCTATCTTTTCAGGTTGCCAATGTTGTTTCCAACTGCTAGACCAGTCCTCTTCATCAATTAAATGCCAATGTACAGTAGGAGAAGGTAATCCTAAGCATAAAGCATCTTGACGTAACCATAAAGATAGAGCAGCCAAATCTAATAATTGTGCTTGAAATCCTGGTAAATAGGCTTTAACTAAAGCAAGATTACCTTTATTTTCCACTGCTGTACCACGACAACCAAAGGTTTCTAAACGCCAAAATAAAGAATCTTCTAAATCAGGTTCAGATAATATATTAAGTTCCCACCAAGTATTGGCCATAATTCCTAACCTATCTAATCTGTAATCCTTATTCTATCGTTAATCATCACTCAAGATAATCATATTTGATTTATCAAAAGATACATAGGGTGCGTCGGATATGATCAATCTGTTGATTGATAGAATTTATGGAGTCTGACGCACCCTACAATACTAGAGTATTTTTTATGGCATATTTTTTTACGTATCATTCCTCAAAATTACATTTTCCTTATCAGTCTATTTAGTAATTGATAATTAAAAAAAATATATCGTTAGTATTAGAATAAAATTCTTTTATATTTCCGCATTCAAGGCTATTATCAAGAACATTCCCCCACATAACCATCAGAGGTAATAGTCATGACAGAACAGCTATTAGAGAAAGATACAATTAATGTCGTTACAGAACAAAACAAAGTGATAGATACAGATCAAAACATAGACTTAGAAACTGCTTTTCAAGAGTCTCATATTCAAGAAATTTTAGACAAGCTAGATCAGGAATTAGTAGGTTTAAAGTCTGTCAAAAATAAAATTAAAGAAATGGCAGCTTTGTTGCTGGTTGATCGCATTCGTAAGAGTTTAGGGTTAAATGCAGGTGCGCCTAGTTTACACATGACATTTTTAGGCAACCCAGGCATGGGTAAAACCACCGTAGCTATGCGGATGGCGGAAATTCTTTATCGCTTAGGATATATCCGCCGCGAAAATGTAATGTTAGTGACTAGAGATGATTTAGTCGGTCAAGGGATCGGACAAACAGCACCAAAAACTAGAGAAGTCTTAAATAGTGCTATGGGAGGAGTCTTATTAATTGATGAGGCTTATACTTTATATCGTCCAGAAAATCCTAGCGATTTTGGCTTAGAAGCCATTGAAATTATCATGCAGGTTATGGAAAACCAAAGAGATGATTTAGTCGTGATTCTTGCAGGTTATAAGCAGCAAATGGAGCATTTTTTCCATAGTAACCCTGGCATGAATTCCCGCATTGGTATCCATATAGAATTTAATGATTATAGCGTTGATAATTTGATGATCATTGCCCAACACATAGTTAAAGCGCAAAACTATTGTTTTAGTCAGGAAGCAGAAGTTGCTTTTAAAGAATACTTAGTGAAACGTAAAACTATGCCTTATTTTGCTAATGCTCGCAGTGTGCGTAATGCCATAGATAGGGCAAGATTACGTCAAGCAAATCGCCTGTTAAGTAGTGGTAGAAAATTAAACAAGCAGGATCTAATTACCATTGAAGCGGCAGATATTTTAGCCAGTCGCGTATTTAGAGAAGGTGTTCCTGACTGTGAAACAGAAAGCTAGATCATCTGGTGATTGGTGATTGGTGATTGTAAAATAATCCAAAATAGCACATTAGTAGGGTGCGCCACACAGCGTAAATAATGCAAATAAACAGATTCTTGATATCTGAAGCACCCTAAATCAGATTTTTGGTATGGAACTTGTGTAAGTCCTATGTAAAATAATCCAAAATAGAACACTAAGCTAATGTGCAGCACTCACTGTATAATTAAAAAGCCTGAAGTTACAGTAGCACAAGCATCTTGCTTGTATTAATTATTCAAGTTAAAAGCACAACAGCTTACCCTGTTTAAAGTATAAAATAAAACAGGGTAAGTTTTTATTTTTACCCTTGGCAATATAGTAAATTTGTACTACACAAGAGATTGTCCTAAGTTGACAATTTTAAACAAACCTGTACACTCATAGACAAACCTAGGGGTGATTTTATGTTTAAGCCTCATGAATTTGCTAAAAAGATTGGAGTTTCAGTTAAGACCTTGCAGAGATGGGATGTAGAAGGTAAACTTCCAGCCAAGAGGACTTTGTCGGGGCATCGTTTTTACACCTAAGATGATTTATTGATTACTCAAGGGTTAAAACCTATAGAGTCAAAACGAAAAGTGGTTGTTTATTGCCGAGTATCTTCTAGTAGTCAAAAACCTGAACTTAAAAACCAAATATCTGTGATGGAAACAATACAAAGTGTGTCAAACTTAGACAATAAAGAAATACAGTGTTGAGAGCTTCTAATGCTTTTATCCATTAAAACAAAACTCAAGTTAAATAAAACCCAAGAAATATTAATGGCTAAACACGCGGGTATAGCTAGGTTTACCTATAATTGGGGTTTAGCGACTTGGCAAGATTTGTATAATCATGGATTAAAGCCAAACAAATATCTTCTCAAGAAGTTTTTTAACAATCATGTAAAACCTGAATTTACATGGATTAAAGAAAAAGGTATTTGTCAAAAAATCACTCAATACGCCTTTGATAACTTAGGTGAATCTTTCCAGAGATTCTTTAAAGGACAGTCAAAATATCCCAACTTTAAAAAGAAAGGAAAAAATGATAGTTTTATCATTGACAATGGTGGTAAACCAATTCCTGTAGGTGGTACGTCAATAAAACTACCGACAATTGGATGGGTGAAAACTTATGAAGGTTTACCTCATGCTACTTGCAAAAGTATGACTATTTCCAGAACTGCTGATAGTTGGTTTATTGCTTTTTCTTATGAACAAGAATGTCAACCAACTATTAAAAAACATGATGCTGTTGGTGTTGATTTAGGTGTGAAAACTTTGGCCACACTAAGCACCGGAAAAGTTTTTGAGAATAATAAGCATTATCGTAAGAACTTAGGGAAGTTAAAGAAACTTTCCAGGATTTATGCTAGAAAAAATCAAGGTTCAAATAATAAACACAAAGCTAAAATTAAACTAGCTAGACATCACGCTAAAGTAGCAAATTTGAGAAAAGATACTCTTGATAAAATCACTACTTA
>NZ_JACJPV010000040.1 GCF_014696225.1 Anabaena sp. FACHB-1237 | reverse complement strand
TAACTATGCCGAAGCCTACATCAACCGGGGAAATGTCCGTTCTGAATTAGGAGATAAGCCAGGAGCAATAGATGATTACAACCAAGCTATCAAGTTTAATCGTAACTATGCCCTAGCCTACAACAACCGGGGAATTGTCCGTAAGGAATTAGGAGATAAGCCAGGAGCAATAGAAGATTACAACCAAGCTATCAAGATTAATCCTAACCTTGCCCAAGCCTACTACAACCGGGGAAATGTCCGTAAGGAATTAGGAGATAAGCCAGGAGCAATAGCAGATTACAACCAAGCTATCAAGATTAATCCTAACTATGCCCTAGCCTACATCAACCGGGGAAATGTCCGTAAGGAATTAGGAGATAAGCCAGGAGCAATAGATGATTACACCCAAGCTATCAAGATTAATCCTAACGATGCCCTAGCCTACAACAACCGGGGAATTGTCCGTAATGAATTAGGAGATAAGCAGGGTGCAATTAAAGATTTTCAAACAGCCGCAAATATATATAAAAAAGAAGGTAAAGAAACAGACTATCAAGATGCTATGCAACAAATCAGAAAAATTAACAAATAATGAAGATAAGTTAAGCCAGTTACGAAAGATCCCCGACTTCTTAATTAAATTTTTTGTAAATAATGAATATCATTCAAAGAAGTCAGGGATCTAAATCCGGCGGTTTCATTTTCTTCTCTACCAAAAAAAATTCAAACATCCTCTTACGGAAAATTCATAACTGCTATATAATAGGAGTTTAAGTCATTTCCCATATCTTACTCAAAATTAAAATTTAATGACTAGGTTTATACATGATAAATTCGCCAAAGACTATCTAGAAGAATTATTAAAAGATTACGGAGAAGTCAAAGCATCAGAAAAAGTCTCAGGAGAGATTAAAGAAATAGATGTTTTATTCACACCTGCTAAACAACACAGTTCTAAATTACAAATACTGGGTTTACTAGGAAGACTTGCCGAAAATCCCGCAATAATAGAACCATACCGCAATCCAGCTTCTAGCGATGAAATCTGCGACTGTATTCTCAAGTTATTAGAAGTCAAGGCTTTATTGCGACGAGAAGCCAAAGCCAATAAAATCAAACTTCAGGAGTCAGAAATTCCTAAATTGTGGATTTTAACCCCCACTATCTCGGAAACTCGTTTATCTAGCTTTAGAACTATCCAAAAAGAAGATTGGTTATCGGGAGTACACTTTTTAGCAGATGCCTTGCGAACAGCAATTGTGGTCATACACCAACTACCACAAACACCGGAAACTTTATGGTTAAGGCTTTTGGGTAGGGGAAGCGTACAATCACAAGCAATTATCGAGTTGCAAGCGTTACCATTAGATCACCCTTACCAAAAAGCCACCCTGGAATTAGTTTACAACTTGCGCGAAAATTTGAGAGTAAATCAAGAACTAGAAACAGATGATAGGGAGTTAATTATGCGACTAGAACCACTTTATCAAAGAAATAGAGAACAGGTTAAAGAAGAAGGAAGACAGGAAGGAAGACAAGAAGGAAGACAGGAAGGAAGACAGGAAGGAGAAAAAGACTTAATATTGCGTCTACTACATCGCCGAATTGGTGAAATTGATGCGTTATTAATCGAGCGAATTACAGGATTATCTATTGAACAGTTAGAAAACTTAGGGGAGGCATTATTAGACTTTTCTAGTGTTGCTGATTTAGAAGCTTGGTTAACCCAACACTCAATTTAATTCATTTTGATTTTCCGGGAGTTAATTATGTTAACTATAACCATTTTTCAAATAACCTCTTAGTCCAGATTATCATCTATTAAGCTGTTGTGCTTTTAACTTGAATAATTAATACAAGCAAGATGCTTGTGCTACTGTAACTTCAGGTTTTTTAATTATACAGTGAGTGCTGCACATTAGCTTATTACACTGTCTAAATATTCTCTAAAATCTCCCTTACCCAACTTTCTTTTTCAGAAGATCGTAGACTGTTCTAAGCTGTTGTGCCTTTAACTTGAATAATTAATACAAGCAAGATGCTTGTGCTACTGTAACTTCAGGTTTTTTAATTATACAGTGAGTGCTGCACATTAGCTTACCTTCCTGAGAACGTTTATTTTTAGGAGAAAGTATTTCAATTACAGTCACTACTTCCCGGCTTTGTGTAGCTTTTACTTCCAAAAATCGCTCAATTACTTCTTCATACATGGGAACTGACAATTTTTTCCGATTGTCCGATGATCTGGGTAAGTGTAGCGATCGCAAAACAGAACGAAAGTAGGGGTAATTCATGAATTACCCCTACTCAAGAATCATATTTTCAGTTACATTTTGCGTAATTCCTATACAAATTCAGTAATATTAATGGTTGAAAATGCTACACGACAATTATTCAGTAACATATTCAATTCTTCTGCAACTTGAAACGGATTTTTCCCTAATATTGGAGCAGCAATTATAGCTTCATGAGGATTTCTTCCTGTTTTCTTTACAGCAGAAATCGCATCTTGATTAGAAAATCCCCGTACACTAACTAACCAAGCTGCTAATATATGTCCAGTGCGGCCAATTCCACCAGCACAATGCACAACTACCTTTTCATTTTGTTGATTTGCTGTAATTAAAAAAGGCAGGATTTTCTGTATTAATGATTCTAAATCACATAAATGAAAATCCTCAATTGGTGTCCAACAAATTTTTTCATTACCAAATTCTTGCTCATATTTATCTAAAATATGAGCATAATTAGCTAGTTGTTTATCACTAAGTAAACAGCAAACTCGCTGAATATTTTGGCTTTTCATAAACTCAATCCAATCTTCTACCTGTTGATTTGAATATCCAGGTTGAGAAGCACCAAATACTATTGTTTCTTGTTCCCAAGCAGGGGCAAATTTGTACATCTTTAACTAACTAAATTATGAATCTTTTTAATTGCTTTTTCTGCATAAATACAAACATCTCGATCAGGATCATCTAGTGCTTGCTGGAGAGCATTTAAAGCATCAAAAATACCTAAATTACCCAATGCAATAGCTCCCTCTTTTCTCACATCAGAATATTCATCTGTTAATGTTTCAATTAATGCAGATAACAACTCAATATGTGGCGTTTTTTGTAATACTTGAAGTACAAATTTTCTGACTTGCCAATGTTCATCTTTTAGCGCGATTTTCAAAGCCGGAATTGCTGCTGAATTAGCGTGAATTGCTAAAGATTTCGCTGCATTGCGTCGCACTTGCCAATCAATATCAGAAATTAGTGCTTTAGTTAATAAATCTACAATTTCTTGATCTGCTAAATGTCCTAAAGTTAATGCAGTGGCACGACGGACATTATCATCAGAATCATTAATTAAAGATAAAGCTGGTGGACATATTTGCACTTGGTTTAAATAGCGCAAAGTTGTAATAGCAGCTTCTCGCAATTCTGGATATTTGGAATCAAAAAAAGATAACACCGCAGGTAGAGATTGAATATCATGTATCTTCCTTAATAAGATTAAAATGTTAATTTGCAGGTTGATATTTTCTTGATGTAGTGCATCCAGTAATAACAAAACATGATCGGTGGTGACTAATTCACCTAAAGCTGATAATGCTTCAGTGCGAACTTCTATATCTGGGGAAGCAAGAGTTTTTAATAAAGCTGGAACTGCTTGAGGATTAGCAATTTCCCAAAGTGCGGATACTGCGATTTTTTGGACTGCGGTGCTTTCGTCTTCGAGTGCGATAATTAAAGCGTCAACTGTGGTATCTTCTCCTAAATGCTGTAGAGATTTTACCGCAACTAGGCGATCGCCCTCGTTCACTGATTGCAACATTTCCAACCATTGATTTAACTCTAAATTTGTATCTGTCAACATTTTCACTTCTGATAAAAATTACTAACTCTTTGATTGCTTTTTAAACTGTTGTATTTTTAATTTCCATAGGGTATGCAAGCAAGATGCTTGCACTACTATACTAGGTTTTTTCAGCTATAGTTACCGTAATAAAAAAGGAATTTGTACAGTAATTGCCTTTGTAGGACATTCCTTTTCACAGGGTAAACAAAACCAACATTCATCATATTTCATATAGGCTTTTCCTGTTTCTGGATTTTTTGCTAATACATCCAAAGGACAGGCCTCAATACAAGCAACACATTTTTCTAAACATTTAGATTCATCCACAATTACAGGAACATCAACTCTTTGATTAATTAAAGCCATAAATTTATTAGTCCGTTAATTAGTAAACTTTAAACAAAACTTATTTTAACCTAAAACAAACTACCATTTCATTCAATACTTCTATATCAATTAAAAACGCATCATGTCCATGAGTTGATTTAAGAACTCTCAATTGAGCATGAGGAATTAAATCTGCTAATTCTTGTTGTTCTACTGGAGGATAAAGAACATCAGAATCAATCGCTACAACTAAAGTTGGTTGTTTAATACTTTGCAAAACTGATTGATAATCTTTCCTATTCCAACTAACATCATGACCATCCATTGCATGAGTTAATGTAATATAAGTATTAGCATCAAAACGTTCTATTAGTTTTTGACCTTGATATTGTAAATAACTGGATATGGCAAACTGATTAGATTCATCCTGCTCTCTGCCAAAACGATTTGTAAAACTCTCCCAATAACGATAGGTAATCATTGCCATCATCCGTGCTACTGCTAGTCCTTGATTCGGAGGTGCATCAATTGTATAGTTTCCTCCTTGCCAATTTGGATCAGTATAAATTGCTTGTCTTTGTGCTTCACTCAAACCAATAGACCAGGCTGAATGTCTTCCTGGTGCAGCCATTGGTGAAATTGCTCTCACCTTTTCTGGATATAATAAAGCCCATTCTAAAACTTGCATCCCACCCAGTGAACCACCAATTACCAATTGTAGAGACTTAATTTCCAAGTATTCTACAAGTACAGCTTGGAGATTAACCATATCCCGAATTGTAATTCTGGGAAAAGATGCACCATAAACCTTTCCTGTATTTGGGTTAATAGAAGTTGCTCCAGTTGTACCGTAACAACTTCCTAAAATGTTGCTGCATAGGATAAAATCCTGGTCAGGATCAAAGGCTTTCCCTGCACCAAACAAATCTCCCCACCAGTTGTCAGCGTCAGCAGAACCAGTGAGCGCGTGACAAATTAAGACTCCATTATCGCCGTTCGCGTTTAATTTTCCCCAGGTACGATAAGCAACCTGAACACCAATTAATACTTCACCAGATTCTAATGAAAATGGTGCTGACAATTGATAAAACTGGGTTTTTGGTGA
Source organism: Anabaena sp. FACHB-1237 (assembly GCF_014696225.1). Lineage (GTDB taxonomy): Bacteria > Cyanobacteriota > Cyanobacteriia > Cyanobacteriales > Nostocaceae > FACHB-1237. The sequence goes on along the minus strand of NZ_JACJPV010000040.1, from coordinate 29,027 downwards.
AATGAAGTCTAAGTATTTCATAGAGTAGGGAATAGGGAATAGGGAATAGTAAAGAGGAAAAGGTGCAGGGTGCAAGGAGGAAGATTTTTCTCCTCTGCTCCCTGCTCCCCTGCTTCTTATCCCTGTCAACTGTCAACTTTCACCTTTCCAAATGCCTGTTCAAAGTCTTCTTTAATATCATCAATATGTTCAATTCCCACAGATACCCGCACTAAATCAGGTGTTACACCAGCCGAAATTTGTTCAATATCACTTAGTTGTTGATGGGTTGTAGAAGCAGGATGAATAACAAGGGTTTTTGCATCACCAACATTTGCTAAATGACTGGCTAATTTCACATTACTAATAAAGGCTTTACCTGCTTCTAATCCACCTTTGATACCAAAATTAAGAACTCCTCCAAAGCCATGTCGGAGATATTTTTTGGCTCGTTCATGATATGGATGATTGGGAAGTCCTGGATAATTAACCCATGCTACCTGCTCTTGTTGTTCTAACCATTTAGCCAATTGTAAAGCATTGCTGACATGACGTTCTACACGCAGGGAAAGGGTTTCTAATCCTTGTAGTAATAGAAAAGCATTAAATGGACTCAATGCTGCTCCTAAATCTCGTAATCCTTCGACTCTGGCGCGAATAATAAAGGCAATGTTACCAAATTGACTGCCTTTCCCAAAAACTTCTTGAAAATTCAATCCATGATAACCGGGGGAAGGTTCGGTAAAAAGGGGAAATTTGCCCTTACCCCAATCAAATTTACCAGAATCAACGATCACGCCGCCAATAGATGTACCATGCCCACCGATCCACTTAGTAGCAGACTCGACAACAATATCTGCACCATGTTCTATTGGTCTAGCTAAATAACCACCAGCACCGAAAGTATTATCTACAATTAAAGGAATGCCGTTTTCATGGGCAATGTGGGCTAAAGCGGCAAAATCTGGAATGTTGAATTGGGGATTACCAATGGTTTCAACGTACAGGGCTTTGGTTTTTTCATCAATTGCCTGACGGAAATTTTCGGGATCATCTCCTTCCACAAATTTGACGTTTATTCCCAATCGGGGCAAAGAAACTTTAAATTGGTTATAAGTTCCTCCATAGAGGAAACTGGTAGAAACAATATTATCTCCTGCTTGAGCGATCGTACTTATTGCCAAAAATTGCGCTGATTGACCGCTTGCAGTAGCTAAAGCTGCTACACCCCCTTCTAAAGCTGCAATTCTTTTTTCAAATACATCCGTTGTCGGATTCATGATCCGGGTATAAATGTTACCAAATTCCTGGAGAGCAAATAACCGCGCTCCATGTTCAGCATCATCAAAAACGTAGGAAGTGGTTTGATAAATTGGTACAGCGCGGGCATTCGTGCCAGGTGCTGGTTCTTGTCCAGCATGGATTTGTAAAGTTTCAAAACGATAATTTTCGGACATGGGTAGTATTTAGGTAGGTTGATAAGCAGTATAAATTTTAGATGTAGTTTAGATGTAGTTTAGATGTAAAGACGTTCCATGAAACGTCTCTACAAAGATTTTTACTCATACTCCATACTGTTTAAACCATCCTTGGAGTTTTTGCCAACCATCTTTGGCTTCGATTTCGCGGTAGGAAGGGCGATAATCTGCAAAAAAGGCGTGTGGTGCATCGGGATAAACAATTATCTCCGATTTACTGCTGCTAGATTTCAGTTTTTCTCGTATTTGTTCTACTGTATCTAATGGAATACCTGTATCTTGACCTCCATAGAGTCCTAACACGGGGACTTTTAACTCAGAAGCAATATCAACAGGTTGTTGAGGCTGTAGTTCTGTTACATTACCTACTACTCTACCGTACCAAGCTACTCCTGCTTTTACTTGGGGATTATGTGCAGAATATAACCAAGTGATTCGACCTCCCCAGCAAAAACCCGTAATTCCTAACCTATCACCGTTACCTTTTGCTGATTTTACTCCCCAATCAACGGTAGCATCTAAATCTGATAATACTTGAGTATCAGGAACTTTGGATGCAATGGCGCGAATTTCGTCAATGTTAATTAATTTTGATACATCACCTTGGCGAATGAATAGTTCTGGTGCGATCGCTAAATACCCCAACTTAGCCAAGCGACGAACAACATCCTGTATATGTTCATGTACCCCAAATATTTCCTGAATTACCAACACAATGGGAAAATTTTCACCCTGCTCAGGCTGCGCTCTGTAAGCTGGAATTTCCCCATCTTTGACGGGAATTTTCACCACTCCCGCAATTAATCCTTGAGTATCTGTAGAAATCACTTTCGCTAAAACAGGTTGTACTGCTACGGCAAAACCACTTGTCAGAGCAGCTGTAGTCATAAATTCACGGCGTGTTATTTCTTTTAGCATCTTTAAACCATTTCAATATCATTAATTTTTGATTGATATTTCAGCCCCTCTCCGCGTCGGATAGGGGTTAGGTAGAGGTTAATTGAAACCAAGTTAGCTTAGGAAAGCACTGGTTCTGCTTGCAATTTTTCTGATCGTTGCTTCAAGGCAGTTGGTAATTCGCTATTAAACACCTCACCCTCAACAACTTGTGAACGGAAACCATCTACCCCAACAGGAATATCTCCTGTGATGGTGGTGCGATAGAGTACACGTTCTACTTCTATATGATCCAAATCCTGGGGAGCTAAATGCGCGGTTGCACGATTATCCCAGAACGCTATATCACCGTTATTCCATCGGAAGCGGGTGGTGTAAGCAGGTTTAGTGATCTGATTAAAGAACAACTCCAATAACAGATCGCTTTCTTGTCGTGATACATCCAGAATATGGGAAGTAAAGCCTGGATTTACGTACAATGCGCGTTCACCTGTTTCTGGATGAACTCTGACTACTGGGTGAATTGAAACTATGGGATTGGCGGCAATGCGTTGGGCAAGCTTGCTGTTGCCGGGTATGTTTAACCGAGCATTAAAACGATGTTCTGCCTTTAATGTATCTGCTAATGCACGTATAGGTGCTGACAAACCTTCGTAGGCTGCGACCAAATTTGTCCATTGGGTATCACCACCAAAACTGGGAACATTTACTGCACGCAATATTGAAGCCGCAGGTGGATTGATAGCTGCTGTTACATCAGTGTGCCAACGGCTTTCATAGCTGGAACGGCGCAAACCATTACGGCGTTCATAGCGGCTGCGATCAATGGGCAGAATTTGCGAGAAACCTTCAATTGGCTCATCTTCGTGGGGGTGAGCATAGGTTACTTCCCCAAAACGAGCAGTGAAGGCAATTTGGGCTGCATGATCAATGTTTTGACCACGAAAGAAAATAACTTTCCACTTCAATAGTGCTTCACGAATTTCTTTGACTGCTTCATCATGTAAAGGAGCAGAAAGGTCTACACCACTGATTTCAGCACCAATAAAACCAGCTACTTGTTTGACTTCAATGTGCTTATTACTCACGTGAGTTCTCCAGAATTTTATTTATAAGACTGTGTTCGCACTTGTCAACTTTCTTTGGGATGTGTTTATTCCAACATACCATAGGAAGCGGTCGTAACTAAAAAATATTGTACAGTAAATTTATCAATTTACCGTATTATAAGAAATGTTTATTTAAAATATGTAAACAATATGCTTATTATATCAGTAAATATTGCTTAAAAATTATATTTAATGTAATTTAATTAACCTTTATTTATACTGAGGCTAAATACTTTGATGTGGCTAAAAAAGATTGTTAGACAATAAAATGCAAAATATTTTTACAACTATATTGATTATTATTTTGAATATTTTGTATTTATTATGACATAAATTTATTTTGTTGAATTACCCCATAAATTGAAAAAATCATTGATTAGGTTATCTAATAATTAGTTATACATATTTTTTTAAGGCAGGATTACTCTGACAAAAACTTTGTATAATAAATTAAGTACGATAACTTGACCGATAATATGTATTTTAATAATGTAGATACTCACTCGTGCAATTGTTAGTTTACTGAGGATGTAATTTATGAGTCTAAATGCTCAAGTTTTAGACAGGTTGACTGTTGATCAACTGCCATACATTGAGGCTAATCTCAATTACCTACTGCCAATGGCAGAAAAGCTCGTGAACTATACTTACGAACCACCAGATGGTATTCCCAGGCAGAATGGAGTATATGAGTCATAAATTATGCTAATACGCAATGCTTACTCGATTGTACAACATCTGCCTGTGGATAGAGAAGGCTTTGCTTTGATTGAGCATCATACAAAAGTCGGTAACTTTTATGATGAAGAGGAAGTGCGAAATGTCTATTATCCTGAAGCGGAGCAGTTATTGAAAGCGGTGACAGGTGCAAGTCAGGTAATAATATTTGACCACACTTTGCGGAATGCTCAAAAATCACAGCCGAGAGAGATTGAGAATTGGCGAACTGCTTGCAGCAGTGCTTCGCTATCGCCACCTAAGATTTAGACTATGTTGTATGAAAATTATCCTCAAATGTATTCAAAAATCCTAAGAAACCGATTGTGACACCGGGGGTGCCGAAGGTAGGTTCAAGACTCACCATTAACAGCTTTCTACTCATCTAGCAGCGACATCATATACTTCTTTATGTAAATCCACCTCTACAACATAAGGCTCAATCTGACGCTTAAATAAAACCATTTCTCCTACTTCATTCTTTTTCAAATTCACATGACAAAACCACTCTTCATCATTTTTATCTGGAAAATCCAAACGATAATGATATAAACCCCAACGACTTTCTCGACGATACAAAGATGCTCTGGCTGCCATTTCTGCACAATCACGAATAAAATGTACTTCCATAGACCGCATCAATTCATGAGGATCACGCGCTCCCATTTGGTCTAATACTTCATGATAGCGAAGAAAATTATTTAGTCCAATTTCCATTTTATTCCCGGATTTTGGAGGTTGTAAATAATCATTTACCAGTCGGCGTAATTTATATTCGACTTGGGTATGGGGAATACCATTTGGCTGATTTAATGGCGCATAAATTCTCGCTTTTTCAGCCTCTAAAAAATCAGTATCAGGTTCTAAATGTTCTAAATTTTCAATATAATCTATCGCATTTTCTCCTGCTAAACGACCAAACACAAATGCACCAATCATATAATTATGAGGAACACTGGCCATATCTCCGGCTGCATAGAGTCCAGTTACTGTGGTTTCTGCTTTTTCATTTACCCACACACCAGAAGCACTATGTCCACTACATAATCCAATTTCTGAGATGTTCATTTCTACGCCATGAGTGCGGTAATTTTCACCTCTACCTTGATGAAAACGTTCTCTACTGGGTCGTTCATTTGCCCATAAAACAGATTCTATTTCAGAAATTGTATCCTCATCCAAATGAGTCATTTTCATTTGAATAGGTCCTTTACCAGAGTTTAATTCTTTCCAAATCTCTAGCATCATTTGTCCACTCCAATAATCACAATTAATGAAGCGGTTTCCTTCAGAATTGGCGGTATATGCTCCATAGGGACCTGCAACATAGGCACAAGCAGGACCGTTATAATCTTTAATTAATGGGTTGATTTGGAAGCATTCAATATTGCTTAATTCTGCTCCTGCATGATAAGCCATTGAATAACCATCTCCGGCATTTGTGGGGTTTTCATAAGTTCCATAAAGATAGCCAGATGCAGGTAAACCCAAACGTCCACAAGCACCTGTACAAAGTATCACGGCTTTGGCTTGAATAACTACAAAATCACCACCACGCACATCAAACCCAACAGCACCAATGGCTCTACCATTTTTTACTAATACTCTAGTTGCCATAACGCGGTTTGTGACTTTCACTTGATGGCGTTTGACTTGACGGGCAAGAATAGTTTTTAGGTCTTTCCCTTCTGGCATGGGTAGGACATATTTTCCTACTCGATGCACTTGTTTAACATCGTAATTTCCTTGGGGATCTTTTTGGAATTTAACACCCCAATGTTCTAATTCTTGGATGGTTTCATAGCCAAGTTTTGCGGTTTGATAAACTGCTTTTTGATGAAGAATGCCATCGTTAGCAATTGTGACTTCGCGGGTATATTGTTCTGGGGAGGAATGTCCAGGAATTACGGCTGTATTTACTCCATCCATTCCCATGGCGATCGCCCCACTACGGCGAATATTCGCTTTCTCTAAAATTAACACCTCAGCATCGGGATTAGCTTGTTTAGCTTTAATTCCCGCCATTGTCCCCGCCGTACCACCACCAATTACTAAAACATCAGTTTTTAGCCACTGTGTATTGATTTTTGTTACCATATATCTTTTAAAGGTAGCTTTGAAATGTGTTTTTTCTCATGCACAAGCGCAGAGATGGAGAGAGATTAAAAACAGATTTAAAAACGAAGATAATTGATAATTAGTAATTTCTACATTACCAATTACCAATCACCAAACTATTTGTTTCCTTGCCAAACTATCTCTTTAACCTTGATTTGTTTAGGAATCAATTTTATTTTGTAGAAAGTATCAGCAATTTCTTGTTGTTTGGTAATTATTTCCTCTGTTAGTGGTAATACACCATACTCACGACGCTTTTCTGCTGCTTCTAAAACAGCCGCATCTATACCCAATACAGGAGAAAGTAACTTTGCTACTTGAGGAGGATTCTTCTGTGCCCAATCACTGACTTTGGTTACCCCAGCCAAAACTGTCTTTAAGGCCGCTGGATTATTGTCTGCAAAGGATTTAGCTGCCAAGTAATAACCTCGATTGGGAGCTAGTCCAGTGGCATCTGTAAGAGTACGTGCGCCTGTGGCTTTTTCAGCAGCAGCTAAATAAGGATCCCAAACCGCCCAAGCATCAACATTTTTCCCTTCAAAAGCAGCACGTCCATCAGCAGGTGCTAGGAAAGTTGGCTTAATATCAGTGTATTTTAATCCGGCTTTTTCCAGTGCTTTGACTACCAAATAATTAACATTTGCTCCTTTCGCAAAAGCCACTTTTTTACCTTTGAGATCAGCTACATTTTTAATTGATGAGTCCTTATGGACAAGAATTGCTTCCGCTTTAGGTCCATAAGGGTCATAAGCAACATAAACAAATGGTGTACGTGCCGCTTGAGCAAATATAGGAGGTGCTTCTCCTGTGTAACCAAAGTCAATACTTCCTGCATTTAAGGCTTCCAACATGGGCGGACCTGCGGGAAATTCAGTCCATGTTACAGAAGTACCAGAGGATTGTAACGCTTTTTCTAATTCCCCTTTTGCTTTTAATGCATAAAGAACAGTTGCAGCTTTTTGGTAGCCAATGCGAACTACGGTACTGCTATTTGTTACTTTAGGAGTTTGATTGGAATTAGTGGTTTTAGTTATTTGTGCTGTGGGAGTTGTTCCAGAATTTTCACTTATATTAGGAGAACAAGCAGATGTAAATAAAGTTAAACTCAGTCCTATTGTAAATAGTAAGGAAAAAGTGCGAATGTTCTGCTTTTGATATTTTTTTACGAAGGTAATTCCAACTTCTAATAGTCGAAATGGGGAGAATTTAGTCAGCATTATTCCAGTTAATTGATTACAAAACTACAGTATCTCAATCGAATTACCGTATTTTACTTTAAAAAGATCATATATCATATAGAGGATATTTTTTGCTTTTGTCAGAATCAGGATGTACAGGATGTAATTTTTTGATGAGTTGTTAGTTATTGACAATTGGCATGGACAAAGGTAAATACTCATGAAGTTAGCTTTCAGAATAAATAGAGAAACAACAGCCATTAACCATCAAATAATAATCCTGTAAATCCTCAAATCCTGGGTATGCTGATTCTGACAAAATAATGACTATAACTCCTCATGTAATGCCCCTAACTTCCTCATCTGCGGCCAAATTAATGCCGTTGCTACTACTACCAAAATAGTCCCAATACCACCACCAACTACAGACAACACAGGTCCAAATAAAGCTGCTGTTAAACCAGATTCAAAACCTCCTAATTCATTAGAAGCACTGATAAATACACCATTTATAGCAGCAACTCTTCCTCGCAAATGATTAGGAGTTTTAATTTGCACTAAAGTATGACGAATTACCACACTAATGCTATCTAACGCACCACTTAATGCCAACATTAACAAGGATAACCATACCCAACGGGATAACCCAAAGATAATTGTCACAATACCAAACCCAGCTACAGACCATAATAAGGCTTGTCCCGCTTTGCGAATAGGAGGTAAATATACCAATAGTGCTGACATAATTAATGCACCTATAGATGGTGCAGCTTGTAAATAACCTAATTCCACAGGACCAGCGTGTAGAATATCCTTAGCAAAGACAGGTAATAGCGCCACAGCACCACCAAATAAAACTGCAAATAAATCGAGAGTAATAGCTGCGAGAATTAATTGATTATTCCAGACAAATTCAGCACCCGCAGCTAGGGATTTTAAAGATACTGGTTCTTTACTAAAATTATTTGGTTGAGGTTTAATAGCAGCTACGGAGGCTAAACATAATAGTGAAGCGATCGCTGCTAATATATATACTTCTGTAGCATTTCTAAAAAAGGCAATACTTAATCCTCCGAAACTCGGACCGATTACCGATGCTAATTGAAAACTACTACTTACCCAAGTGGCCGCATTAGAAAAAAGATTAGTCGGTATTAACTGAAACATTAAAGCATCACTAGCAGGTTTGAGAAAAGCCCTGGCCACGCCCATTAACATTAAACAGGTATAAACTAGAAAAACTGCTCCTTTAGTATAGGAAATCACCGCTAAAGCCAATGAACAAACCGTTAGGAGAAAAATTGCTAGTAAAGTAGTGCGTTTACGGTTATACTTGTCAGCCACATGACCTGCTATTAATGTGAGTAAGATCATTGGTGTCACTTGCGCTAACCCCACTCCACCTAATGCCAAAGGGGAATGGGTACGTTCATAAAGTTCCCAACCAATGGCCACCGTCTGCATTTGTCCTCCTGTAAATAAGAGAACACGCCCAATAGTAAATAACCGATAGTCTCGAAATCTCATAGCTGCAAAGGGATCGTGTGCAGCGTTAGTATTAGGAATATTAGGGGGGATTTGTTTCTGTTTGTTCGAAGACATTTTTTAGTAGACTCAACCCTTCTTCAATTTTTGATACTTGTTCTGGTGTTAAACTCTCTATAATTTCCGCAATTTCAGCGCGAGTTTTTTCCTGAGACTGTTCTAACAAAGTCTTTCCTTCTTTTGTCAGATTTAACACTATTCGCCGCCGTTCTTGCGGGTTATCAGTACGTTGCACCAGATGACGTTGCACTAATCTTTCTATAGTTGTGGATGCTGTAGCACAGGTGACTCCTAAATGTTCTGCTACCTCAGATAAAGAGGCACCAGGATTGCGATTAAGAAATGCGAGCGATCGCAATTGTGGTATAGATAAAGAATCAGCACTGTGAGTTCGCATTTCAGTCCGGATAAACCGCATTAATAAAGGAACTGTTTCCATTACCCTAGCAGCACATTTTTCAGAGGGTTTATCCAAACTCATAAGACTGTTTTTCTCCAGATTACATTGCCACCCGTGGATAAAGTCGTCCACAGATGAAGGTTAAGCCTATTAATGTTAGCAAGAGAATTATACAATCTAACCAAAATCCATAAATACTTAAACCATTGGCCAGCATCGCACCCCGTAAAGCATCCACTTCATAAGTTAAAGGATTCAGGTGAGAAATCAGCTTTAACCAACTCGGCATCAGGGAAATAGGATAAATCGCATTACTGGCAAAAAACAAGGGCATGGTGATTAATTGCCCAATTCCTGTAAACCTTTCCCGCGATTTTACCAAACAGCCAATAATTAAGGAAAAAGTGCAAAAACAACCAGCACCTAAGAACACAACTAAAACTACTTGTACAAAAGCAAAAGGATTGTGATTTAAGTGTACACCCAACAACAAAGCTAAAAGGTAAATAAACACCACTTGGGAAAAACAACGCACACCAGAAGCAATGCTTTTACCTAAAACAATAGCAGCGCGAGGTATAGGTGCAGCCAGAAATTTATGTACAATACCTAGATCACGTTCCCAAATTAACGTCATTCCTCCAGAAAAAATGGCCACAAATAAAGCACTTTGAGCCAAAATACCAGGAGTCATAAAATCCAAGTAAGGTATATTACCTGTAGGAATAGCACGAGTCCGAGTAAATACTTGCCCAAATATCAATAACCATAAAGCCGGTTGTACTGCCCTGATCAACAAATCACTAGGATCATGGCGGAGTTTTCTGAGCTCTAACTCACTAACTACCAGAGTTTTAGTAAATAGGTTTGTAATAGCGGCAAAAATACCTTGAGGACTTTGAGGGTGATGATATCCTGGTTCAACCCAAGCGTTGGGAAGTGCGTCTAGTTCTGGCTGTTTCATGATAACTCACTCCTGATACTAATTGATTTCCTGCATAGTGAATAAATACATCATCTAACGTAGCATCTGGTTTACCGATAGCATCTTTTAATTCTGACGGTGAACCAGTGATAATCTCTTTACCTTGATTCATAATCACCACTCTGTGACATAAACTATCAGCTTCCTCTAGAAAATGGGTAGTTAAAAAGATAGTTGTACCAAAGTTCACCCGCAATTCTTCCACTAATTGCCATACTTGAGTTCTAGCCACCGGATCTAAACCTACTGTTGGCTCATCGAGAAATAATATTTGTGGTTGATGTAAAATAGCTTGAGCGATCTCTAATTTACGAATCATGCCACCAGAATAATTTCTGACTAAGCGATGTGCCACTTCTGCTAAACCCATAAATTCCAACACTTGTACAATTTGCTTTTTTCTGCGTCTAAAAGGGATATCATATAATTTAGCGAATATTAAAAGATTTTCATACCCTGTTAAAGTACCATCTGCTGACAAAGCTTGGGGTACATAACCTATGACTCTTCTCACTGCATCCGGTTGACGAGTGATATCATAACCGGCTAAATATGCTCTACCACTTGTGGGTGGTAGCAAAGTAGTTAACATTTTAATTACCGTACTTTTACCTGCTCCATTAGGACCTAGTAAACCAAAAACCTCTCCCGATGTAACGGAAATATTTAAGTTATCAACGGCTGTAAATTTATCAAAACATCGTGTTAGTTCCAAGGTTTGCAGTATTACTGATTTGGGAACTTGTGTAGATGTTACCAAGGAGTCTATTTTTCCCGTTAGTTTCATCACGTTGGGCAGACACTTCCTTTTACAAATAATTAGAATACCTAAATATTAGTATCTCATAAATTTTCCCAAAGTCAAGGGGTATAATTCAGTATTTATTAAGCAACTTAGTGTTAAAAACTTAACAAAAATAATATTATTAATCTTTTAAATACGTAAATACTTAGAAAAACTAACAATTAGAATTTAATAAATTTAGTTAATCATGTATTTTTATGAAGAGGTACTTGCTTTTTTAGAAAAGATATGAGACTATGATATTAATCTACGATAAATCAATCGGTAAACAGTAGTTTAATTAACAACCCACCAGCTAAAAGGATATCTATAGTGGATAAGGAGTTAAATCAGCTTGATCAATCATTTATCAACAACTAAATAGGCGGCAGTTAGTGTGACATATCTAACAACTGCTATATCAGAGCATCGTATTTATTTAGTGAGAAATATTACTCGGAGTTGGACATGGGCAACGAAAAAAAACAATTAAGACTTGGTGCATTTTTACCCGGAGCAGGCCAGCACGTAGCAGCGTGGAGACATCCTCTAGCGAAAACAAATGGTGCTCTGAACTTTGAACATTATAAACAGATAGCCCAAACAGCCGAGCGTGGTAAATTTGACGCATTTTTTCTTGCTGACGGTTTAGCCTTACAACATCGTGCTGGTGCAGAAGGGCGTACAGCCTTTGGAGGCGACTTTGAACCTGTCACCCTATTTTCAGGCTTATCTGCGGTAACAGAGCGTATTGGTTTTATCGCCACTGCTTCTACGACTTATGAAGATCCGTATATTTTGGCGCGTAAATTTGCTTCCTTAGATCATATTTCTGGAGGAAGAGCAGGGTGGAACGTAGTTACTACTGGTAGTAGTGAAGCAGCGGGTAATTTCGGTTTGGAAAACCATCCTATTCATGCAGAACGCTATATTCGCGCCCATGAATTTATTGATGTAGTCAAAGGTTTGTGGGATAGTTGGGAAGATGATGCTTTTGTTCGTGATAAGGAAACAGCTTTTTACTACGACCCCAACAAAATACATCAACTTAACCATAAAGGCAGATTTTTTTCTGTACGTGGCCCGTTGAACATTGCCCGTCCGCCCCAAGGTTATCCTGTAATTGTGCAAGCAGGTTCTTCTGAAGATGGTAAAGAACTGGCTGGTAGAACTGCTGAAGTTATATTTACTGCCCAACAAACTTTAGAAGATGCTCAAGCCTTCTATGCAGATGTTAAAGGTAGATTAACAAAATATGGACGTACACCAGATCAACTTAAAGTTATGCCCGGAGTATTTCCAGTAGTAGGTATCACAGAAGCAGATGCAAAAGCCAAATATCAGGAATTACAAGATTTAATACATCCTCAAGTGGGTTTAGCTCTATTGCAAGGACTGATAGGTACGGATCTTTCTGCCTATGCCCTTGATGAACCATTGCCAGATTTACCAGAAACCAATGATAACAAAAGTCGCCAAGCATTATTAATTGATATTGCACGCAGACACAATTTTACCATTAGAGAACTTTATCAATGGATTGCGGGAGCGCGTGGTCACTGGACAATTATTGGTACACCAGTACAAATTGCTAATCAATTGGAAAGCTGGTTTGTTAATGATGCTGCTGATGGCTTTAACATTATGCCTCCTTATCTTCCCGGTGGACTGGATGATTTTGTTGATTTAGTAATTCCTGAATTACAACGTCGGGGCTTATTCCGCACTGAGTATGAAGGTACAACTCTCCGGGAAAATCTGGGTTTATCTCGTCCGGTTAATCAATTTCAAAAGGTATTAGCAACAGTTTAAATAATTGCCATTACACAAAAATTTATTACATTTATTACTTTTTTCTCCTCAGAAGACGGAATTAAATGAACCACGAAGGACACGAAGGAAGAAAGGAAGAGAAGATATATGGGTCAAAAGCGTAAGTTTCGTTTGGGTGCATTTATTCAAGCCACTGGACATCATGTTTCTGCTTGGCGACACCCTCGTACACAAATAGATGCAGGTCTGAATTTTGAGCATTATAAAGAGATTACTCAAACTGCTGAACGGGGGTTATTTGATGCGGTTTTTCTAGCGGATAGTCCAGGAATTTGGGGGGGTTCGCCAGAAACTCAAAGTCGCAATGGTAAAATTGCCCATTTTGAGCCTGTGACTCTGTTTTCTGCGTTATCCTCTGTGACTACAAACATCGGCTTTATTGCCACTGCTTCCACTACTTATGAAGATCCCTACACATTGGCACGGAAGTTTGCTTCCTTGGATCATTTGAGTAAGGGGAGGGCAGGGTGGAATGTTGTCACCACAGGAAATGAAAATGCGGCAGCTAATTTTGGACTAGAGCATCATCCAGACCACGGTCAACGTTATGAACGGGCTCAAGAATTTGTGGAAGTGGTACAAGGATTGTGGGATAGTTGGGAAGATGATGCCTTTATTCGTGATAGAGAATCTGGTGTTTATTTTGATACTAACAAACTGCACACACTGAACCATAAAGGCAAATATTTTTCTGTGAGAGGTCCTTTAAATGTAGGTCGTCCTCCCCAAGGTTATCCAGTAATTGTACAAGCTGGTGCTTCTGAAGCAGGTAGAGATTTAGCTGCCCGTACTGCTGAGGTAATATTTACAGCTAATCAAACCTTAGCTGATGCCCAACAATTCTACGCAGATGTCAAAGGGCGGTTGGCAAAATACGGACGTTCTCCCGATGATCTCAAAATTATGCCTGGTGCTTTTCCGATTATAGGACGTACTGAAGAAGAAGCTCAGGAAAAATATGAGTTTTTGCAATCTTTAATTCATCCTGATGTAGCTTGGGGAATCCTCAAAAATTATTACAAAGGTGTGGATTTATCACAATTCTCTTTTGATGATTTAGCACCAGAATTACCCAGTGACACTAACAATAATAAGAGTCGCTTGAAACTGGTGACGGACTTAGCTACTCGCGGTGGTCTTACCTTAGGTCAATTGTATCTATCTTTGGCGACTGCGCGGGGTCATCGTACTATTTTGGGTACTGCTGAAACTATTGCTGATCAATTAGAAGAATGGTTTATCAATGGTGCGGCTGATGGTTTCAATATTATGCCTCCTATTCTGCCTACAGGGTTGGATGAGTTTGTAAATTTAGTTGTTCCTGTTTTGCAAAAACGTGGACTATTCCGTACTGAATACGAAGGTAGTACGTTGCGTGAAAATCTTGGTTTGCGTCGTCCGGTAAATCGTTTTGCGGTTAAACAACAGGAAAAAACATTGGTGTCGGCATAAATAAAAAAGTATGGTGCGTCAGTCGGAAATTTGTTCACAATAACGAATTTATCGCATCTGACGCACCCTACAAGAGATCGTCAGCACAGACGTTAAAAGCCTACCGGGGTTTCAAACTATCGGAAAGTTAGGCTTGTCCAAAAGACGAGAATCTTCAATCTCACGTTTAAAACTCAAGTCAAAATCAACAGCACAATCTCCCACAGATCCCCGATTTCTTGAAAATTCATAACTTTTAGATTCTGCAATTACTTGAGAAGTCGAACATCTAAATTGTCTTGCAACTTTTCTAAGGAAAATATGACTAAATATAGCAAATTGAAAAGCTCTCCCTCAGCCGCAGTTAGAGCCAATCTGGATTATCCTGTCATTGATACTGATGTTCACACTAATGATTTTACTCCTGCACTGGAGGATTATATTGCTCACTATGGCGGTGTGAAACTGGTAGATGAATTACGTAAAGCTGAATCTTCCCGTCTGAATACGAAAAGTGAAGGTAAGGACTGGTATGAACAAACTCCAGAAGAACGTCAATATAACCGCACATTAAGATCGCCTTGGTGGGCTAGAGTTACTCGTAATACCTTAGATTTGGCTACCTACACTCTCCCTGCATTACTGTATGAACGTCAAGCGGAGCAAGGATCAGATTATTCGGTATTATTCCCCAATAATGCCTTAGCTGCGGCTGGTGCAAGTAAGGAGAATCGTCAATTATTGCAACGAGCAATTAATCACTATCATGCTGATATTTACCGCAAATATAGCGATCGCCTGACTGTGGTAGCTGGTATCCCCATGACTACTCCCCAAGAAGCAATCGAGGAGTTAGAGTTTGCAGTAAAAACACTGGGGCTAAAAGTGGCAAATATTCCTGGTGGTGTGAAACGTCCCATTAGGGCGATCGCTGATAAATATCCAGCCGATCAATTCCCAGAAATTGGCAAATATGCCTCTTACATTGACTTTTTCGGTCTAGATAGTGAATACGACTACGATCCCTTCTGGGCTAAAGCTGTCGAATTAGGTGTACCTCTCACCACCCATTATGGTAGTCAAGGATGGACTGGACGTTCCTCCATTAGTAACTACATGAACAACCATATCGGTCACTTTGCTGATGGTTCACAAGCATTTGCCAAAGCCTTGTTCTTCGGTGGTGTAACTAGACGCTTCCCACAATTGCGTGTCGGTATGCTAGAAGGTGGTGCAGATTGGGGTGCTCACGTCTACATTCATTTAGTGGATCGTTTCTCCAAACGGAGTTTAGAAGGATTGCAAAACTATAACCCAGATTTAGCCAACCCCGATGAGTTGTTTGAGTTGTTTGAAAAGTATGGTGGTGATATTACTCAAGGACATTCCCTCAGCAAAGAAGAATTGACCAAGAGTGTATTGGGATCTTCCTTTAACCGTCACAGCCGTTCACCAATTGGTAGTGAACTAGAAGATTTTGGTGCAGCAGGGATTAAGACTATTGAAGATATCCGCGACGCTTGGGTCAACAGCTTCTTCTTTGGTTCTGAGTCTGATGATCGTACCATTGGAGCGGCATTCAACGACAAAGCCAACCCATTGGGAGTCAAGCTGAACGCTATTTACTCCTCCGATGTTGGACACTGGGATGTACCCGATCTCACCGCACCTTTAGCTGAAAGCTGGGATTTGGTGAGAGAAGGCGTGATTTCTGAAGATGATTTCAAAGCCTATGTATTCGGCAACCCCTATAAATTCTACACCCAAGCGAATCCTGATTTCTTCAAAGGTACAGCAGTAGAATCCCAACTACCTAAGACTGAATCTCAAGTAGAGAACAAAACCTTGGTAGCTGTGTAAATTACTTTGTGAGTAGCTATAGAGACGTTATATACAGCAGTTTCCGTTATTGTGAGGTACAGATATTAATGATAAAACCCTTGTAACACAGGCATCTTGCTGTGTTCATAGTGTACCTCATGTAGATGGAATGTGCTGTATAACCAGGACTTACACAACTGGCACATTGGTAGGGTGCGTCAGATATCAACAATTTGGTTATTTACATGATTTATACTGTCTGACGCACCCTACAACTAAGAGGAGTGATCGCTTTAAGAGCAGGTTTAATAAACTCCTTTTTATCCTCCAAACTAATATAACCCAAATTAACAGCCATATCCATCAATTCACTTAAAAACTGCCTCAACTCATCTACAACCTGTTGCTTATTCAACATCACCAATCTTTCCTCAGTAGAATAACCAACCTCCCTTAAATAACATTTAACCTATCTTCCGCACCCTCAACTGTCACAATCGGTTTTTACCGTTTTTTATGATAACATGAGGTTGTATTGTATACAAATTCTCAAAAAATTAACGGAGGTAGGAGGACAGCAAGGCATAATTTATATCCAAAAATCAAGAGAAAATTAAGTGATAATACCATGTGACACCCCAGGGTGCGGAATGTGGGCTGTAACACAGCAGGCAAGATGCCTGCATCACATTATAATTAATTATGTTTGTGAAGCTAAAAATGCTTCTACTTCCATTGCATTAGGTTGAGAAGTAATCGCCCCTGGTTTAATAGTTGTCAACGCACCTACCGCACTAGCATAGATCACCATATTTTTAGCAATTTTCGGGTCTTTAAGGCTATTAATGCCAAATTTGCCCAACTGATGGATAAACCCGGCTAGAAAGCTATCTCCTGCGCCTGTGGTATCAACTACAGACATGGAAAAGGCAGGTAATTTTCCTTCATTTTCGCCTAAACAATAACTACAACCATTTTCTCCATCTGTGACTAATACGCCCTCTAAAGAATTGAGACTGTAGGTAATTGCGCCTGGATCTGTAGTATCAAATAGCCATATTGCTTCCTCTTTGGTAAGTTTTAGAAAATCAAATCTATTTAATAATGCTTGTATTTTTGACTTGGCTGTATTTTCATCCTCCCAAAAAACAGGCCGCCAATTCACATCGAGAATGATTTTTAGATTATATTGTTCTGCTAACTCTAAAGCGCGATAAACTGCTTTTTCGCTGTCAGGATAGGCCAGTTCCAAAGTTCCCATAACCAGAAAGTCAGCATCATTAAATAGAGACTGGGGTATTTTTGTCCATTCTAAACGAGTATCCGCAAATTCTGAAGTTTGATATTTACCAAAACCTGCAAAAGAGCGATCGCCAGCCAAATCTCGCACTACATAAACTTGTCTCGTTGGTGCGGTAGAATGACGTTGCACCCCTGTTGTATCCACACCCACATCCTGCAATAATTGTACTAAAGTATTTCCTGCCGTATCTTCTCCCACAGCACCAATAAAACCCGCAGAAGTTCCTAACTTCACTAAAGCACAGGCCACATTTGCTGGTGCACCTCCGGGATAAGCAGTCCATGATTGCACTTCATCTAATTTTAGCCCCAATTGATCAGCTAAACAATCGAACAAGATTTCACCAAGACACAAAACACGGGAATTACTCATTTTAATTTATGATTTTCGATTAGGCTATAACTTTAGTTTAGGAGAATATTCCATTTCTACATCAGGATGTATGGTTATCTCCAGCTACAATTCCATTATCAGACATTGCACATTTAATTATCATCAGATGTCTATATTCTGATCAACTTGTTATAAATGTTATAAAATAGTGAAATTATTCGTTACTAATTAAGCGTAATTCCCCATGACTACGAACCGCAGCTATCATATTACAACTTTCGGATGCCAAATGAATAAAGCTGACTCTGAACGCATGGCTGGTATATTAGAAAATATGGGCTTTGTCTGGTCAGATGATCCTCATCAAGCTAATGTTATCCTTTATAATACCTGCACTATCAGAGACAATGCTGAACAAAAAGTATATTCCTATTTAGGCAGACAAGCTAAACGTAAACACGAACAACCTGATTTAACCTTAATAGTTGCTGGTTGTGTCGCCCAACAAGAAGGAGAGGCTTTATTGCGTCGTGTTCCTGAACTAGATTTAGTTATGGGACCACAACACGCTAACCGTCTTCAAGATTTATTGGAGTCGGTATTTGCAGGTAATCAAATTGTTGCAACGGAAGAAGTTCACATTTTTGAAGATATTACCCAACCCCGTCGAGATAGTAAAATTACTGCTTGGGTAAATGTGATTTATGGTTGCAATGAACGCTGTACTTATTGTGTAGTTCCTAATGTACGCGGTGTGGAACAGTCACGCACTCCTGAAGCTATCCGTGCAGAAATTGAAAGTTTAGGTAAACAAGGTTACAAGGAGATTACGCTTTTAGGTCAAAACATAGATGCCTATGGTCGAGATTTACCTGGTTCAACTCCTGAAGGTCGTCATAAACATACTTTAACAGATTTGCTTTATTATATTCATGATGTACCAGGAATTGAAAGAATTAGATTTGCTACTAGTCATCCTCGCTATTTTACAGAGAGATTGATTAAAGCCTGTGCAGAATTACCTAAAATATGTGAACATTTTCATATTCCCTTTCAGTCGGGAGATAATCAGATATTAAAGGAAATGGCGCGGGGTTATAATCAAGAAAAGTACCGTCGCATAATTGAGACAATTAGGGAATATATGCCGGATGCGTCTATTAGTGCAGATGCAATTGTGGGTTTTCCAGGAGAAACGGAGGAACAGTTTGTTAATACTTTAAAACTAACGGAAGATATCGGTTTTGATATGTTGAATACGGCAGCTTATTCTCCTCGTCCTAATACTCCAGCGGCTTTATGGGATAATCAGTTAAGCGAAGAAGTAAAAAGCGATCGCCTACAAAGATTAAATCACTTAGTAGCAATAAAAGCAAGTGAGCGATCGCAGCGTTATTTTGGCAGAATAGAGGAAGTATTAGTAGAAGATCAAAATCCTAAAGATCCTACTCAAGTCATGGGAAGAACCAGAGGAAACCGTCTGACATTTTTTACAGGAGACATCAATTCACTAAAAGGGCAACTTGTCAAGGTAAAAATTACTGATGTTCGCGCTTTTAGTTTGACTGGAGTTAGCTGTCAGTAGTCAGTAGTCAGTAGTCAATTTTTTGATTTTAAGCTGATAGCTATTGACCACTAGAAGGCTGATTAATCTGGTAAATATAATAAGTAGCCATAGGAATGACTGTAGCAGCAATTAACAAACCTATTACCCAAGCAGTAGCATTACCCTGATCAGTATCTTCAGCCTTGGTAAAAGTACCTTCTACCTGGACATTATCCACTACTTTAGGCGGACCAGGATCAGCCTCTCCAGAAAGTACTGCAGATAGGCGATCGCTCACATCCAAAAAAGCCTGATTATACTTATTCCCATCACGTAAAGCCACACCCAAAGTTTCGTTAACTACACTATTAGCAATAGCATCAGTTAATAAAGGCTTCACAGCATTACCGCTAACAATAGCTGCACCATTGGTAAGGGTATCAATCAACAATAAAGTTTCATGATTTTGCTGTTCCTGATCTGTAAACCACTGAGTAAATAAACCCTGGGCAAAACTTAAAGGAGTTTCACCGTAATCAAAACGACGGATAGTAACAATTCTGACATTATTGCCAGTCTTTTTGGACAAAGTTCTTAAAACACCATTAATTTCACCCTCATTAGCACGACTGACCACCTCACCTTGATCTAAAATCCATGTATCTGGACTTAAACTAGGAATTTCATAAACACCAGTAGCATGAGCCGGAAGAATAAATACAGCAGTAGACAATACCATTACCAACACTGGTAAAATCAAGCGGGTAAAGTATTTTTGATAACTTTGATAGCTAAATAATTGCTTGAGTATTTGCAACATAATGATAAATCCCAAGATAATAGATAATTAATGATTTTACTAGAGGGTGTGATCATCGCATTAATTAAGAAACTTGATTGATAGCAGATCAAGATTTTAGATGTGATGTGTACATTAATCAGATAAAATTTATCTAAAGTAGAACTTACCCAAGTGTCACACCAAAAATCTGATGTAGGGTGCGTCAGATATCAAAAATCTGTATATTTACATGATTTGCACTGATGTAGGGTGCGTCAGATATCAAAAATCTGTGTATTTATATGATTTATACTGTCTGAGGCACCTTACTAATGTCCCAGTTGCGTAAGTCCTGTAAAGTAAAAAACCTAGCGTAGAACAATATTATGACCACAGTACCATCTACCACATTTAACCTAGACCAACTAAATGAGCAGTTTGAAAGTGCATCTCCTACAGAAATTATCACCTGGTCTGTACAAAATATTCCCACAGGACTAGTACAAACCAGTGCTTTTAATGTGGATGATATCATTTTAACTGACATTCTTTATAAAACCCTGGGTACACGCACTCCAGTCATTTTTTTAGACACTCTTTATCACTTTAAAGAAACTTTAGAATTAGTGGGTAAAGTTGTAGAAATATACGGGCTTGATTTAAGAACCTATAAAAATCTCGATGTAGACACAAGAGAAGCCTTTGCTGCTAAATTTGGTGAAGCACTTTGGGATACTGATATCCTTAAATTCCATGAAATCACCAAGATTGAACCTTTACAACGCGGTTTAGATGAACTAAACACCGTTGCTTGGATTACTGGTCGTCGTAGGGATCAAGCTGTAACTCGTGCAAATATGCCTATATTTGAATTAGATGGTAAAAGCAGATTAAAGATTAATCCTTTAGCAGCTTGGACACGCAAACAAAGTTGGGCGTATGTAGCCGAACACAAAGTAATTTATAATCCTTTACACGATCAAGGTTATCCTAGTATTGGTGATGAACCTATCACAACTAGGGTAGGTGAAGGTGAAGATGAACGCGCTGGCCGTTGGAGAGGTACGGGTAAAACTGAGTGTGGTATTCACATTTAATTGATTTGATGATTGGTGATTGGTGATTGGTGATTGGTAAATAAAAGAATTATCAATTGTCAATTGTCAATTGTCAACTTATGATATAATTAAAATATGGTTGTTTCTCAAATTAGAAAAAAACTATGTTGAAACATCAAATCACTATTGATACTAGCCCAGAAAACGCTCAGAAATTTGCATCTTTATCTACGGAAAAACAAGATCAATTAAAAATATTGCTTAATTTAAAATTAAAAGAACTGATTAATAAAAATACTGAAAATACGGGTTTAATAGAAGAATTACTAATTTAAAAATGGCATTATTTACAAGAGAACCATCAAATACAAAGTGTATGATCAAAATTATTTCTCCTAACTGCTTAATATTATGATTAAAATTCTCCATCTTTCAGATATACACATTGGTAGTGGTTTCTCTCACGGACGTATTAACCCTGTAACAGGACAAAATACCAGATTAGAAGATTTTGTCCAAACCCTATCTTTATGTATTGATAGAGCATTAAATGAACCTGTAGACTTAGTAGTTTTTGGTGGAGATGCTTTCCCTAATGCTACCCCAGCGCCCTATGTTCAAGAAGCATTTGCAAATCAATTTAGACGACTGGTAGATGCAGATATTCCCACAGTTTTATTAGTAGGAAATCATGATCTACATTCTCATGGTTTGGGAGGTGCTAGTTTAAATATTTATCGCACTTTAGGAGTTCCAGGTTTTGTGGTAGGAGATACTTTAACTACTCATCGTATTACTACTAAAAATGGTGATCTTCAAGTTATTACTCTTCCTTGGTTAACTCGCTCTACTTTGATGACTCGTCAAGAAACTCATGGGTTATCTTTATCAGAAGTGAATAATTTATTAACTGATAGATTAAATGTTGTGTTAGAAGGAGAAATTCGTCGTCTTGATCCTGAAATTCCTACCATATTATTAGCACATTTAATGGCTGATCATGCCACTTTAGGAGCAGAAAGATTATTAGCAGTGGGAAAAGGTTTTACTTTACCAGTATCTTTATTAACCAGACCTTGTTTTGATTATGTAGCTTTAGGCCATGTTCATAAACATCAGAATTTGAATAAGTCTAATGATCCTCCGGTAATTTATCCTGGAAGTATTGAAAGGGTAGATTTTTCTGAGGAGAAAGAAGAAAAGGGTTATGTGATGGTAGAGTTGGAAAAAGGTAAAGCACAATGGGAATTTTGTCCTGTACCTGCGCGGGTATTTAAAACCATTGAAGTAGATTTATCTAAACAGGAAGATCCCCAAACTGCTTTGATTGAGGCGATCGCTCGATATAATATTCAAGATGTAGTAGTGAGACTAATTTACAAATTACGTTCAGAACAGTTGGATTTAATTCATAATGCTAGTTTACATAGTGCTTTAAATGCTGCTCATAGTTATACTATTCAACCAGAATTAGTCAGTCAATTAGCTAAACCTCGTATTCCTGAATTAAATGCTAGTAATAGTATTGATCCTATGGAAGCATTAAAAACCTATTTAGACAATCGAGATGATTTGAAAGATATTTCTACCTATATGTTAGAAGCAGCACAGACTTTATTAGCAGATGACTTAGTAATTAGTGAGTGGTAACTGTCATGAAAAGGTAAAAAATAGGTCAAGGTAAAAATAAATTTAAGCAATAGTTTAAGTTAAATAAACTACAATTCTTATTTAGTTATAATGAGGACTTACGCAAGTGTCACAATAAAAAATCTGTTGTGGGGTGCGTCAGATATCAACAATTTGGTTATTTACATGATTTATACTGTCTGAGGTGGTTGGTGATCTCGTCGAACCGCACCCTACCAATGTGCCAGTTGCGTAAGTCCAGATAATATCTAAATAGCATATTAACTTGACAAGCTAAGTTGATAAAATGTAACAGTTATATCTAGTGGTTAATCTACGAAAATAGCGATCGCTTATTGATAACATGAACAACAAGATCCCTGCACTTTTCAAAAAGTTGAGGATTTGAATGTGTCAATTTATATATATATAAATAAAAATAAATGAGTACTAGCGTCATTTTACAACTTCATCTTCTGGTGACTAGCACAAACTTCTGCTGTAAAATATCAAAGAATTACAGATTATGATAACTAAAACATGGGCAGTATTTGGGAACTGGATTTTTACTCCCGTCCAATTTTGGACGAAAATCAAAAAAAAGTATGGGAAGTGTTAGTCTGTGAAAGTCCTGTGGACACAACTACTAAAACAGATACCTTATTTCGCTATGCTAAATATTGCCCGAGTACAGAGGTAAATTCTGGTTGGTTACGCACTGCATTACAAGAAGCGATCTCTCAATCCGGATCACCACCAATTAAAATACGCTTCTTCCGCCGACAAATGAATAACATGATTACTAAAGCCTGCGAAGGTGTGGGTATTCCTGCCTTACCTAGCCGTAAAACTTTAGTTCTCAATCAATGGATAAAACAACGAATGGAAGAAGTATATCCTCAAGAACAAGGATATCAAGGAGGAAGTAGTGCTTCTGTAAGATTAGATCGTCCCTTACCACAACGCTTACCAGATGCTTTAGAAGGGAAACAATGGGCATTTGTCACATTAACAGTAGCAGACTTAGCGGAAATGCCAGAATGGGAAATTGGTTTTGGCGAGGCTTTTCCCCTAGATTTGGTAAAATTAGCTCCAGAAACTAAAATTCCTGGAATTTTGATCTTTTCCCCTAGAGCTTTACCCATCGCTGGTTGGATGTCTGGTTTAGAACTAGCTTATTTGCGGTTTGATACTACCCAGGGAGACAGATTAATCCTAGAAACCGGTGCAACAGAAAGCTGGATAGTTGCTAATATTCGTAGCTCTGAACTGTTGTTACAAGCTAAGGGTTTTGATATAGCTAAACAAGAAGCGAAAGGAGTACATTTTATTGGTGTACAATCAGATCCGCAATCACAAACTTTTGCTGGTTTCTGGTTGCTACAAGAGATAAGTTTGTAATAAGCTACTAGCTATCAGCCTTGAGCTAATTATCAGTAGTGCGAGTATCTCGCTCACTTATGTTATAAATTTATCATCTATTCGTCACCTATCAGCTAAATAATGTAGATTTAGGGGAAATTCTAACTCCCAACTCCCTGTACAGGTTTAGCAGTATAACCCTCAGCCCGACTGGGAATTAATTCCCAGTCTAATAGCAAAAGTCATATAAAGATGACTAAAGAACCAGAAAACTTTTTTACGTTATTTAGTTTACTTTAGTTTACTTTAGTTTACTTTAGTTAAGCTGTTGTGCTTTTAATTTTGATAATAGATGCAAGCAAGATGCTTGCACTACAGTAATTTTAGGTTTTTTAGTTATACAGTGAGTGCTGCACATCAGCTTATTAGCCTGGAACTATCACTTACGCGATGCTAAAAGTTCCAAGCGGGTAGGTTAGTAAAATCTGTAGCTTAAATTTACACTAATAAGCTCATGCTTTACCAATACTGACTCCTGACTCTTTGATCTCCTTTTTTTATGACTTCTGGAAATTTGTCACAAAATATACTCGCAGAAACACTGCTAGAACTTGCTCTCAAGTCCGGTGCAGAAGCAGCAGAGGTATATCAATCTCAATCGCTGTCTCGTCCAGTTTTGTTTGAAGCTAATCGTCTAAAAACTTTAGAAACAAGTCAAGCTGAAGGCATAGCCCTCCGAATTTGGTATAATAATAAACCTGGACTTACTGTAGCCTATGGTGATGTCACACCGCAAAGTATGGTAGATAAGGCTTTAGCTTTAAGTCAATTAAATCAGCCAGAAACCGTAGAGTTATCTAGTCATGCTGGTATATCTTATCCTAACTTGGGTCGATCTGTTTCAGTAGAAACACTAATAGATTGGGGTAAAGAAGCGATCGCTCTCGTTCGTGATATTTACTCCGATGTTCTCTGTCATAGTGATTGGGAATGTGATGTGGAAAACACAAGAATTATTAATAGTCAAGGTTTAGATTCATATTATAGTGACACTACTCTTAGCTGTTATATGTCTGCTGAATGGATACGTGGTGATGACTTCTTGAGTGTTTCTGATGGACAAACTCAACGTTCTCAACTAGATCCTCATAAATTAGCTAATCAAATTTTACAAAGATTACATTGGGCTAAAGAAAATGTACCCACGCCTCAAGGTCGTTTTCCAGTATTATTTACAGCTAAAGCTGCTGATATGTTATGGGGAACAGTACAGTCAGCTTTAAATGGTAAACACATCTTAGAAAAATCCTCACCTTGGGTAGAACGACAAAATACACTAGTAATTTCCCCCCTGTTGACATTGTATCAAGATCCGGAAGCAGGTCCCTATAGTTGTCCCTTTGATGATGAAGGTGAACCTACACAGTCATTAGTATTTATTGATCAGGGCGTTTTGAAGCATTTTTATAGCGATCGCACCACTAGCAGAGAATTAAATCTCAGTAGTACAGGTAACGGATTTCGCCCTGGTTTAAGTGGTTATCCTTCCCCTGGTTTATTTAACTTTCTCATTCAACCGGGTAATTTATCATTACAAAACTTAATTCATCAATTGGATGATGGTTTAATAATTGATCAAATGTTAGGTGGAAGTAGTGGGTTATCCGGTGATTTTTCCATCAACATTGATTTAGGATATCGTGTGCAAAATGGCCAGATTATTGGTAGGGTCAAAGATACAATGGTAGCAGGTAATGTTTATCATGCTCTCAAACAAGTAACCCATTTAGGAGCAGATGCAGATTGGAATGGTTCTTGCTATACACCTTCTTTAATTGTGGAAGGTTTATCAATTACGGGTAAAAACATTTAATATAGAGGTAAACTACTTCGTGGTTGCCCCATAACCCTACAAGATTGTGCTAAAATAAAATCTGCGAAAAATCACATTATCAAAAATTATGATCCTACAAACATGGCAACAATCCCATTCTCAAGAATTGCAAAAAATTACTGACACATTGATTATGCTGCTAGTCGAGCAGGTATTTATGAAGATGAGGAAATTTAGTGACATATTTAATTGACACAAATATTATTTTGAGAATAGCACAACCAAATCATCCAATGTGTGCAGAATCTTTAAATGCACTTGCTACACTCCGAAGACAAAAAGAAGACTTTTATCTAACACATCAAAATCTCAGGATATTGTCTTTGGTTTACAACCTCCTTACAAACGCCCTTATACTGGTTATGGAGTAGCTTAATATGTCTTTATTATTGACGAATAATATCCTCATCTTCGTATAATAAATTAATCACAGAGCAGGATCAAGGGTATGATAATTTGGCAACCAGGACAACCAATAAACAACGGTAGATTTACCATTCAAAGCGTTTTAGGACAAGGTGGTTTTGGCATCACCTACAAAGCGTTAGAACCTAGCACTGGTAAATTATACGCCATTAAAACCCTTAACTCTACCATGCAATTGCAAGAAGACTTTGCAGAACAACAGGTTAAGTTTATTAACGAAGCATTGACAATTAAAGGTTTTGAGCATAAACATATTGTCAAGGTTTATGAAGTTATCCAAGAAGGTCAACTTTTTGGCGTGGTAATGGAATATATTGATGGAATGACTTTATTTAAGTATGTGCAAAGCAAAGGACAATTATCAGAAAGTGAAGCACTATTATATATAGATCAAATTGGTCAATCTTTAGAGTATATCCACAATAAAGGACAATTACACCGCGATATTAAACCCCAAAATATTTTATTACGTCAAAATCAACAAGAAGCAGTTTTAATTGATTTTGGTTTAACTCGCAGTATTGCTACAAAAAGCATGACAGCTTCTTTAACAGAAGGTTATGCACCTATTGAACAATATCGTCGTCAAGGTAATTTTGGATCTCATACAGATGTTTATGCTTTAGCTGCTACTTTATATTATTTATTAACAGCTAATGGACTGAAAAAAGAGGGAGAAGTTAGTCCTGTACCCGCACTTAACCGGAAATATGATGAACCTCCTGTAATTTTACCTGCACCTAAACATTATAATTCTGGTATTAGTCAGAGGGTAAATGATGCTATTTTAGCAGGGATGGAAATAGAACCGGAAAGACGCACTGCGACGGTTTTAAAGTTTCGAGAAAATTTGGGTTTAGTTAGTAGTGGAAACCCAGGAGAGGTAGAATTAAAATCAGATGTAGGAATGGATTATAGCAAACTGCGTGACTACCTCAAAGGAGGAAAATGGAAAGAAGCGGATGAGGAAACAAGAAGGGTAATGTTAGCAGTTGCAAAACGGGAAAAAGAAGGTTGGTTAGATGATGAACACATTTATAATTTTCCTGATAATTTTCCCTGTGCAGACCTTCGCACCATTGACCAATTATGGGTAAAATACAGTAATGGTAGATTTGGGTTTTCTGTACAGAAACGGATTTATCAAGGTTTAGGGGGAACGAGAGAATATAACTGGGATATTTGGCAGAAGTTCTTTGACAAAGTAGGATGGATAAAAGGAGGAAGATGGTTGTACTACAGCAATATTACTTTTGATATAAAAGCACCAGAAGGCCACCTCCCAGGGATCACCTACCACAAATCACCTTTTATTACACCTATTACACCTTTACCTTGGTTGTTTGATGAAATAAACTCTTTCTTTTCTCGCGTCGAGACTTGTAAAGTGTAACATTTAAGGGTTACAAAAAATTATTAAGATTTGTTAACAGGTGATTTGGTACGAAGTCTTGCGGGTTCTGGGTTTTCGTTACCTGGTACTCGGTTTTTCCAAACAAGGTGAAAAATCCTGTAGTACAATAAAGACTAATACGAGTTTTATCATCCTGAAAATCCTCAAATCCTGGTTATCCTGATTTTGACGAGTTAGGATTTGCATTATAACAATTAGCTTTAACAAATCTTGTTGCTACTTCTTGTATTTCCTCATTATCAAAATTTAACTCATCCCAAAACAGCTTTAACTGTCCTGGGGAAGACTTCTTACCTTTTCGTTGTGGTTTCATCCCCGATAACAACCGACTTCCCCAACGGTTGCGTTTTTCCGGTTTAGGTTGGGGACGATATTTTTTACAGAAACCGCGATATTTTGCAGCACATTCTTCTAAAGTTTGTCCTAACGATAAAAAAGCTGGATGCCAAGTTGTGATACCATCATTACCTAACCTATCGTGAACACCATAATTACTAAAATCATAAAATAATCCTTGTTGCACACCTGCCGCTTTAGGATTAGCATGAATATAACGCAAAGTATTTAAAGCGCGTTTTTTGTCAGTATTCGCAAAACCTGTACTGTGATAACGCTTTTCCCAAAAATGTCCGCTACGGTTAAGCATTTGGTTAAAACACATAGCAGTGTACCAGTTTAACCAGTGCATGATTTTCGGTAAATCCTCCGGTTGTTGTGGTTCTATGAGCTTGTCCTAAGTTGACAGTTTCATAGACAAACCTATACAGAACTAGATAAAGCTCATCAGTATTTGATGTATAACTCTCATGAATTAGCTAAAAAATTAAACAAAATGTGCCAAACTTAGACAATAAAGAAATACAGTGTTGAGAGCATCTCATGCTTTTATCCATTAAAACAAAACTCAAGTTAAATAAAACCCAAGAAATATTAATGGCTAAACACGCGGGTATAGCTAGGTTTACCTATAATTGGGGTTTAGCGACTTGGCAAGATTTGTATAATA